>NZ_AYLO01000039.1 GCF_000496735.2 Methyloglobulus morosus KoM1
CCTCGATGTATTTCTCCGATTCAGGCTTTTTAAGTGCATAGTCCAAATCAATAAATCGCTGCAAATATTTTTTACCATCAAAATCATTGCCATAAATCGCTCGGATACTGTGTGCAAGTTGCATCGTATCGGTGGACAACACAAACACTAGCCGTTCGATACTGAATAAATGCTTGATGCGTTCTAACAGTTCTATTGCATAAGTCGGACGACAACGGTCTAATTCATCAATGAAAATAATTAGATTTTTTTGATCGTTCGGCAAAGCACTTATCGCTTCTGTAATTAAAGCCTTAAATTGCTGGATTGACTTTGCTTGTTTGTTGAAGTTTTCTAATAAATCACTGGCGATATTTCCCGTGAATTCAGCAGCAGTACGTTCCAAATCTGCACTAATGTCTAAAGCACCAAATGTGGATGCTTTTACAGCTGCAACCACAGTGCGTTTAGCCACTCCCGGCAAAGCTGTTGCGATTCCTTTTCTCCATTTCGTGATTATTGGATCATTTTTGCTGGCTTTTACCCATTTATCTAATTCCGATACCAGAACAATTAAGGGATCGTCTGAAAAATCAGTTTCCCAGGCATTAAAACAAATCGACTGTTTGCCTTCTTTTTTTAAATAAGCTTGCCAAAACTTTACAAACGTCGTTTTGCCCGCACCCCAAGGCGCATCTAAAGCCAATACCAATGGATCGTTATAATTTAGGACAATCGGCGTTAAGTTTAATATTTCATCTTTACGATTTAATAAGTCTACGCCTTCCTTGAAAGGATCGTTTTCATCGATTTCTATTTCACGAGGCTTTTGCATTAAATTTCGACTTTTTAATTCAATCAGTGGATTAATCGAAATTATATGGCTGTCTTAGTCGGATGCACGGTCAAACTCCCCCGTTCGTCCTCGGTAATCTCATCGTCGCTGATTTTAAAGTTGCCCAGTTTCATGGTGAGGTAGCGGTCGAAATAGTCTTTTAGGTCTTTTTCCACCGATGCATCGTAATTCGGTTTTGCGATGTGGGTCGTACCCCATTTGGTCTTTACCACCTTGCCGTCCACCACGACCAGTTCGCCGTCTTTGAACACATAATCCGGCTTGCTGAACATGGCTTCGCGGTTGACGTTATCGGTGTAGATAGTTATATCCGCCCAATAGCCGGGAGCCAAGCCGCCGCGTTCTTTCAATCCAATAAGTTTAGCGGCACCGGCGCGCGTCATGATGGCGATTTCATCCAGGGTATATTCGCGGTTGATAGACGCCAAAGTGGTCATCTTTTGGGCTTCAGGATGGATAGTTGCCAACACTTCGTTGCGGAACGTCCTGTCCATCAGCAAGCGAATCAAATGGGGATAGCTGGTAAACGGCGCACCGTTGGGGTGGTCGGTGGTCAGGAATATCCGCCACGGGTCGTCGACCAGCAGGAAGGTTTCCAGGCCGATCGCCCATTGCAAGGCGTTGACGAAATTCTGGTCTTGATATTTGAACGGCACCACGCCGCATCCTGCATCGCACTCGATGTCCATGACCACCCATTTGTTCGGGTTGGCGAACTTATGGTTAGCGTGTTGGCGCATGTTGTCGCCGGAAGCCGTCACTGTCTGGCCGAACAGGATTTGGCCGACATCGATGGTAATGTTTTTGTTCTTGTTGACCGCTTCGGCAATTTGCGCCGCGCCGGAAGAAAACTTGAAATCGCCTTCCGTGCCGTAGCTGTGGAATTGGATATGGGTCAAATGCAAAGGCAAGCCACCGATACCCTGGATGGTGTCCAGGGTAGTTTGCATATTGCCGGGTACGCCCAAATTACAACCGTGGACATGCAAAGGATGGCTGATGCCGAGTTCCTTAACCGCCGTCGCCAACACTTGCAGGATTTGACGGGGCGTTACGCCGTAATGGACGTTTTGCTCATCCAGGTCGAGCTTGCGCTGGTTGAATTTGAAGGCGTTGATGCCGCCGGGATTGACGACTTTAACACCGATAGCCTTGGCGGCGTTTATCGTGAAAGCGACATAATCGTTGATCGCTTTCTGGTCTTTTTTCGCCGTGAGCATACGCAAGAAATAATCGTCGCTGCCGAGCATGACGTACCCACCCTTGTCCAGGATGGGGATGTCCGCCATTTCCATGTGCGCCTGACGGGCATTGATCGGCAACACGGCAGGTTCAAATCCGGCGGTATAGCCCATTTCGGCATAGCGATAGCCCGTCACGTAGGTGCTGGGCATGGCGTGACCGTTGCCGGAGCGGGTAATGTTTGTGCGCGGCACGGGATCTTGGCGATGGTCTTCCGGCAACATCGTCCGGGCGATATTGCCCTTGCCGCCGCCGATATGCGTGTGCATGTCGATTGCGCCGGACATGACGACCTTGCCATGACAATCGTATTCTTTGTCCACAGGCTGATCGCCCGGTTTATCAATGATACGTCCATCTTTGAAATAAACGTTCTGGATAAGACCCGCTACACCGCTGGCGGGATCGTAAACTTTACCGCCGGTTAATTTAATTAGCATGTTGAACTCCCTGTACTTCAGCTTCGATGGCGGACAAAACCTCCCCCGTACTGGGTAAACCCGATTCGCGCAACTTAAGCAATCGGATTGCCACCACATTATCGGTTCGGTAAGCGTGTCCCGCATGGTCGATGCCGGGCGTGCCGACTGGGATAAAGACATCGGGCTCTTTAGCAAAAGTCATGCCGGAGCGACCAATGACAATCGTTGGCAGTTCGCTTTCGGGCGGGACGGCTTTGACATTGAAGGCATTCACCCAAACCAAGGCATCTGCCTCACCGTTTGCCAACATTCGATGGGTGTCGTAGAGATAAGGGTCATATTCGGGATAACCTTTGGAAAACCGGACCCGCGCCGGATAACCCGTGGTCCAGCCGCAAACTTGGTTGGCGGTCAGGTCACCTTCCTTCCCTGCCAACGGTAAGCCGGAGCAACGTGTGCCTTTGTTGATGTCCTTAATCATTTCCGAAACCGTCTGCACGATAAGCTCGGCATGACTATTGATGCCTAATGCACCAGCGCCCCAAGTAACAACACCGTATTTTGCGGCTTTCAGCTTATCGGCAATGCTTTGTAAATCGGCAACCGCAATACCGCCCGCCTTATCTGCCCTAATCGGTTGCCCTTTGACCAACGCCCGCAGCACGCCAACAACTTCGGGAAGTGCGCTGTCGTCGCAAGCCAGTACCTGCGCTTTCTGTCCATTTGGCGAAGTTGACGCGTTACCCGAAGGAGGTTTGCCCAAATAAATGACTTGCCGCTGCCTGCTGTCATCCAGGAACATCGCTTCATTCCAGAGATAACGCTCAAAAAAGCGAGGGACAATGGCTTCAAGATCAGTGCCGACAACCAGCAACAAATCGCAACGGTTTTTGACTTCTGCCAAGGTCGTATTCATCCAGCCGGAATCTTGCAATGCCAAAAAGTTGTTCCTTGCTGCATTGAAACCCATGTTATCTATGACGGCGCCGCAACGGTCGGCCAACGACAGCAACGCCCGCATACCATGCACATCCGTTGCACAACCGCCAATGACAGGCTGTTTGGTTTGTGCCAATAAAGTTGCCGCTTGGGTTACGGCTACTTCCAGGCTTACCGACTTTCCGGCTAGCCTTGGATTACTATCACCGATTGCTTGTTCAAAAGCAGGCGTATTCACGGCACAACCGTAAGCCACCACTTTAAGGGCAATACCATCAACCTGAATCGACAGGTCATCCGTGCCAACCCCGCAAAACGGACTGGGTACTTCAGTAATTACTGCCACACAAACTCTCCCACTTAGTACACATAAATATCTTCGACATAATAGTCGAAAAACCAATGATTTTTAGGGCAACTTTTGGCGAAATAGGCTATCGCTGCAAAGATTAATGTTATAAGCCGTAAGAATTTCTTGCCTTGCCAGGACTCACCACGCCTTGATTAAAGGATATTTCAAGGGAATAAAAAGAGCCTCCGAACAATTTGCCCCTTAAACTTTCGGCATTGCCCTGAGTTTCTCCACCACCTTATCGCCAAATTGTTGCGTGCTGATCATTACCACCCCGCTGCCTGATTTTGACAGGTCTGCGGTAGAATAGCCGTCAGCAAACACCCCTTGCATCGCTGCCCAGACATTTTTGGCCTCCCCGTCCATGCCGAAACTGCTCTCCAGCATCATGGCAACTGAGCCGATCATGGAATACGGGTTGGCAATACCCTTTCCGGCAATATCCGGTGCGGAACCGTGCGACGGCTCGTAATAGGCCTTATCGTCACCCAAACAAGCCGACGGCATCAACCCTAAGGATCCTAAAATCCCGCCGCCTTGGTCGCTGAGAATGTCGCCGAACATGTTTTCCATCACCATCACATCAAACTGCGTGGGCTTAAGGCATAGCGCGGTTGCCGCCGCATCGACCAAATAATTGACGACTTCGACTTCAGGATATTCCTTGGCAACTTCTTCCATCACCTCGTTCCACAACACGCTCGACATCAGCACATTGCTTTTATGAATGTTATGCAGCAACTTACGGCGTTTCATCGCCAACTTGAACGCTTGGTGCATAATGCGGCGGATTTGCAGTTCGTCATATTCCAGCGTTTCCTTGACATAACGCAAGCCCTGATCGTTGATACCACGCTCTTTGCTGCCAAAATACAGGCCACCCACCAATTCACGCACCATGATAAGGTCGATACCTTCGCCGATAATCTCCGGCTTTAGCGGCGAAAAATGCGCCAAGGCTTTGGGCAAAGATACTGGGCGAAAATTGGCGTACGTGTTATAGCGCCGACGCATAGGCAATAATGCGCCCCGCTCCGGCTGCTTATCAACAGGAATTTTTTTGGATTCCTCATGGCTCAGCCCAATCGGCCCTTTCAGGATGGCATCTGCCTTATCGCAAATGTCGATGGTGCCCTGCGGGAATGCATCACCAAACTCAAAATAAGCGCACGCGCCAAACGCCGCCGGCATTAATTCAAATGTGACCGCATTACGCTCTTCAATGAGCTCAAGGACTTTAAGTGCTTCATGGGTTATTTCCGGCCCGATACCGTCACCCGCCAACACGGCTATTTTATAATGCTTCATTAGTTACCTGTCGCCTTTCTATAAGATTTTTTAGATGTCGATTTTCAAAAGCGTTCATTTTACTTCATTTTTACAACCTTATCGGTCAAATGATGATCTGAGTAAGATCCTGGATTAGCAGAAAAGTATAGCCTTCCCTGTGTGCTTAGCTAACTTGTTAGCCATACAAGATGCTTTAGAGATTGCTTCCTTTAATCAAGCAACCTTGCCTGCAAGAACAGCCAAGGAACTCCGTTTAGGTCTTGTCTGTTACCGTGATAATATTACCTCTTTCGTACGCACTTAACGAATTGATTGGGTTATTCAAGGCCATCCTCAAAGTGGCACCTCAAAAAAATGAAATACAACAATGACAACACCAATAGATAAAAGCACAAACACCGTTTGGCATCACGCAACGGTCACCAGAAAGCGACGGGAAGAGAAAAACCGGCACAAATCGGTAGTACTTTGGTTCACAGGCTTGTCCGGGGCGGGCAAATCAACGCTTGCACACGCAGTCGAGGAGCGCTTATTTCAGCACGGTTTTAATACGTTCGTGTTAGATGGCGATAATGTACGCCATGGCTTATGCGGCGATTTGGGATTTAGCAACGAAGACCGCAGGGAAAATATCCGCCGCATCAGCGAAACCGCAAAGCTGATGCTGGAAGCAGGGACAATCACGCTTACCGCGTTTATCTCGCCTTTTCGTGCGGAACGGGCAATGGCGAGAAGCCTGATGCCGCATGGCGATTTTATTGAAATCCATTGCTATTGCCCTTTGGACATTTGCGAGCAGCGCGATGTCAAAGGCTTGTATAAGAAAGCCAGGAAGGGCGAAATAAAGGATTTTACCGGTATTTCCTCCCCTTACGAAGAACCAGAAAACCCTGAATTGAGGATTGATACCAGCGCCCATCATTTAGAGGATTGCGTGGAGATGGTCATTTCACTGTTACGTTCTCGCTATATTCTTCCGCCGACAGCAACCCAAAATGCACTTTGATGTATTCAACGGCGATGCCGATGGCATTTGCGCCCTGATCCAGTTGCGCTTGGCCCAACCGCTGGCCGCAACGCTGGTAACAGGCATCAAACGAGACAATCAGCTATTGGATAAGGTCGCCGTCAATCCGGGCGACAGCTTGACGGTATTGGATATTTCCTTTGAAAAAAACAGCCGTCGTGTTGCCGAACTCTTAAGCACTGGGGCTTCCATTTTTTATGTTGACCATCACCGAGCTGGCGATATTCCGAGCCACCCCAACCTAAAAGTATTAATTGATACGGATAATGCAATCTGTACCAGCTTGCTTGTTAATCGGCACCTGAATGGACAATTTCCATTATGGGCGGTAACGGCGGCGTTTGGCGACAATCTTGAAACCAGCGCGGAAAATCTCGCTTCTTCTTTGTCTTTAGACGGCCCCAAGCTGGAAGTTTTGAGAAACCTGGGCATTTATATCAATTACAACAGCTATGGGAGCAGCGTCGAAGACCTATATTTCGCGCCAGCGGCGTTGTACCAGGAAATGATACCTTACCTATCGCCTTTCGATTTTATCTCAGATAATCGCGCCGTTTTTGAAAAGCTGGAGAATGGTTATCGGCAAGATATGGCCAATGCCAGGAGCATCAACCCCGAATACCAAAGCAATGCGGTTGCCGTGTTTATACTGCCCGATGCCATTTGGGCGCAGCGGGTGAGCGGCGTTTACGGCAACTATTTGGCTAACCTCAACCCTACCTTGGCCCATGCCGTAGTTTCATATAACAAAAACGGCGGCTATTTGATCAGCTTACGCGCGCCTTTGTCTAACAAAGTGGGCGCCGATGAGTTTTGTTCAGGATTTGCGACGGGCGGCGGACGGAAGTCGGCGGCGGGAATTAACCATTTGCCATTAGATCAACTGGGGACGTTTATTGATAAGTTTAACGCTTTTTATTCCTCTAAAGCGACTCAATAACTTCGTTGCACAGAAAAACTCGCCAAAGCCAGCAAGGCTTGTTTGTATTCGCTTTCCGACAGGACTTCTAACGAAGCCATTGCTTTTTGAGCCTCTTCATTAGCGCGTTGCTCGGTGTATTCAATCGCTCTGCTACTTTTTACGATGGCGTAAACTTCATTAAATGCTTCGCGGTTGCCGTTTTTTATGGCATCAATAATCACATTGGCTTCGTCGGGATTACTGTTCCTGATGGCATAAATCAAGGGCAAGGTAGGCTTGCCTTCGGCGAGGTCGTCACCTAGGTTTTTGCCCAGTTCTTCTTTGGTTGCCTTGTAATCCAGGGCATCGTCGATTAGTTGGAAAGCGACGCCCAGGTGTTGCCCGTATTGGGACAGTTTTTCTTCAACCTCCTTGCTGGTATTGGACACCACTGCCGCCAGGCGTGTAGCGGCGCTAAACAATATGGCCGTTTTCCTGGAGATCACTTCCAAGTATTTTTCTTCCGTTGTCTCGGGATTATTGCAGTTCAGTAGCTGTAACACTTCCCCTTCGGCAATGGCCGTTGTCGTCTTGGAAAGGATTTCCATGACGCGCATGATATTGGTGCGCACCATCATCTCAAACGCGCTGGAATACAGGTAATCGCCCACCAGGACACTGGCGGCATTGCCCCAAACCGCATTGGCGGATTGCTTACCCCGCCGCAAGTCCGATTCATCCACCACGTCATCGTGCAGCAATGTTGCCGTATGGATAAACTCAATGACAGCGGCGAGCATCAAATGGTTTTGGTCAACCTCGCCCAACGCCTTGGCGGCGAGCAGCAGCAACATGGGGCGCAACCGTTTACCTCCATTGCTGACGATATAATGCCCCATCTGGTTGATGAGCACCACGTCAGAACTTAATTCCTTGATAATCAGCACATCAACGGCCTTGGCTTCTTCAGCGGTCAATTGCTTGATAGACTCAAAATCGATCGGGCCCGAAGTGCTGTTAAGTAAAATGGATGACATTGTTCAGTACTGACATAAGCTGGCTTGAGTGCAATAAACACCGTAAAAGAATAATTGTCATATTATAACTGAATACAAACTGAATAACCCAAGCTAAATGGACAGCGAAAGGAAAAGCCTAGCCACCAAAATCACTAAAGCGATCGAATATTGATTTGACGTAGGGCAATTTTAAAAATATAATTACAGGTTAATTTTAGTTAGTCAATGCTTTAATGGAGTTGTGTCCGATGTATGCGGTAATTCAAACAGGTGGTAAACAGTACCGCGTTGAGGAAGGTACGTACTTAAAGGTAGAAAAGCTTGAACTGGGCACTGGCGACAGTATCGAGTTCGACAAAGTGCTGATGTTTCAGTCAGATGATGCTGTAAAAATCGGAGTCCCCT
>NZ_AYLO01000040.1 GCF_000496735.2 Methyloglobulus morosus KoM1
CCTTGAGCCTGTCGAAAGGCGGTGTGTGCTTCGACAAGGCTCTCCTGAGCTTAGTCGAAGGGCTCAGCACGAACGGTTCAGGCATTAAAAGGCCGAATCTATAAGAATCCTTTGGGCAGGGTTCAATGCTTGAATATCCTCCACACACAGTGGCAGATATTTCCTCAATAACGCATTTCGCTAAAACGCCCTTATTCAACCGGCAAGCCCACCTCAAAAAGTGTGCCATATCACCTACCCGTTGCGGCATATTCGGCACTTTTCCCTGGAAGCCCCAACTGGCGCGGGTTTCAGGGGGTCAAAAAAATTATGCAATTGGGGCATATTCTACACATTTTGCTTAATGTGAAGAAAATGGCGATTTTTTAAGGTGTTTTACGGTCGTTTACTTTAAAAAACCTGTTTTAGAAAACCGCAATATTTCGTTATGCACACGCAGCTATTTAGATAAATAGCAATATATAATCAAATGCTTATATCGATATACTGGAATTTTTGAAGCTCCTCCTCTCACAAATAAAAATCGCCACAAAAGCCCGTATAAATGGCATGAAAAGTGCCTTAACTACGCCGTGACACCTTCGGCTGCCACGTTATAAATGCATTGCTTTTTACAACAAGACCTATGTCCGAGGAGGACTTCAATAATGAAACACACAAAACTAACACTTTGCGCACTTGCGGTAATGTTTGCTGCTGGTCAAGCCTTTGCCCACACGGGTGTACGCGACCAGGTAACCGTAACTGCTACGGCGGGTGCCAACAGTTACAACGGTTTTACCATTACCCACGGTTGTGGTGGCGACAGCGGCGATGCGTATCCAGTTTTAGGTCAATCGGCTGTATTCCCTACGGGTGATCGGGTTGTTTGGCGCGATGCGGCAGGGACTGTTCTCGGAGAAGGCGGTGGTGCAGGAGTCTTCCCGACAATTGTACAAGTACCAGATTTTGACGCTAACGGAAACCCAATCCTAGATGCTAATGGTAACCCGGTAACACATCCAGAAGATAAAGGCCTTAACTTAGGCGTAAACGGCTATGGCAGCGTTTCTTCAGCGTTTACTACAGCACAAGAAATTATTGACCCAAATGCGTTAAGCCCAGGTGTAGTAGAGGGTTTATTCTGGAAAGACGGCGCAATGGAGCCTAAGCTGAACACCATTACGCCATTCAAAGTGGCCGTAACTAAAATCATTGATCCCTCCGTAAAGCAAGTTAATATCCGTATCGGCGTAATCAATTATTGCGACCTTGAGAAAAATGCGGCGAATGATGCTAGAGGCCCCTATAAACAACCTAAAGATGCGTTTGAACGCAAGATTCCGCTGTTGGCATCTTCTGCTGCGCCTGACCAAATCAACGTCAATGGTGCGCCCGTATACGTTTCATTGCCTGCAGGCAACGGCGACAACAACCGCCAAGACTGGTGGTTTGCGGCACCTTACGGCGGTAGTGCGTTATATAACGACCCAGAGCTTATCCAACCAACTTACTGGACAACTTTGACGGTTATCAATTCATCTGCCACGGGCTCAAGAGTGGTATCTGTTGAGCCGACTGGTGCGGCGTTTGACGCCATCTTGACTGGCCCAAACACCCGTCCGTTTACCAAAGGCAATTCAAATCTGTAAGCCATCAGGGCTGATTTTTGTTGGTTAAGCGCAAACAAACCGCCTCAACCAACAGACCAATCCTTTCCATCCAGGGTGTTCCGTGCAATGCGGAACGCCTTGGATTTTTGCGTTTATAGCGCACTTCGGCACCAAGGCTGGAGCCGATAACTGGCCTTACGTTAACGTTTCGATAAGTGCCAGGTAAATCGGGTATGGCGGAGATTGTTTTCGTTTGCCCATGCCGTTGGTTTGGGGATGAAACCACGGCTTTTTTATAACAATCCGTTAGACGACTAACGGCATGAGGAAATAACGATGAAAAAATTAAAAACATTAATGGCTGCCAGTTTGGTCGCGGCAGCAGGTTTTTCCGGCGCAGCATCAGCCCACGACTATTTAGGTACCTTGGGGACAGCGGCGGCGGCAAAAGACATTTGGTATTTTACCTGTCTAAACCCAAACACGGCTAAAGTCCAGCTTCAAGTTAAGCGTCAGGCGGGTACGCCCTGTGTTAAGGCTGCACTATCTTCGCCCGCTTTATCTGCAACCAGTTGCAGTACCACCACCTTTACCACGCTTCAACAAGTGGCAACCGGTTCCGGAAACAAAGTATTTATAGTGAGCAAAAATCCGGCTATAGCGGGTACTCTAAGCTATACCGTCCGGGCGCATTGTATTGACAACACGGGTGTCCATAACCCAGCCGATCAAACAACGCCACAAACTTATTTGCAAAATCAATAAGTCAATGTTGGTTTGATGTGCCATGGCAGCGCCGGCGTTAAGTGTCGGTGCTGTCAAGGACGTTTTGAAAATGTTGAACACACAGGTATCACAAATACGAACAACGCTGAGTTATCAACCGGAATTACTTATTTAACCATGTGAAAACCATGAAATTTGACGACCAAAACAAGCGTTCGCTAATCAGTTTAATAATTGTTTCAACTGTAACTTCAGTTGTAACGACAGTGCTATTATTTGCTTGGATTTTGCCAAACTTTTTCCACAGTGACCCGGTTGGTTGGGGTGCAAATCTCGGTATCAAAGACGCATCGGCGCAAATAGAGCCAAAAGCAGTAAGCTATGAGCTTACATCGACAGCTCAAGCTGCGGATCACGTTGCAGCGCAAGCTAAGCCAACCCCACCTTTTGCTGTTACGCCAGCCGAAGATCCCTTGGCAGAACGCCAGGATACCGTTGCCTTAACCATCCCGCCCAAGCAAAGCCTGGATTATAGGCTGACAATGGAGCGGGATTACGACCTGGATTACACCTGGACGGCGAATGGCAAAACCATTTACGCCGAACTACGCGGCGAAGCCACAGACAGCAAAACGCCCAGCCTTACCTTCGCCAAATTGACCAGCACCAGCGGCAAAGGCTTTTTTATTATCCCGTTCAATGGCCAATTTGGCTGGCATTGGCAGAATAAATCCGACCAGCTTGTGACGATACGCTTGACCACCAAAGGTACATATCAAGTGATCGGGCAGGTTTACGCACCCGCACCAACGTAGCATCAGCGCAATGCCAATGCGCCACTAAAACCGCAAACCACACTTTGTAAAAACAACAGGCCAAGGAAAGGCCATTAAAAAAGAAACAAGAGGTAAAACACGCATGATGATAACAAAACTGACAGCATTAATGCTGTTGCTGATGATGGCGGCAACACTCCCTGCCTGTTCCACGGTACAACCCTGGGAGCGCGGCAATCTTGCAAAACCACAAATGGCTTTAGACCCACATCCGCTACAAAGCAGCTTAAGGGCGCATAACTATGGCAGCCGCGAGGCGGCGGCAGGCGGCAATGCGGGACAAGGAGGTGGTTGTGGCTGTTATTAATAAAAACGATAAGGTTTCATCATTAAAAGCGTTAACCGCGACAGCCTTGTCGTTGCCTGGGATATTGTCGCCAATTGCCCATGCCGCCGACGGTGACGAGGTGGATTTTCAATACAGCCATTACCAGGAAGGGAAAAGGGATATATCGGTTTCTGAAGTCGATGGATCATCTTCTGGGATTTCTGGTACTAAAAGTTTCAACCCCATCGAAGTGGATAGTCTGCATGGCAGCGCACGGGTCAGTTTGACGGATCGGGTGAAGTTTGCCTTTAATTACCTGCAAGATACCTGGGGCGGTGCAACGCCTATGGCAACCGTGCCTTACTTGGCATCGGGAAATCGTGCCATCAAAAACACAGCCGATGCGTTAACAGGTGCCTCGCCTTATGCGATCGCAGGGGCTGGTTTAAAAAATTTGTTTTTGGGTTCACGCTCAAATCGGCTGTTTCAAACCGACCGGGTTGACCCCAACACCGGCCTGCCTGTGTTCAAAAATGACACCAGGCTGACCCATGTGCTGGCGACAGCTTCGCCGGAAACCCGTAAGCAAGGGGACTTCAAGCTGAGTTATGACTGGGACAATGCCGCCGTCAGTGTCGGCGGCGGTATTTCCATAGAAGATGACTACGATTCCCGTTTTGGCAATATCGGCGGACGTTTTGATTTTAACCAAAAACAAACGACCTTAAATGTTGATTTAAGTTATACCAATAGCTACACCCATGCCACGCTAGACCATGATGACTATACGAAGAAAAGTCTTCTGCCATCGCGACAATTAACTGAAATCGTAGGTGAAAGTGGAACAACCATTGAAAAGACAATCATTCATGGCACTCGCCAGGACTGGGCGACTCATTTTGGCCTGACTCAGGTTGTCAACAAGGATGTCTTGCTGGGCGCGGATTTTAGCTATACCCGCAGCACTGGCTACCAAAGCAACCCTTATAAAGGCGTGGCGATAGCCTTTGTCGATAACAACCCGGATTCCAATACCTACGGCGATTTGCCGCCAGGCGTATTTCCCACTCAAATCGCGATGTTTACCGAGCAGCGGCCAGACGTACGCAACCAATATGCTGTGGGTGGGCGTTATGTGCAATATATTAATGCACTCGATGCCGCATTGCATTTTGACTACCGCTTTTCGGCGGATGATTGGGGTATTCAGGCGCATACGTTTGAAGGGGATTGGGTGCAGCCCTTGGGCAGCGGCTGGACGGTTACGCCACGTATCCGTTATTACTCGCAAGATGCGGCTGATTTTTATGCGCCTTTCCTTATTTCGCAACAGCGTTACACATTAGATAGGTTGGTTGACCCGAACAAACTACCCGCCCATTATTCCAGCGACCAACGCTTGTCCGGCTTTGGCACCCTAAGTGGCGGGTTGACGGTAACGAAACAGTTTGCCAAAGGGCTTGCCCTGGAAACCGGCTTTGAGTATTACACCCATCAAGGTGGTTTAAAGCTGGGCGGCGGCGGTGAGTCCGCCTATGCCGATTTTGATTATTGGGTAGCCAATGCCGCGTTAAAGGTCAACCTGAGTGCCTTGGGCAATAGTGGAGCCGGTCATGCCAGTCACGACGGTCATGCGGGGCATCAGCACGGCGCACACGAACCCGCTGGCGTTATGTTTGCCCATACGCTACCGAAAGCGGGCGACTTTATGGTCGGCTATCGTTACATGTGGAATAGCCAGGGCGGTGACATGCTCAATGGCACCAGTCCGGTGAGTGATCAAGCCGTTGTCGACAGGGGATGTACTGAGACCGATACGTTAGGCTGCTTTTTAACGCCGGAGTCCATGTCGATGAGTATGCACATGCTGGATTTGATGTACGCGCCTACGGATTGGTTGACCTTGATGTTGATGCCGCAATTTGTGGATATGCAAATGGGTATGCGGGGGCTGGATGGCGCCCAGAGTATTGATATCATACCGAACAATTTAGGGCATCATATAACTCACCATATACAAAATCCCCATGAAACGGGCGGCATCGGTGATTTGGGGATGTATGCCCTGGTTAAACTTTTTGATAACGGGTTGCACCATGTCCATGCGACCGCTGGCTTAAGCGCACCCACAGGCGATGTCGACCTGCAAATCCGCAGGGCTCATGCTAACGATGGTGGCTATCATGATTACGGTATGCAACTCGGCAGCGGCACCTGGGATTTCAAGCCCAGCCTGACCTACACCGGACAGGTGGATAAGTTCTCTTGGGGCGCACAAGCCAATGGTATTGTGCGGATGGAAGGCAAAAACAAGTCCGGCTATCGCTTGGGCGATATGTTCCAGGGTATGGCCTGGGGCGGCTATAACCTAACCAACTGGTTGACGGCGACAGTACGCGGTGTCTATACCGTGCAAGGTTCGATCAAGGGCCAATATAACGGCTCGTCAGTAGGCCAATTTTTTAATCCCAATAACCCAAAAGAAGAAACTGGTTTTATTAGAGTAAATTCCCAACTTAGATTCGGCCCACAAGACTACCCCAGCAATTATGGCGGTCGGTTTTGGGATGTCGGCTTTGGCTTAAGCGCTGTTGTGCCATCTGGCGATTTGGCCGGCAACCGTTTCAGTGTGGAATGGCTGCAACCCGTTTATACCGATTTCAACGGCTACCAACTGGATCGTGATGGTGCGTTGTCAGCAACCTGGGGTGTGGCTTTCTAAGAGAGCCGAATCCTATCGTTTGAATAGCAATGAATGTTGAGGTTAAGCAATGAACAGCATATTTCCAACTTACCGTTTCGCAAGCGTGCTTGGTCTGTTGCTCGCGTTGATAGGCGTTAGTTTAACAGCGTACGCGCAGGGGGCAGACCCAGTGCAGCAATTAGTAAAAGCCAAAGGGGTGCAAAAAGCCTTGCCATTTTCTTCGCTGTTTCAGGGGCGCGGGGACGGTGTGACGACCTGCCCGGTCACTGGCGAAAAGATCACGAACAAAAAATTCAAGGCCGATATTTTAGGCCGTACGGTCTTGTTTTGTTGTCACGGCTGCCTGAAAGCGGCCAAGCAAACCCCTGGGAAATTTATCAAGGCGACAGTGGCAGAACAGCAAAGCGCCGTTAAGTCTTTCCTTGCACGGGCAACGCAGGCAGCCGATGAAGCAGAGTTTTGTAATGAGTGATGATGGTATTTATTCCTGGCATGGTCAGGTTCAGGCCTGTTGCAATAACCGAGTCAAGTAGGGTGCATTCCATACACCGTATTTGGTGCGTAAAACGCACCCTACATTCTAAAAACAACGCATAAGCTGCATGGCCTATGCACTTATAAATCAGAGGGGATAGTTAAAATGTACCACGCAACAAAATTACCTATAGTCATCAAAACTATAGTGTTATTAACGGGTTTGCTTGCTGCAACAGAAGCTATGGCTGCTACGCCCTTATTTGATAGTAATTGCGCCACTGGTTGCCACGGTGATGGTAATACTGGAACCAATGTTGAGGGTGTCATTACTCCTCCCGTGCAGGATCGCTCACTTACTGGCATTAGAAATTCCATTATAACTGAGCCTTTGCCTGTGCCGGAACACTTTGCTACAAGGTTAATTTATGATTTTGGGGGGTATACAGACCAATTCTTTGTTGACATTGTTGCTGAACTTAACCCGCCTTCAGGTTGCATACCTCCGCAGGAATTGGTCAATGGCATTTGCACGATACCGACAACACCAAGTTGTACCGCACCCCTAGTTTTAGTCAATGGCATTTGCGCCACCCCACCACCACCAGAGTGTGATGACAGCGCCAATACGGCACTTTGTGTCAACCAACTGCACCAATTTGGCAGCTTGGGCAGCGCGGAAACGGCTGCTGACATCTATAAGGCCATCTGCGCTAAACCGGCAGTGGCTATCCGTGCGACCATATCAGGGTTGACTGCGGACACTATGGTGAGTGTCCAGGTATCCAAAGGCGGAGTTTCTACGCCCGTCATCGTGGATGCCACCCCTGGTGACGGTATTGTCAGCGGCAGGCCGGCCCAATTAGCCAAAGGCCCTGGCGTTTATAAGGTAAAGATCAATAAATATAACGCGAATGTGCCTGGCATCGTACAGTACGATGCCGCAATAAGCTGCCTGGATAAGAGAAGTAGGCGGGTAGGTGCCAATGTTGTCATCATGAGGAACCAGTAGCACCGAACGGGCCATTACGATTGGCATTGGGAACAACTTGTCAGGCACTAAAACGGAGCGGCTTTTGTTAAGGCAGTGGTGAGATATTTTATGCTGTTGCATCCGGTTGTCATCCTGCCAAAGCAATATACCTCTGGCCTACGGCGATGAGGATTTGTCGCCGTATTTTTTTGTTATATAAGTCGCCAACTATTTTATAAGCCCATGTATACAAAATTTCCTCTGTTAACGCGTACTTGCCTACTTCGGCATTTGTTGGGCTTAATTATTGTTGGGTTGGCTGGGGCGGGCATGGCTGCACCAGCGGAAAAGCCTATGGCTGAGTTAGTCATCAGCACCAACAAGGGCAGTGAACTACAACTGGAAGTTAGGCAGATACCTATGGCGGAAGTGCTGAAAGCGATTACAGCAAAAACTCAGGTGCCGATCCATTTTTCGGTATTACCTGATGGTTTGGTGACGGCGACGTGTGTGGGTTCAACTTTAAAGCAGGTCTTGGAATGTCTACTGGAAAGAAGGGCTGATTTGGTTGTCCGTTACCCACATATACCCGATAAGTCGGAGAGCAAAGGGCAATTGGCGGAGGCTTGGGTGCTGGGGTCGCGCCAGGACGGTACGGCCTGTTCGCTAACTGGCAATACGCTGCCCGAGCAAAGCCAGCAAGTGTCCGATACGACAGCGAAACCGAATCCTTCCGACACCCTGCTCAAAATGGCGAAATCGAATAATGCTGCCGGACGGGCAGAAGCGATTGGAGCTTTATTGGCGGCTGGCACAAAAGACGACCCTAAAATTCAGGAAATGCTGGAAGATGCAGTCCATGACGAAGACGC
Source organism: Methyloglobulus morosus KoM1 (assembly GCF_000496735.2). Lineage (GTDB taxonomy): Bacteria > Pseudomonadota > Gammaproteobacteria > Methylococcales > Methylomonadaceae > Methyloglobulus > Methyloglobulus morosus. The sequence continues at coordinate 8,446 of NZ_AYLO01000040.1, forward strand.
CAATGTTCGGGCGCAAGCCCTGTCGACGTTGACGCATTGGAGTAACGATACGGAAAGCATTTCGGTGGCGCTTAGTGAAGCCATCCACGATGGCTCGGCAGATGTCCGCCTGATGGCAGTGGACGGCATTACGGACGATGTTGACCTGCTGCAGCAAGCGGTTAATGACAGTGACGAAGTCGTGCGTACAACGGCTATTACAAAACTAGAATCCCTTATGAAGCAAGCAGCACAGTAAATTGATAGCCCACCATATTATGGCTGTAAGCGGTCGGTAGGCACTGTGTTTATAATGATTAAACTTTAGCTTGATAATTCCACACGGTTTTACGAATTCCACTATCTGAAACTATTCGCTGTTCGACGCTATAATGGCCAGATGCAACAAAACAATCTCAAGTACTTTCGCACTGAGTTCAGGGCAATGGGAACACCGTGTGAAATACAATTATTTGCCCCGACCCAAACAAAAGCGAATAACGCCTTTCTGGCAGTTATCGCAGATGTAGAACGCTTAGAAGCACGGTATTCGCGCTATAAGCCCGATAGTTTTTTATCTGCAATCAATCGGGCGGCGGCTATCGGCGGGACAATTAATGTGGATGACGAAACCGCCAGTCTCTTGGATTATGCGGTCACCTGTCATGAACAAAGCGATGGCCTGTTTGACATTACATCCGGGATTTTGCGACATGCCTGGAAGTTCGATAAAGGGGGGCTGCCAGAACAATCCCTCGTTGATGAATTGCGGGATAAGGTCGGTTGGCATAAGGTTTCCTGGAAACGACCTGTACTGGCTTTTTCCGTGCCGGGTATGGAAATTGATTTCGGCGGCGTGGTTAAGGAATATGCAGTCGATCGTGCCGCTTCTTTATGTTACGGCTTGGGCATAAGGCGTGGCGTTATCAACCTGGGTGGCGACATTAAGGTGATCGGTCCCCGTGATGATGGTAGCCCCTGGCAGGTAGGTATACGCCACCCGCGCAGCAAGGACGCGTTGCTGGATACCGTGCAATTGTACGAAGGGGCTTTAGCCAGCAGTGGGGATTATGAGCGTTGCATCATGGTCGACGGCGTACGTTACGGTCATGTCCTTAACCCTAAAACGGGGTGGCCGGTGCGGCATCTTGCGGCGGTTAGTGTGGTTGCCGATTTTTGTGTGGTGGCTGGCAGCGCATCGACGATTGCTATGCTCAAGGAAGATCGAGGGGTCGAGTGGTTACAGGATTTGGGATTGCCCCATCTTTGGGTGGATGTTCGTGGCGAGAAAGGCGGGTTTTGGATCAAAAAACAACTATAATGTAATCCCCAACTTTTGACCAAAGAACACGGATAAAGTATTTTTAGCGTTAATTATGAATGACAAACAAACAGGGAATTAGCCATGGTCGACACCTCTTCAACTAAGCGCGGCAACGCCGGGCTTTACCTGATTGTATTTCTGACCGGCGCATCGGTGATGGTCATCGAAATGCTTGGTACACGCCTGATCGCGCCATTTTACGGGGCAAGCCTTTATGTGTGGTCGTCCTTGATTTCGGTCACCATGATCGCTTTAGCGGTTGGTTACTTTGTCGGCGGGCAATGGGCGGATCGGGCGCAACGCATCGGGTTGTCGTTGATTATTGCCTTGGCGGCCTTGTTCACCCTGCTCATCCCTTGGGCTACCCGGCCTGTGTTACTGGCGACCGATACGTTGGGGTTGCGCGGCGGGGCATTTGCCAGTGCGTTAGTGTTGTTTTTTCCCAGTTTGACTTTGCTCGGTATGGTGGGCCCGTTTGCGATTAAGTTGGCGACATCTGAATTGGATGGCGTTGGCAGCAGTTCCGGCACTGTTTATGCGGTCAGCACCTTGGGCAGCGTCATAGGTACGTTACTGTTGGGGTTCTTCCTGTTTCCTTGGGTGGGATCGCGGCAAATCCTGGTGAGTTTAAGTTTGATGCTGTTCTTGCTCGCGGTTGTCGTCGCTGTGTTTGAACAAAAACGCTTTGGCAAGACCGTTGCCGTGCTGCCTTGTACGCTGTTAGCGTTAGCCGGATTATGTTTAGTGCCTAAGATTGTCGGCGCTGGCCATATCCCGCCTGATGGACGTTTTAACGTCCTTTCCGAGCGCGAGAGCCTGTACGGCTATGTCCGCGTCATTGAACAGCCTGGCAGGGATTTACGGTTCTTGACTGCCGATGCGTCGATGATAGGCGCGGCCAACATATCCGATGGCACAAACCGCTTGACCTATCAGGATATTGTCGCTTTGATTCCGGCATTAAAGCCAACCATCAAAAAAGCGTTGCTGATAGGCCAGGGGGCAGGTCACATGGCAATGACCTTACGTGATAAGTACGGCATAGTCACCGATACCTTGGAGATTGATCCTGCCGTAGCCGATGCCGCCAGCAATTATTTCGGCTATAAGCCGACTGGAAAACAGGTCATAGGCGATGCCCGCTATGAAATTCGGCATTTGACCGGGTCGTATGATTTGATTATTCACGATTGTTTTACGGGTGGCTCCGAGCCGTCTCACCTATTGACTGTGGAAACCCTGGGGCAACTTAAGGGCTTATTGGCTTCCCAAGGCATCTTGGCACTCAATTTTGTCGCCTTCGGGCAGGGCGAAGGCCAACAGGCGTTAGCTTCGGTTGCTAGGACTGTAGCGCAAGTGTTTCCGAACCAATCCCTGTTTGTTTCCGAGCCTGGCGAAGATTTCAATGACTATATCTTCCTGGCGAGTAGCCAGCCGATTGACCTGGCTACCCCTCCGCTCACTACCGGACAAGCCGACTGGCTTAACCAGCGCAAATTCACGGTCGACGCCAGTAACGGCATTGTCCTGACCGATAATCTTAATCCCCTGGAACATTTGCAAACTCGAAAATCTGAACACTATCGCCATGTTTTAGTCGATTGGTTTGGGAATGATTTGTTGGTGCGTTAAATTTCATGAGTCTTCTAATGTCGTTCACCAAATAGAGCCGTGCCTATCCTCACTATCGTAGCGCCTTCGCTGATGGCGGCTTTCAGGTCATTTGTCATGCCGAAGGAGAAAGTATCCAGCTCTGGCCGTTTTAGCGCAGTTACAGCTCGAAAAAGTGCCTTATAAGGCAAGCGTTGTTGTTCGTAATCTTCTTCCGGCGCAGGAATTGCCATGACACCGCGTAACTTTAATCGGGGAAATTCGGCTATTGCCCCGGACAGTTCCGCTAATTCGTCGGTTGCAATACCGGATTTCGTCAGTTCCTCACTGACATTAATTTGCAGGCAGATATTCAGGGGCGGCAAATTATCCGGCCTTTGTTCGTTTAAGCGCTTAGCAATCTTTAGGCCGTCAACGCTGTGTACCCAGCTGAAATGTTGGGCGATCAACTTGGTTTTGTTGGATTGGATAGGGCCTATAAAATGCCATGTTATGTCGTAAGCACCCAGGGCTTGTTGTTTTAGCAACGCTTCTTGGCAATAATTTTCCCCAAAATGACGCAGACCAGCCTGATAAGCGATGGCAATATCGGTTGCAGGCCTGGTTTTGCTTACTGCCAGCAGTAAGACAGTTTGCGGATTGCGGTGGCACGTGTTGCAATACGTTTCAATTTGGTTTCGGATGGCTTTTATTTTTTCGGGGATATTCATTGAGGGAATGTATCAGTAGGTATGGTCGTTTATTAAACAATATCGCTTTAAAAAAGCGAAGACTTGAACTATTGTTAGCAGCATAACTAACCTTTCTTTTACGATCCAGGAGTAAACTGTGGATATCGCCGAACTGCTAGCCTTTTCAGTCAAAAATAATGCCTCGGATTTGCATTTGTCAGCAGGCTTGCCGCCCATGATACGGGTTGATGGCGATATCAGGCGGATTAATATCCCTGCCCTGGAACATAAGGAAGTCCATGCGCTGATTTATGACATTATGAATGACAAGCAACGCCGCGATTATGAGGAATTTTTGGAAACTGATTTTTCCTTCGAGTTGCCAGGGATTGCACGGTTTCGGGTGAATGCATTCAACCAGGAGCGTGGTGCGGCGGGGGTGTTCAGGACGATTCCTTCCAAGGTGTTGTCATTGGAGGATTTAAAAGCGCCTAAGTTTTTCGCCGAGCTGACCACCAAATCACGCGGACTTATTTTAGTGACAGGCCCTACAGGTTCAGGCAAGTCTACGACTTTGGCGGCGATGATCAACCACATCAATACCAATGATTATGCCCATATCCTGACGGTTGAAGACCCTATCGAATTTGTGCATGACAGCCAAAAGTGCTTGATTAACCAGCGCGAAGTCCATCGTGATACCCACGGATTTAATGAAGCCTTGCGATCGGCGCTGCGGGAAGATCCTGATATTATCCTGGTTGGCGAAATGCGGGATTTGGAAACGATTCGGCTGGCGCTGACGGCGGCGGAAACGGGTCATTTGGTGTTCGGTACCCTCCACACCACTTCTGCGGCCAAAACCATCGACCGTATCATCGATGTATTCCCCGCCGCAGAAAAAGATATGATAAGGTCGATGCTGTCTGAATCGTTACAGGCGGTTATATCGCAGACACTGCTAAAGAAAAATGGCGGCGGTCGGATTGCCGCCCATGAAATAATGGTGGGCACGCCCGCGATCAGGAACCTGATACGGGAAGCCAAAGTGGCGCAAATGTATTCGGCGATTCAAACCGGCCGCAAGGAAGGCATGCAGACCCTGGACCAAAACCTTAAAGAACTGGTCGAACAAGGGCTGATCCATTCCAAAATGGCAATGAGCAAGGCTGTCAATAAAGATATGTTCCGTTAAGAATAGGGAGGAACTATGGATTTTAAAGCCTTATTAGAATTAATGGTTAGGCGCAGGGCGTCTGACCTGTTCATCACGGCGGGTAGGCCGCCTACCATGAAAGTTGACGGTTCACTGGTTGAGGTTTCCAATACCGTGTTGACTGCCGAACAATCCATGATGGTTGTAACGGGCATCATGGATCAGCGGCAAAAGTCCGAGTTTGAAAACACGAAAGAATGCCAGTTCGCTTTGGGCTACCCTAATTTAGGGCGGTTTCGGGTCAGTGCATTTACCCAGCGGGATGCGGCTGGTATGGTGCTGCGGCGAATAGAAAATCAAATTCCAGACTCGGATTCACTGCATTTACCGCCTATCCTAAAGGACTTGATTATGGAGAAGCGGGGATTAGTCATCTTTGTCGGCGCGACCGGTACCGGTAAGTCAACTTCTTTAGCATCCCTGATAAAACATCGGAACGAAAACAGCAGCGGCCATATTATTACCATCGAAGATCCCATAGAATTCCAACATCCGCATTTGGGTTGCATTGTCACCCAGCGAGAAGTCGGGATTGACACGGAATCCTACGAAGTCGCCTTAAAAAACACCTTGCGGCAAGCGCCTGACGTGATCCTGATTGGCGAAATCAGGACACGGGAAACCATGCAGAATGCGATCACCTTTGCCGAGACAGGGCATTTATGCCTGTCCACCTTGCATGCCAACAATGCCAACCAAGCCCTAGACCGGATATTACACTTTTTCCCCGACGAAATGCACGACCAATTGTGCATGGACTTGTCGCTGAATTTGCGCGGCATCGTCGCCCAACAGCTGATTAAACGCACCGATGGTAAAGGCCGTTACCCCGCCGTTGAGGTATTGTTGAATACGCCACTGGCTAAGGACTACATCCGTAAAGGGGAAATCAATAAACTCAAGGAACTGATGAAAAGCTCCCGCGAACAAGGTATGCAAACCTTTGACCAAGCGCTTTACGACTTGTATATGGCGAACAAGATCAGTTATGAAGATGCCTTGACTTCAGCCGATTCCAGGAATGAAGTCCGCTTGATGATTAAGCTGGGTACGTCCAAGGGGGATGGTTTTGACAATGATGATATGATTTTGTCCGAGACTGAAAATTAAGCCCGGAAAGTATTTCCGCCTAATGCCAACGCTATTCGGCCTTGCCAGGGAAACCAGGAAAAGTCCCCTTGATTGGGGGCAACGCTAAATCAATGACCGGAAAGCTCCGTCAAGGCCGATAAAACCTGTTCGCAATGGCCCTTTACGCTTACTTTTCGCCACTCGCGCACCAAAGCACCGTGCGGGTCAATTAAAAACGTACTGCGTTCGATACCCCTAACCTGTTTGCCGTACATGTTTTTCATCTTGATGACATCAAATAACTGGCAAAGGCTTTCGTCCGTGTCGGAAAGCAGGTCAAATGGGAATTCCTGCTTGCACTTGAAATTTTCGTGTGATTTGAGGCTGTCCCTGGAAACGCCCAAGATGACCGCATTTAAGGCGCTAAACCGTTCGATATTATCCCTAAAGTCTTGGCCTTCCAGCGTACAACCAGGTGTGCTGTCTTTAGGATAAAAATACAAGACGACAAATTTGCCACGATAATCACTGAGTTTGACGGCCTTATCGCCTGTTGCTGGGGCTTCGAAATTGGGCAGCACATCGCCAATATGGGGTATGGACATAATTACACCTATCTTTTGATCGGTTCAAGGATTGCATCGATATTCAAATGGTCGCAAAAATCGAGGAACTCTTCACGTAGCGTTAACAAATGGATTTGCGGCGGCACCAAAATCACGAATTTTGTTGAAAAAACAGAGGCTTGGGCATAAGGCGCTTGATAAGAGCTGCCAGTGATTTCTTCAATATCAATATCGTGCCCCAACAAAAAAGAGATGATGGATTCAATGATGCTTTCCTTGTCCAAGGAAATGGTTTCCAGTGTGTAGGGGACGCACTCCTTGACTTTATCTTTGGCTTCGGTGCGTAACGAGTGGACTTTAATCTCCATGCGTTTTTGCAATAAGTCCAAGGCGGTTTCCACTTTGGCGATCTGATTCCAATTGCCTTGAATTAACAGGTAGCTGCCAGTACACTGGCCTAAGCGTGACGACCTGACTTCCAACACATTGCACTTGCAATCGCGGATAGTGGGCAATATTTCCGCGATAAAATGGGTATGAAGTTTTCCTAAAGCGGTAATAGTCAGTTGCATGGTTTATTTTGTGGTTGTTTTATAAAATTCTATCATCAAAAGAGAAAAACTTGATTAACAAAGATTATTGCGTGCACAAACGCAATTTAACCGCTATGGTTTTAAGCGATACTTTTACCCTGAGATTATGAAAAAGCAAAAGTTGGTGGTTGCCGTTTCTTCCCGTGCCTTATTCGATCTTGACGAATCCCATGCGGTCTTTGAAACCCAAGGTAAAGAAGCGTTTTGTAAATATCAGATACAACATGAAGAGGAGATTTTGGCGCCGGGTTACGGTTTTTCCCTGGTAAAAAAATTTCTTGCGCTTAATGGCAATAACCTCAATGAGCCGCTAGTCGAAATCATTTTGCTGTCCCAAAACAGCGCCGATACCGGATTGAGGATATTCAATTCCATAGCTTACCATAAGCTCAACATCACGCGTGCCGCCTTTACCAGTGGCGTTTCGCCTTATGCGTACATGCCGGCGTTTGGCGCCCATTTGTTTTTGTCGGCAAATGCGGATGATGTCGTCAAAACCCTGGATGCCGGGTTTGCGGCGGCGACGATTATGAGCGGTTCCGGCACAGCCAACCAAAGCCAACAATTGCGAATTGCGTTTGACGGCGATGCGGTGCTGTTTTCCGATGAGTCTGAACGGATTTATCAGGAGCAAGGTTTAGCGGTTTTTGCCGAAAATGAACGCAATGAAGCGAAAAATCCCTTGCCAGGTGGGCCGTTCAAGGATTTTCTGGCGCGATTGCACCATATCCAGATGCAGTTTGAACCCGACAGTTCTCCCATCAGGACGGCTTTAGTGACCGCACGTGCAGCACCTGCACACGAGCGCGTGGTCAGGACGCTCAGGGCATGGGGAATCCGTATCGACGAGGCATTGTTTCTAGGCGGGATGTCCAAGGGCGCATTTTTGAAGGCATTTGGGGCGGATATTTTCTTCGACGACCAAAAAGGCCACTGCGAATCGGCGGCTGTCCATGTCGCTGCGGCACATGTGCCGCATGGGATTACAAACAAAAAGTCAAAGCCTTAGATTTTGTTGGCGTATCACTCAGTGGAGCCAAGAATTTACGCATTCCATTACTTACCTGAATTTTTGTCCAGTTCCTTGAGATGCTTTAATTTCTCGGCTATCTTGATTTCCAAGCCCCTGGCCACCGGACGGTAATACGTACTTCCGGTTAATTCATCGGGGAAATAATTTTCCCCAGCCGCATAAGCTTCAGGTTCATCGTGCGCGTAACGGTATTCTTTGCCGTAATCCAGCGATTTCATCAGCTTGGTAGGGGCATTCCTCAAATGGACGGGAACTGACAGGCTGCCATATTGCTTGGCATCGCGCATCGCCGCGTTATAAGCCAGGTAGACGGCGTTACTTTTTGGCGCACAAGCCAGATAGACGACGGCTTGCGCCAAACTGAGTTCGCCTTCTGGACTACCCAAACGCTCTTGTGCTTCCCAGGCGTTGATGGCAATCTGCAAAGCCCTGGGGTCGGCATTGCCGATGTCTTCCGATGCCATCCTGACAATTCTACGCGCCAGATAAGTCAGGTCACAGCCGCCGTCCATCATCCGGCACAGCCAATAGAGTGCAGCGTCCGGTGAACTGCCGCGCACGGATTTGTGCAAGGCGGAAATCTGGTTATAGAATTCTTCACCCTGGTTGTCGAAACGACGAACGCCACCTGACAGCACTTCGGCGGCACATGGTTCGGCTATCTCCCGTTCGCCATTTGCCAAGGCCAGTTCGGCAGCAATTTCCAGGAGATTCAACAGCCGTCTGGCATCGCCATCGGCAGCCTGGGCAAATTGTAGCTTGATGGGATCGGCCATCGTTATTTCCAACGTACCCAAACCTCTAGCCTTATCGGTCAGCGCTTGTTCCAAAACGACCAATAAATCGTCGGTTGTCAGTGCATTCAGCACGTACACGCGGGCGCGTGACAACAAAGCGTTGTTTAAGGCAAACGAGGGGTTTTCTGTGGTCGCGCCGACAAAGTAAAACGTGCCGTCTTCTACATGCGGCAAGAAAGCATCCTGTTGGGATTTGTTAAAGCGGTGGACTTCGTCCACAAACAACACGGTTGGCCTGTGTTGTTCTTTTTGAGTCTGTTTGGCTTGTGTGACCGCATCCCTAATGTCTTTAACTCCCGCAAGCACGGCAGAAATCGGGATGAATTCCGCATCGGAATGTTGGGCGATAATCCGTGCCAGGGTGGTTTTCCCTGAACCCGGCGGTCCCCAGAAAATCATGGAATGCAAATGCCCTGATAGGATGGCTTCGTAGAGCGGCTTGCCTTGCTTGAGGATATGTTGCTGGCCGATGTATTCGTCCAATTGCCTTGGACGCATCCGGTCGGCTAGGGGTTTTGTTAAATCATCCTTCATGGTTACATGAAAGGAATTTAACCATCATTAAAAACATCCGCCCCTTTAGGTGGCTTAAACTCAAACAAGGTCTGCTTAAGCGGCGCATTGACGATGACATTGGAGAAATAAATGCGTGTCAACTGACCGAAGTTATCGCTCAACTCCATGCCCGCCAATGTGCCTTTCGACAAACCGATCAACACATATTTAAAACTGCTGTCCTGGCTTTTGGGCAGTAATTTCACCCATTGCATGTCACCGTCAGTACCTTGGCTTTCCATCGTGTAGTTGTCTTCCAGGGCGACATCGCCGCTTAATAGCAATGCAGGCGTAGAACCCAGGGATTCATCCACTTTTTTTACGGTGACTTGCTCAAGGTCCGTGTCGTAAAACCAAACTTTCCCTGTGTTGGAAACAATTTCTTGCTTAAAGGGTTTTTGGTAATCCCAACGAAATTTTCCGGGCCTTTGCAGGTAAAACACACCATAACTGGTTTGGGTCGGATTGCCGACTTCATTAATCAGTACTTGCTTAAAATCGGCGGACAGCGATTTTGAGACTTTTAAAAAGACTTGCAGTTGTATGACTGGCTCATTCTTTCCTTGTTTGGCGGCGTGGGGTTTTGCGTGGGTTTTGGCAAAGCCAGGACCCGCCATTACCAGCAAACACAGCCCGACCATAAATAACACTGTACCCCTATTCATAATTTACCCTTAGTTGAAAATCATTCTGTAAATAAATTATCAAACCAGGATTTATCCTGGTCGATAACCGCTTGCCCACACGTAGAATACGATGTCGGTGCCGACCCTGGCAGGTAAGGAAGTTCTTTAGCATTTCTGCAAGCTTTGTTGGCGAGTAAGCCATTGCCCATGTCCACCCAGGCTGTTGTGATATTGTCGGGTGGAATGAGCGTGACCGGCTGTTTGGAAATCTGTTTCATTAAGTCAATCCAGACTGGCAACGCCCCTGTTGCACCCGTTAGCCCGATCGGCTTGTTGTCATCCCGACCTAACCAAACCACTGACAAATAATCCCCCGTATAGCCGGCAAACCAGCTATCTTTGGCATCGTTAGTGGTGCCTGTTTTTCCTATCAAGCCATAATCTTTGGGGAAATTGTCATAAGCGGAATGCCCCGTGCCTTGGTGCATCACCTCTTGTAACATGGTGTTTACGATATAGGTTGCAGAGGGGTCGACTGCTTGCCTGACAACATAGGGATAGCTCTGTAATTGTTTGCCGCCATCAGCAACGACTGCCCGGATACCACGAAGGGGCGTTAAGAAACCGTCGCCTGCCAGGGTTTGGTACATTTGCGTCACTTCAATAGGTGTCAGGGAAGATGCACCTAACAATAATGAGGGATAAATGTCGACCTCTCGTGTAATGCCCATTTCTTTTAACGTCTTTGCTGTCCTGGCAACACCAATTTCCAGCCCGATCCTGACAGTTGCTAGGTTGTAGGACTTTGCCAACGCGGTGAGCAAGGAAACATTGCCATGCTCCCTGTGGTCGTAATTTTTGGGACTCCAGGTCGTGCCATTGGGTAAGTTAACCGAAATGTCGGAATCGCTGACACGCGTAGAAATCGTGTACTTGTTTGGATATTGCAGTGCCGTCAAATAGACCACAGGCTTCATCAACGAGCCGATAGGCCGCACGGCATCTAAAGCCCGATTGAAACCGGAGGCCGATTCTTCGCGTGCGCTTACCAAGGCAGCAATTTCGCCGCTGTCCCTGCGCGTGACCACAACCGCAGCTTCCAGGTTTTTTGCACTGGATGATTTCTCCATCTGGCTTAATTGCTTACTGACAGTCTGTTCAAGCGTGTCTTGCACTTGAGTGTCAAGCGTCGTGAAAATCCTAAGCCCGTCTGAGGTCAAATCTTCTTCGCGGTATTCTTGCTTTAACTGGCGTTTGATTAAATCCAGAAAGCCCGGATAACGGTTTTTTGCCGTATGTGAACGTGGCAGGATCACCAGCGGCTTTTGTTTGGCTAGATTTGCTTGTTCTACGGTAATGTATTCCTCATTGGCCATCTCATCCAGCACCAAATTGCGCCGTTCAACGGCACGTTGCGGATAACGCCGTGGATCATATTGGGAGGGGCCACGAACCAAAGCAACCAAGGTTGCCGTCTGTTCCAGATTAAGGTCTTTGAGTGCTGTGCCAAAATAGAATTCACTGGCTAAGCCAAAACCATGAATCGAACTGGCGCCATCCTGCCCCAGGTAAATTTCATTCAGGTAAGCTTCCAGGATTTCATTCTTGCTGTACCTGAACTCCAAAATCAGTGCCATAAACACTTCTTGGATTTTACGCTTTAACGAGCGTTCAGGCGTCAGGTAAAAATTTTTGGCCAATTGCTGGGTAATCGTACTGCCGCCCTGAACAAGGCCGCCTGCCTGAAAATTCGCAAAGATTGCCCGGGCGATACCGCGAAATGAAATGCCGATATGGTTATAAAAATTCCGGTCTTCGGATGCTAGCAAACCTTTGATGAGTATATCGGGGCATTCCTCCAGCTTAATTAATATCCGGTCTTCTTTGATCGCCGGGTAAAAACTGCCAATTTGCACCGGATCCAAACGCACAATAGCGATTTCTTTGCCCTCGCTAAAATCCATCACGCTAGCGATGGCGGACTCATTAAAATCGACCGACACTATTCTGCTGGGTTCATGGCCATCCCAAAAATCAAACGCACGGGTTTTGATGATGTATTGTTGGCCTTTTTTAGTATATGAGCCTTCAACTTGGAGTTGACTGTCTTGGCGATAGTTTAAGCGCTGGACCAATTCGGCAAATTTTTCGGCAGTCAGGTTTTGTCCTGTGTAAAGCTCAACCGGGCTGGCGAACACATGGGCAGGTATAGCCCAGCGCTTGCCTTCAAATTGTTCCCTAACGCTGGAATCGAGGTAGCCTAAAAAGCAGAACAGTAAAAACGTGCCTGCAACAAAAACCCGCAACACAGTATTCCTAAACCAGTGCGATTTCGGTTGGGTCGGCTTTTTTTGGGCGCCATACCTGGTGTTACGTTTTGTTGTCTTTTCTGCCATAAATTCTGACTCGGTCAGTCGATTCCTGTTGTTACGAGCTGTTTGTCCTTATTATACCGATATTTAATCATGCTGACTTGGCTGGTAAATAGTGTAGTATTTCGATGTGAACGCAAAATGAACAGTATTGGGTAAGGGACTTTTTTATAAATTGCCTTGGATTTACGGATTCTTAAAATTCGGTTGTCGACAAAGCTAATTTTCCCGAGAGGTGCTCAACAGCGATAAAGCGATGTGCTTGGCCTGCATGTTGCAATGGAAATTTATTAAGGCATTAACCCGAATTACTTTCAAAGTGCATCTCTTGGTTGCCTGATGGTGAATGCTGAGTTACTCATCGCTCAGCCATTGTTGCCGATAATCTTGATAAGTGGCGCGTTTTATTCGTCTTGTCTGTTTGCTGTCAGTTATGTATATATCAGGCAAATTGTAGCCGTTAAACCGATTGGCTTTGGACAGGCTGTATGCGCCTACTCGCTTAAACACCAATTTATCGCCCACAGATAAGGGCTGGTTGAAGCGGTATTCACCAAACAGGTCGCCCGCCAGACAGGTGCTGCCAGCCAAAATAACGGAATAACCCCCGTCAGGATTATGCTCGTACAATTCCGGTTGCCGCTGGTATTCAAACACTAGTGGATTGTGGTTGACCGAAGTATCCAATACCGCAATGGCTTTACCATCACTGCTGAAGCAATCAATCACAGTAGCCAGTAAATAGCCTGCTTTACCCATGATAGCATTGCCAGGCTCGATAAATATATCAAGGTCAAAGTCATTTTTTAACGAAGCTACCTGACTGATAAATCCGCTGCTGTCAATGATTTGATCGAACAAATAGCCGCCGCCGAGGTTCAGCCAATCTAAAGCGGTTAATTGATTGCCCATTAGGTACTTTAGTTTGTCCAAGGTTTGCATCATCGGCGTGAAATCCATAGCGGAAAAAACGGTATGAAAATGCAAACCTTTAGCGTGTTCGGTAAGCCCGGAATCAAGGAAATCGCTTATCTCAACACCCAATTTCGAATACTGCCGACACGGATCATGGCGCGCATCTTCAGTAAAAGAAAGTTTTGGGTTGATCCGTAAACCCAATGACGAGCTGGTTTTGTCGACGCTTGCAACTTGCCGGAATTGGCCAAGGGAATTGCAGCTTACGTGCGAACAAAGCACAGTCAACTCGGCTATTTCATCTGGCCTGATTCCCGGTGTCGTCAAATGAATAGTACCCTGACCAGCCAATGCTTCGCTTGCCAGTCGTGCTTCAAACAACGAACTTACCGAAAAACCGTCGACATAGGGTTTTGCTAGCGCCAGGACAGCCGACAAAGGCAATGCCTTGATTGAGTATAATACTTTGCAGCCGCATCGATCACGGAGCGTAGCCAATGCTTCTAAAGCCTTCGACACTTCAAGTTCGTCCACCACAAACGCGGGCGAGCTAAGAATGCCGTCTTTTAATGCCTGAATATCCATTATCGAAAAGGTATTGTCCTTATGCCAGAAAAGCTGAGCTGGATAATACACGGAATTGACGTAAAAGTGAGTAGGAATCGTCCGTGGTGGAAAGCTAAATCAGCGTTTTGAATGGCAAGGCAAGCAACTCGTTCAGCTACCCCAACAACCCGGTGGTTATCAGCAGCAACAGACAGGGTTACCCGCAGCAACAAAGCTACCCACCGCAGGGTTATCCACAACAGAATTAATCTGATAAAGGGATTGCCGGCAAAGATTGCAGGGTGCATAAGCTCTGGCTTATGTATCTTGCAAGGGGTCTGCCTGCCCAATAGGTTTAGCTGTATGGACGGTTCTTGTTGAGTAGGTGAAGGCGCAAAAATACTCACCAGCCAAACCAGCTAGTACCGTAAAATTTTACTTTGCATGGCTTTGATTAAAGAAACATAATGTTTATCTTAACCCTGTTTTGTGATGGCACAAGCATCATCGCAATCTCCTAAAAGACGCCAACACTCTTGGTTTCGATAGAGACAAAAATAAAGAATCACCCCATGTGATAGAGTTGGAAAATTTCGATGCCGCCGAAGAGGAGTTGATATTGCCATCGGAAACCGGGCAGATAAAAAAGTAGTCGTAAGCCGAAAAACCGAAATGTATTGGGAAAAAAAGCAGCTACAAGGGCAAATAGGCGGCTTTAGCGAGATAGATTTTCTTTTTAAGCGGTGTCGTACGGTTTAAACTTGTCATGCACAAACTCAAACAAATGTTTGTTATACAGACGGTGCCGTTTGGGCGGATTACCACCTGCTGCCTTACCCTCTTATAGAATTGTGCTAATCTTAATCCTGTCGCTTTAGGAATAAATACCCCCTTACAACTGTCAACTGTATTTAATGAATCCCACTGATGCCAGCCTGCCGGTTGTGTTGCTTATTGATGATGACCAAACCGTCCATTTGTGGGCAAACCGTAACTTGTCGGAAGCGGGTTTTAAATTAATATCGCGTTTCAATGGTGAAGAAGGTGTGGAAGCGTTCAAGGAGGAGTCGCCCAATATTGTCCTGGTTGACATTGAAATGCCGATTAAGAATGGGTTCCAAACCTGCGCCGAAATTCGCAGCCTACCTAATGGTGAAAATATTCCCTTGGTTATCATGACAGTAACAGAAGATTCCCAACGGATAGCCCAGGCTTATGCTTCAGGCGCTACAGATTTCGTCGTCAAGCCATTTAACTGGAAAATATTGGCGCAACGCTTACTTTACATGGTCAAGGCAAGCAATAATTTGCTTAAGCTTGCAAAAAGCGAACGCCGTTTGTTAAGGGCAAAAAAAATGGCCCGATTGGGCGATTGGGAATGGCAAGTCAATGATGAAATGTTGTACTGGTCAGACGAGATCTATTCGATGGTGGAGCTTGATAAGCGCGAATTCAGTCCCAGTACCCATAATTTCAATCAATATATCCATAAAGCCGACATCCCTTACGTGGGAAAGCATTTGGCGAATGTCATCAAAACGAAAGGCGCATCCGATTTAGAGTTTCGCATTATAACGTCCGGGAAGAAAGAGCGTTACGTCTCGCAACATATCGAAGCGGTGGCGGACCATAAGGCTCAACTCACCGGCCTGGTCGGCACAGTCCAGGACATAACCGAATTCAAGGCGCAAGAAAACAAAATCCGGCATTTGGCCTATTACGACGAGATTACCCAACTGCCTAACCGGATTTTCTTTCTTAAATTTTTGGCGAAAACATTAGAACTGGCGCAACGGAACAAACATAATTTCGCCATTTTATTTTTGGATTTGGACGGCTTCAAAGGGATAAACGACACCTATGGCCACCAAGCGGGCGACCATCTCTTGATGGAAATATCAAAACGCCTGACAGAGGGTTTAAGGTGTTCCGATTTGGCATCGAGGTATCTTGATCACTTTGACCAAAAAGTCGATGTGGCAAGGTTGGGGGGTGATGAATTCATTATCCTGTTGAATGATCTTACCCGCCCTGAAGATGCCGCAATCGTCGCTGAACGGATTCAATGCTGGATCACGGAGCCTATAAAGCTCGGCGACCGACTTGCCTATATCGGTGTCAGTATGGGCATCGCTGTTTATCCTGATGACGGCAAAGATTCTGAGGCCTTGTTGAAAAATGCAGATATAGCGATGTATCACGCTAAAAGGACAGGTAAAGGCCAGTATCGGTTTTTCCATGAAACGATGGCAATCAAGGCCAAAAAACGGTTGGAAATGGAAACCTATATGCACAACGCGGTCGCCAATAATGAGTTGTGTTTATATTATCAACCGGTCATGGAGGTCGCGTCGGGAAGGTTGATTGGTGCAGAAGCGTTAATGCGGTGGGAAAGTCCGCAATTGGGTTTTTTGCCGCCCAATGATTTTATTCCTTTGGCGGAAGACAATGGCCTGATCAACCAATTTGGCGAATGGGCGATTCGCGAAGTGTGCCGCCAACACAAAGCTTGGCAACAACTGGGCTTGGGTAACCTGGCCATCGCCGTCAACTTGAGTAGCCTGCAATTTAACCAAGCATCATTCATCCCAATGGTTGCAGGGATCATAAAGGAATTTGGAGGGAATCCAACATTTTTGACTTTTGAGCTGACAGAAAGCATGATTATGGCAGACACCGATAATATTCTGGAAAAACTCAATAACCTGAAAGATTTAGGGATAAAGCTGGCACTGGATGATTTTGGTACCGGTTACTCTTCCTTGCGTTACCTCAATCGATTTCCCCTGGATACCTTGAAAATTGACCGCTCATTCGTGAAAGGATTGCCGGACAATGCCGATGCTGCCGCCATAGTCAGTGCCATCTTGGCAATGGCTAAGGCGCTTAATTTGGATACGATTGCGGAAGGGGTTGAAACCCAGCAGCAAAAGGCGTTCCTGCAAAATACCAGTTGCCATGCAGTGCAGGGCTTTTATTTTTCTAAGCCAATACCGGTAGCGGAATTTCATCGATATTGGGAAAAACAGAAGGCTGTTTCCTGAGTGGACATGTTGGGAATAAACCGGATCAAGAATTATTTTAACCACGCGTCAATTCGGACAAAATTGACCATGGCGATGGGTTCGTGCGCTATACTGGCATTAGTTTTTGTTGCATCCGCGCTTTCCGTCAGGGAATACGTTACTCGAAGGCAACAAACTGAGCAGGATTTATCCGCCGTTGCCAGCATCGTCGCCTGGAATAGCCGGGCAGCATTGGCTTTTAAAGATTTTGACGCCGCGAACGAGTCGCTGCAATCGTTGAAAAACTACCCAGGCGTTATCTCGGCATATTTGTACGACAATGACAGTAAATTAGTTGCCGCTTATGTAACCCCCTATACCGCCTATAAAGGGGACAGGCAGTTCGTGGCTTCGGAAGCTTTGGAACGCGTAAAAAATAATACGTCCCAAACGCTGCCCAACCCTTCCTGGTTGGAGTCCCTAGTGCAAAGGGTAAAAGTTACCTTCGGTAAATCCTCAAGAAAGCCCCTTCAATCCGGTTATTCGGAAGTGATACTTTACGAGAATGGCCATTTGCATCTGTTCCTGCCCATTTTTATGGATAGTGAGCTCATCGGCATCCTGCATCTGGTCGATGACCTAAGCCGTTTGTATGCCTTTTTACACAGCTTTTATTTGATCACCGCCACCATCGTATTATTTACCTTAGTCGCAGTCTTGTATGCGTCGAGACGGTTGCAACGGTTTTTTTTAGACCCGATGTTCAATTTGATGCAGGCCATGCGCGCAGTCACACAGGAAAAAAAATTCACCCGCCGTGTCACTAAGACCAACAATGATGAATTCGGCCAAATGCTTGATGTGTACAACGAAATGTTGGATGAAATTCATAACAGGGATGAACTGTTAGAATGGCAGCGCGAAAAGCTGGCTGTCCAGGTTCGTGATCGCACTCTCGAATTATCGGAAAAGAATGTTGAATTGGAGCAAGTCGTTGCTGAGGCATTGGCGGCCAAAGAAGAGGCGGAAGCGGCCAATATAGCCAAATCACAATTTTTAGCCAATATGAGCCATGAGATCAGGACACCGATGAATGCTGTCCTTGGTATGGCAGATTTTTTATGGAATAGCGAATTGGGGCTTGAACAGCGGCGTTCCGTCGAGGTGATGAGGCAATCTTCGACCTTATTGCTGAGCGTCATCAACGACATTCTGGATTTCTCCAAAATAGAATCCGGTAAGTTGGCTCTTTCCTCGCAAAAATTTGTGTGCCTTGATTTACTCCGCGACAGTTTTGAATTATTGCAATTGGAGGCTAAATCAAAAGGGTTGAAATACCAACTTCACATTAATACAGAACTGCCGGATGTCCTGATTGGGGACTCCATACGCTTAAGCCAAATTCTGGTCAACCTGCTGAGTAATGCCGTCAAGTTTACGGCTCAAGGCGAAGTGACGCTCAGCGCCACTTGCCGCCCCATGTCGAAAAATAACGTCCGCTTGTATTGCGAAATTACCGATACCGGGATCGGTATCAACCCAGATAAGTTAAACCTTATTTTCCAAGCGTTTTCTCAAGCCGACAATTCAATGACCCGGATTTACCGAGGTACAGGTCTTGGGCTTGCCATTGCCAAGCAGTTGGTCCAATTGATGCAAGGCCAAATTGGTGTGAATAGCCAACCCGGTATAGGTTCAAGTTTCTGGTTTTGGGTATGTCTGGAAAAATCCGAAGGCTCATTAAAGTCCAGTAAGTCAAATGCCAATTACCGCTTTAAAGCCAAACTGTTAGTGGCCGAAGATTACCCTGCCAACCAATTGGTTGTGCAGCGTTTCCTTGAAGACTTAGGCTGTCAGGTAACGATCGTAAGCAATGGGTTTGAGGCCGTCAAAGCATTAAAAAAAGGGCGTTTCGATCTCATTTTTATGGACTGCCAGATGCCCTTTATGGATGGATACCAAGCTACCGAAGAAATCCGCCTGTACGAGCTTGGTACGGATTCCGGCAAACATATCCCCATCATCGCCCTCACTGCCCACGCCTTGAGCGAAGATGAAGCCAAATGCAAAGAAGCGGGGATGGATGAGTGGGTGACCAAACCCTTTACCCGTCAGGATTTGAGCAAGATTTTAAAAAAATGGTTGCCGGAACATTTAATTCTTACAGATCAGCCCGCTTTAAAAACAGATATTGGGACACTAGCCAAGGCCATTAACGTAGTAGAGGACACTACCGCGATCAATATGGAGTTTTTCACCCAACAATTTAAGATGGATAATATTGAAGACGTGGCTTTTATCACGTCATTAACAGAAGCCTTTCAGCAGAATGCTGCCCAAACGCTTAGCAACCTACAATTGTGCATAGAAAACGAAGATGCCGAGCAAGTCCGCCTTTTGGCACATGGCCTGAAATCGCTTAGCACAAATGTAGGCAGCGGCAAACTCACCGAATTATGTATAACGATGGAACAGGCCGGAAAAAATAAAAGGCTCGGCAGTACCCAAGCGCTGCTGGAATCCATGAAACAAGAGTATCTAAGGGCGTTGACTGAACTTAATGTGTTGTGTGCAAGAGCATAGCAGGTTTACCTTGTCCATTTGCTATCATTAGTGCGCGTCAATCGCCATTGAAAACTCCCTCTTAGGGCTGGACTTGTGCTGATTTCAGAAAAACAAAAATCCATTCTTCAGTTGTTGGCCGATGGGCAATTCCACTCAGGTACCGAATTGGCGGAAGCCCTCAATATAAGTCGCTCCGCTATTTGGAAACACTTAAACGGCTTGGCTACCGACCTAGGCTTGCAGCATTCTGCTGTTAGCGGCAAAGGGTACCGACTGGAAAGGCCATTGGAGTTGCTGGATGAAAACGAAATCTTAAAATCCGTCGATGCGAAGATAAAACCCTTAATAAGCAGGATTGAAATTTTCGACCAAATCCCATCCACTAACACGTATTTGATGGAACGCAACCATAACCATGCGCCATCCGGCATGGCCTGTTTTGCCGAACAACAAACCGCAGGAAAAGGACGACGGGGACGGCGTTGGGTTTCACCTTTCGGGAGCAATATTTACCTGTCGTTACTCTGGCGTTTCCAAGCCAGCCCCTTGGCAATTTCAGGGCTGAGCCTTGTCATCGGCGTTGCCGTCATCCGTGCACTTCAGTCCCAGTATGGGGATATTTTTCAATTAAAATGGCCTAATGACATTTACTGCAGGGACAAAAAACTGGGCGGTATTTTGGTTGAGGTTTCGGGCGAATCGGAAGGTCCGTGCGCGGCGGTCATCGGCTTGGGATTGAATGTCTACTTACCGGAAGCGGAAGCCGCCGAAATTACCCAGCAATGGACAGACCTGTGCCAAGTCACTGGACAACCCCGCCATAACAGGAATGCATTGGCGGGTGAATTGCTAAACCAGTTGTTTCTAATCATTTCCGAATTTGAAATACTAGGGATAGCTTCCTACTTGGACGAATGGCGGCAATACGATTGCCTCAAAGACAAATCCGCTACGCTGCACATTGGGCAGCACAGTTATCAAGGCATCGTGAAAGGCATTGATGACCAAGGCTTGTTATTGTTAACTAAGCCCGATGGCAACACCCAGGCTTATGCGTCCGGCGAAGTCAGTTTTAGCGGCGACATCGTATGAATCTGTTAATCGACATGGGCAATACCCGGCTCAAGTGGGCAATCGAAAGTAACTTGGATATTGTCCCTGGGAAACCGATCGACAATGCCAAAATCAATCGAAGCGCACTTATCCAGTTATGGCGCGACATGGCATCGCCCAACCAATTGGCTATCTCCTGTGTCGGCACCAGCCAACTTTTCGACTTGGTTGTAGTAACGGTCAACGAAATTTGGCCTAGGATAACGGTTATTCGCGTCCTATCTAAAGCTCAAGGATTTGGTGTTATTAACGCTTACCGAGAACCGGAAAAGCTAGGGGTTGATCGCTGGTTAAGCCTGATTGCAGGTTACGACCGCTACCGGAAAGCGCTTTGTATTGTCGGGTGTGGTACTGCCATTACTTTGGATAGGGTTGACGCCTCAGGTCGGCACTTAGGCGGCCTGATTAGCCCTGGCTTGCGCTTAATGAAAGAAGCGCTTGCACTTAACACGGAGAATTTGGGGCTCAATGAAATCCCTTATCCTTTTGGACTTGCAACTTTTACCGATGCCGCCATCTATAACGGTGTTTTATCAGCCGCTTGCGGATTTATCGAGCATGCCCTAAAAAGCCAACCTGATGCCCCGCAGCTACTGCTTACAGGAGGCGACGCCGAAACTATTTCAGCCCATTTGTCCATGCCAGCGATTATCGACCCTGATTTGGTATTCCGTGGACTTTCTTTAACCTTAAGAAAGCAATCATGAAAACACTTTGCCTGACGGTCATCTTAGCCAATATTTTTCTGCTAATGTGGGAATACAGGAGCGGAGGCTTCACGGAAAACAAGGTAAGCCCAGAGCAACATGCCACATACGGGAAAGAACAGATCTTTTTACTGCACGAACTAAAAAAGCAGCCGCAACCTCCTGCTGCGCTAAAGCCAATTCGAGATCTTCAGCCATCTCTCTTTAATCTTAGCAATGACATTAAGGATATCCCCCTAAAAGCGGGCGAACAAAATGAAAATCCCCAAATTAAGCTGCCTTGAAATGGCCTTATTATCGTTTGGCTGCTTATGGGGCAGGTTTTTTTGAATACGCCAAGTAGCTATACAAAAAAAACTGCGTCCCAAAAATCAGGTTTGCCATTAACAGATGGATAGGTTGCGCCACTGGCGGCATGCCCAGCCTATCAAGCGAAATCCCTGCCATAATGCCAGAAACGATTAGTCCGATAAGCAACAAGTTTACCTTATAAACAAGCGCCGTTCGGTCGAATGCCTGGAAGACTTTCCAGGTTAACCAACCGTTGGTCAACAAAATAAGCGAAGAAAAAGAGCGGTGTATATAAAAAATAACAGGGAAATCGTCGCGCCAGTACTGTCTGTCGATATAAGCATGTTCGTTGGCGATCATGTCCACTGCCTCCCGGACTTGTGTGCCCATAACCACCTGCAATAAGGTCATCAACATAGCCACAACCAGCACATTCGTGAACTTATCGGGCAATACACTGATATCCAGGTAACCGTACTGGGCCTTTTGTGAGCGCGCAAGAATGTAAATAAGCAAGGCAACAATCAATAATGCCAACAGCATGTGCATCGTAATAATCACTGGCTTGAGATTGCTGGCAACTACGGTTGAACCCAACCAGCCCTGAAAACCCACCACGAAAAACACCGTCCACGACAACCAAAAGATCATTTTGTCTTGGGGGCGATAAACGCGCGAACGCCAAGCCGTCAGAAAGATAAGAAAACCGATGGTGACACCGGTCAATCGGTTGAGGTATTCCGTCCAGGTTTTTATGGGATTGAATTGGGTGTTTTCGTAACCGACAGCATATCTCTCGTGGTAATCCGCAGGCAATTGTGCTTCTTCCGTCGGCGGAACCCATTGTCCAAAACAGGTCGGCCAGTCGGGGCATCCCATACCGGCGCCGGAAGCGCGGACGATGCCGCCTACCAATATCAGAAAATAAACGGCACAAACCGTTAAAGTCGCCAATCGCCGAAATGATTGGGCAGCCTGTTGGTCAATCATGGGCGAAAGGTATGAGTTTGATTTGTGTTTGCATATCGCCTTGCAAACGAAGGTTATCGCAGGCGGATTCGGTCGTTTGCAGAATAACCAGCAGTTTGCAGCCTTGATCGTCTTGCTGCGCCAACAACACTTTTCCGATGGTTTCTTGCCCAATGCCATCTTTGTCGATGACCGTTGAATTAGGCTCGGGCACTAGGGAGGATTGACACTCGGCAAGCAACATTTCACGTTTAGTTTTACCCAGGTAATGGGTACGGGCAACAATTTCCTGCCCGGTATAACAACCCTTGTTAAAGCTAATGCCGCCTAATTTATCGAGATTCAGCATTTGCGGGATAAACTCTTCAGAAGTTGCTGTCGTTAGCCAAGGCATACCTGAGACGATGTCGAGATAACGCCATTCGTCCGAGCCGGCTTTACGAAAACCCTGATGATCGATTTGCTCCGTCCAAAACTGCATGGCTTGATCCACATTCATTATGGACAGTCTACGTCTTGTTGAGACAGGAAGATTGACTGAGATCAAATTTTGTTGAATTTCCGAAGTGTTAGGCTGAACGGGCTGCTCCTGCTCAAACAAGCCCAATAAACAGAGGTCGTCAGAACTATCCGTAATCTTTACGTCAGAACGCAACACATACATTTGCAATCTTTTCTTTACCGTTTCCAAAAGCTCTGTGGGGAGAACCAGCAAAAACGTATCCGCTTTCTTCGCCAGCAAAAACGTGGCGATCGCCCTGCCTTTTGGGTTGCACATGGCCGCCAAACTACTGTTGGCTTCGCTTATATCATTGACGTTGCAAGTGACTTGCCCCTGCAATAATTTCGCTGCATCTTTGCCCGTCACCGATAACACGGCAAGATGAGGCAACGGATAAATACGCTTGCTGCCCGTATTCGTTGCCCCTACGAAAGTTATCTTTTCATCTTCCACTGTAGCCAGTTGACCCAGCAAAAAGGTTTTCCAGTTTATGTTCATGCGATATGATCTAGCTCCAAGAATCTGCCCTAATTATATCGCGCTTCATCAGCCATAATGCTTATGTTTGTTAGATACGGTAAAAATGACCGGGCTATTGGGATTTAAAATCTTGGGGTTGCATTGATCGCAAAAAAACAGGGCGCACCGTTTGTCGCCGAACTTAAGCCTTCAAAAAATTTGCAGCGATTGGTCATCGTCATCCATTTGATCGCCTTCGTTGCGACAGTCTCCAATGCCTTGCCGCTTGTAACCAAGCTGGCGATAGTCGTTCTCATCGGAGTAAATTTTAGGGTCAATTTTCCCCGGCTTAAAAATGAGCAACGCAAAATCAGGCATACTGAAAAGCTAGGCTGGGAAATTTCCGATGGCGGCGATTTTAAAGCGGCTACTATCTTGAAATCAACAGTTGTCACAACATTTCTTATCTTCTTGCACATTCAAGATAATCCCCCCATCCTCGTTGCCAATGATGCCCTAAGCATGGATGATTACAGGCAGCTTCTCGTCAAGCTGAAAATGACAGAGCATTAACCCTGTCACCACTTATTCACCCAGATTAGCGTTGGAACTTGTATAATGCCCGGATTTTTCGGAATTCCTAAAATCTCCCCTCGGCGAAGGAGAGAATAAGGGCAAGAGGATTATGCCTTCTTGCCAAGCTTATTCTAAAGCACGAGGTTAATTGAAATTTCTACGGATTTCGGCAACTTATCTATTCCCAAGAGAACTTATGGCATTACACTGTGGAATCGTTGGCTTGCCCAACGTGGGCAAATCAACCTTGTTCAACGCACTGACCCAAGCAAAAATCGCGGCTGAAAACTACCCGTTCTGTACTATCGATCCCAATGTGGGCGTTGTTCCTGTACCCGATCCGAGGATGGATAAGTTAGCAGAAATCGTCAAACCGGAACGCATCGTCCCCACCACTATCGAATTCGTCGATATCGCAGGGCTGGTTGCAGGTGCATCCAAAGGCGAAGGGTTGGGCAACCAGTTCCTAGCGAATATCCGCGAAACCGATGCCATTGCCCATGTCGTCCGCTGCTTCCAGGATGACAATGTCGTCCATGTTGCCGGGAAAATCGACCCGCTTTCCGATATTGAAGTCATCAACACCGAATTGGCTTTAGCCGATATGGCTTCTGTAGAACGAGCCTTGCTGCGTGTAAGCAAGGCGTCTAAGTCTGGCAACAAGGATGACCTGGCAAAAAAACAAGTATTGGAACGCATCTTTCAACAGCTAGATGCCGGATTACCTGCGCGTGGATTGAATTTGGATGATGAAGAAAAAGCTCTCGTCAAAGACTTGTGCCTGCTGACCCTAAAACCCACCATGTACATTGCCAATGTGCAAGATGACGGCTTTACCGACAATCCCTTGCTAGATAGGGTACAGGCATTTGCGGATAACGAAGGTGCAACGGTGGTGGCGATCTGTGCCGCCATCGAAGCGGAAATCGCCCAATTGGAAGAAGACGAAAAAAAGGAATTCCTTGATGATCTCGGCCTTGAAGAGCCCGGCCTAAACCGCGTGGTTAGGGCGGGTTATAGCCTGTTAAACTTGGCCACCTACTTCACCGCAGGCGTTAAGGAGGTCAGGGCTTGGACAATTCCTATTGGGGCGACCGCCCCTCAATCCGCAGGTGTAATCCACACCGATTTTGAAAAAGGTTTCATCCGCGCCGAAGTCATTTCCTATCAGGACTTTATTGCTTATAAAGGCGAGCAAGGCGCAAAGGATGCAGGCAAATGGCGACTGGAAGGCAAAGACTACGTCGTCAAAGACGGTGATGTCGTGCATTTCAGGTTCAATGTTTGACAAAATAAGGGGCGATATCTATAATTCCCGGCTCTTTATCGAGAGCCCACTCATCAGGCGATATAGCTCAGCTGGTTAGAGCACGGGATTCATAACCCCGGGGTCGGTGGTTCAAGTCCACCTATCGCCACCAATTAAATCAAATAGTTACATGATATTGGTTTGTTGATTTAGTTGTTTAACGTAGCTGAATCGTAGCTGTTTTGCTCGACATCTACGGAACGTAGCTCAAACAGTTTATCAACGTACC
Source organism: Methyloglobulus morosus KoM1 (assembly GCF_000496735.2). Classification (GTDB taxonomy): domain Bacteria; phylum Pseudomonadota; class Gammaproteobacteria; order Methylococcales; family Methylomonadaceae; genus Methyloglobulus; species Methyloglobulus morosus. The sequence continues at coordinate 34,046 of NZ_AYLO01000040.1, forward strand.
CTGCCAAATGTTCACCGGACAAATGCGCGTATCTCTGAACCATTTCTGCGGAATGCCAGCCGCCCAGGGATTGCAAGGCATGTAACGGCGTTCCATTCTGAACATGCCAGCTTGCCCAGGTATGCCGGAGGTCATGCCAACGGAAATTTTCTATACCTGCCCGTTTTAATGCCAAACGCCATGCTTTAGTATTAACCTGAATGATAGGCTTGCCTTTGTAACTAAACACATAAGAATGATGCTTGCCTATTTGCTCTCGAATAATAATTACAGCCGTTTTTGAAAGAGGAACTGGTATGGCTTTTCTTGATTTAGCTTGGTCAGCATGAATCCATGCTATGCGCCGAACTAAATCAACTTGTGACCATTGAAGCCCCGTGGCATTCGAACGCCTTAACCCCGTTTGCAACGAAAATTCTACAATTGCCTTTAGGTGTTCTGGCAATTCAAGAACTAACCTATCGGCTTCCTCCCTGGTTATCCAACGTATGCGATGATCTGGCTCTTTCAATAGCCTTATCTTGGGTACTTTATCTAGCCACTCCCATTCTATGGAAGCTCTACGCAAAATAGCACGAACAAGTTGCAACATCCGATTAACTGTAGTGTTACAAACTTTGGTTGCCAGTTTTGATTGAATAAGGCTATCGACCATATCACGATTAATATCATGCAGATAAACACCATTCAAATGCTTGTCCAAAAATCGCAAATGCTTAATGTCATGATCCCTAGATGCCTTATGTTCCGTTTCCTTAAGCCATCTTAAAACCGCATCCTGCCATAGATACCCAGGCTTAACCCCAAGCCGTACCTGTTCCCAAAGTTCCGTTTTCAGTCGGTCGTGGTATTCTTGGGCGGCTTGTCTATCCTCAGTCCCAGTGCTTTTCTGTATTCGTCGTCCGTTGACGCTGATCTTAATCCACCACTGGGAACTGTCTTTACGTTTGTAGAGTGACATAATTTTATCTCCGTTGTCTTATCACCCTGCAACGCTAGCGGGGAGTATTGTAACCGTAGCCAATTCATAAGGTCTACTTCCAGGAATAACCAGCGTTTGCCTACCTTGGCTGCGGGTAGTTCGCCAGCACGGGCTTTGTTACGCACTGTGACCTTGTGCATCCTTAGAATTCCAGCGGCTTGTTCAAGAGTGAGCGTTTCCATTAGCGACCCCCAAGCTTTGCATTGCACTGGATACAGAGGAAAGACCTGGCCAGGATTTCACCAGTCGGGACGCAGACATAAAACCTTCCGATGAATTGGCCGGGCTTGTCAGATTTGAAGTTGCACCATGCACAGGTAATCATGCTGCAACCTCCAATTCTGGATACCAGTAATCATCAAAGGCTTGCAGTGATTTAGGAGTGCCAACGCGAATTAGTTGATCGATAACCGCGCAATAATCGCCAGCTTCTACACGCATCATGACATCAAAAAGACGACCGAACTGGGTTTTGGCTTGTTTGACCAAATTGCGGTAAGCAAGCCCCGCCATCTTTTTTACTGTTTTTATCCGTTCCTGGAATTCTGACAAGAATGCAGTGCAGGGGTATGCACCCGCGAGATAAAAAGAGGGGTTGGTCAATATTTCCCAGGGGATAACGCGCTTGCCCTTTTTGAATTCAACTTCCAGGCGTACCCAGGGCGATTCCTTGTCCTTAAGTTGCTTACCTTTCTCATAAATACGGCAATACTTTACTCCTTGCCTTGCACCGACGTACAAAGTCTTCCCTTTGTTCGTGCCTAAATCATCTATTAATTTGGGTTGTGGCGGACGACCGCCGTCATGAAATAAGCCTTGTTCAAGCCAGCTTAACCCTTGCGCTATAGAGACTGTCGTTCCCTCGTAATCGTCATGGGCAAGGTCACAGCGTGTGATTGTTGCCCCGTAGGACTCACCCCAATACTTGACGGTCAGCCAATCCTTGACTTGGGCGCAACCAGTGGCGTTAAGGTCAATCAAGACTGTGCCGTTTTGTTTTTCGCCGCCCCATGCAATAAAGCCGTACTCACCAAGCCGGATTGACCAGTCATAAAACTTGTATGTCCTTTTAAGCGGGGTTAATCGGATTTCAGGGAGTCCGAAAACCTCAAACAGGATGTGATGGATATATTGGAGCTTTTCGGCACGGGAAGTGCCTTTAAATTCAGGATCGAATTCATCGAAATCGAACGGGCTTAATTCAAATTTGAAGGTGGCGGTAAACCAATCAACGAATGCTGTTTGGCCTTGGGGGGACTTTACCCTCGTATTACAGGACGAGGGTAGGTCGAATGCCGACAAGTCGGCATCCTGAATATCGGCAGGACAACAAGGAGTTTGATTATGAATAGACATGTGTCACCTGCAAGATTTGCAGGCAGCACGTTATGCGGTGTTCAATTTGTTGCATATCGGCATACCTTTGAGGTTACCGATTATGTCCAGATGATAAATCTGGATGTTTTTCTGACGCCTGTTGACAGTTACAGCAATATGGAGAGCGCCATATAACGCCTATCGCTATCACGATAGCAGGATTATCATAATCGTTGGTTAATGGAATAAAACAGGATGGGATTTTAAGAGTATTTTAAGAAATGTCAAGAACATTGTGCCATATAATAAGTCGCCATCGCTTACGGCTGGTCATCGTTCGCTACGCTCTCTCTTCGACCTGCGCCGTAAGCTTTGTTCCCAGATAGCGAAGCCCAGGTTCACTCCGATTCCTTTAGCTTAATAACCGTGGTAGGTTCGGCGGTCTGCCCGACCGCCAGGGGACGCCGGCGGTGCTAATACCGGAAAGGTCACTAAGGAGTGAACCAACGGGATTGGCTAAAGGCTGTACATTTCTTATGCGCCTTTGGTTACCCGGCGCCGACGGTCAATCGCTTCGCTCGCACCCCTCGCCGCCAGTAACTATAAGCCTATCACGGTATACTAAACGCCGTAGCCAAACCGTAACCTTCGTATTATGTTCATCAAATAAAATCAACGCTTTATGTAACTTTGTATTATTGTGCTAGCAATTGCAAGATGTTGATTTTAAATTAGCTAATAGTTTTTATTCAAGATTCATAACCCCGGGGTCGGTGGTTCAAGTCCACCTATCGCCACCAATATAGATCAATAAGTTAACGAAATTCGGGTTTGGTTAACACTGCTTTGGGTCAACAAAAAAATCAGACAAAATAGCCGCAAAACGGTATTATGTGATTTTTGATTTTTGAACAGGTTTACCATGCAAATCGCCAATAACACAGCCGTTTCTATCCACTATACCCTGACCAATGATGCGGGTGAAGAACTTGACAGTACCGTCGGTGGTGAGCCAATGGTTTATTTGCATGGGAGTGGTAATATCATTTCAGGCCTGGAGAAAGCATTGCATCACAAAAATGTCGGAGACAAATTGAATGTGCGTGTTGAGGCGGCGGATGCTTATGGTGAATTCAGTGATGATATGATTCAAGTTGTGTCGCGAGAGATGTTTGATGGCATAGACAAGGTGGAAGTCGGTATGCAATTCCACGCCGCCGTAAATTCAGGTTCGGGCATTATCACGGTCATAAAAATAGATGGGGACGAGATTACCGTTGATGGTAATCACCCTATGGCCGGTCAGTCATTAAATTTTGACGTAGAAATTGTGGGTGTAAGGCTTGCCACTAAAGAAGAATTATCGCATGGGCATATTCATGGTGCTGGATGCCATCATTAATTCAACGACCCAATTAAAGGTATAGTCCTACAATTAAAGTTAATAGGGATAACGTGTGTATTTTAAGGGTTGAAGGGTGACATTGTATCTTTTTGGGTTTGTCTATAAATTCCAAGAATTCTCGGTTGATATATGGGCAAGCAGGTTCTCACATTATTATTCAAGTTGCTAAACTTAAATCTGTTGTTATAATGTCGGGTCTGAATATGAGATAGTTTCAGGCGCGTAGCTCAGTTGGTTAGAGCACCACCTTGACATGGTGGGGGTCGTTGGTTCGAGTCCAATCGCGCCTACCAGATTTTATAAGGCACTGCTTCGTCAGTGCTTTTTTATTTTAGCGTTAGATTAAATTTAGAGTTAAGTTAGCCCCATGCCCGTAGTTACCCTCCCAGACGGTTCCAAGCGTGAATTCGATCAAGTCGTAACGGTGCTTGATGTGGCGCGCTCTATCGGTTCTGGATTGGCTAAAGCGACTTTGGCTGGGAAGCTTGACGGTAAAGTCGTTGATGCCAATGCCGTTATCGACAGCGATGTGTCGCTGCAAATCATTACTGCAAAAGATGAGGAAGGTGTTGACATTATCCGCCATTCAACGGCGCATCTTCTAGCTTACGCAGTAAAGGAGTTGTTTCCTGGCGCACAAGTGACGATAGGTCCGGTCATTGAGAACGGGTTTTACTATGATTTCTCTTTTGAGCGACCGTTCACGCCAGAAGACCTTGAGGCAATTGAAAGTAAGATGTTTGAGCTTGCCCAGAAAGACGAGGCAGTAACTCGCGAGGTTTGGGATCGGGACAAGGCCGTGGCGTTTTTCCACTCCATCGGTGAAAAATACAAGGCTGAAATTATTGCCTCGATTCCTGCGGGTGATGAGATTGGCTTATACCGTGAAGGTAAGTTTGTCGATTTATGTCGTGGCCCGCACGTACCCAGCACGGGAAAATTGCAAGCCTTCAAATTGATGAAAATTGCGGGTGCTTATTGGCGCGGCGATTCCAACAACGAGATGTTGCAGCGTATTTATGGTACCGCTTGGGGCGACAAAAAGGACTTGCAGGCGTATTTGCATCGGTTGGAAGAAGCAGAAAAGCGCGATCACCGTAAGCTAGGCAAAGCGTTAGGCTTGTTTCATGCCCAGGAAGAAGCGCCGGGTATGGTGTTCTGGCACGAAAAAGGCTGGGCGATATACCAGCAAGTCGAACAATATATCCGCGAAAAATTGCGGCTGAAAGGTTACGGCGAGGTAAGGACGCCGCAAATCGTCGATCGCTCGTTGTGGGAAAAATCCGGTCATTGGGATAAGTTCAGTGCAGGCATGTTCACGACCCACTCCGAAAATCGTGATTATGCGATCAAGCCGATGAATTGCCCTTGCCATGTGCAGATTTACAATCAGGGCTTAAAAAGCTATCGCGACTTGCCCATACGTTTGGCTGAATTCGGATCATGTCATCGAAATGAACCATCAGGTACGTTGCACGGCCTGATGCGGGTACGGAATTTTGTTCAGGATGACGCTCATATTTTTTGCACGGAAAGCCAAATACAGGACGAAGTCTCTGATTTTATTGACCTGTTATTTGAAGTATACAAAGATTTTGGTTTTGAAGACGTTATCATCAAGCTGTCTACCCGCCCCGAAAATCGGGTAGGTGACGATGCCAGTTGGGATAAGGCGGAGAGTGCGCTTGAGTTAGCCTTGAATAATAAAAGCTTGGCCTGGGATTTGCAGCCTGGTGAAGGTGCTTTTTACGGTCCCAAGATCGAATTTTCCTTGAAAGACTGCATTGGTCGGGTCTGGCAATGCGGTACGATCCAAGTCGATTTTTCCATGCCCGGTCGATTGGGCGCAACTTATATTGCCGAAGACAGCTCCAGACAAGTTCCGGTTATGTTGCACCGGGCCATATTGGGTTCGTTGGAGCGCTTTATCGGTATTTTAATTGAGCAACATGCGGGTACTTTTCCGCTTTGGCTGTCGCCTATCCAGGTCGTCGTGCTGAGCATTACCGATCGACAGGCGGAATATGCCGAAAAAGTGGCACTTGATTTGGAAAAACAAGGCTTTAGGACAAAAATTGACTTGAGAAATGAGAAGATCGGGTTTAAAATCCGCGAGCATTCCATGCAGCGTATTCCTTATCTTGTCATCATTGGAGATAAAGAGCTTGAAAATCAAGCCATAACGGTACGCTCGCAGAAAGGTGAAGATTTAGGTAGTCTGGCAATCAAGGACTTTACTCAACGATTAAGTCGAGAGATTGAAGACAAAACATAATGTTGTGTTCGGAGGATTGAAATATCGCTGCTAAAAAAGATGAAACGCGCCTGAACGATGAAATCACCGCCAGAAAGGTGAGGGTCACAGGTGCTGATGGTGAGGCTTTGGGTATCATGCCGATAGATCAAGCGAGGCAAATAGCGTATGCAGCCGACCTTGACCTAGTCGAAATATCGCCAAATGCGGATCCTCCCGTCTGTAAAGTGATGAATTATGGCAAATACCAGTTTGCGTTAAACAAAAAGCTGCAAGAAGCCAAAAAGAAACAGAAACAGATTCAAGTCAAAGAAATTAAGTTCCGGCCCGGGACTGATGAAGGCGATTACCAGATTAAATTACGGAGCCTGACCAAATTCCTAAATGACGGCGACAAGACCAAGATAACCTTACGTTATCGTGGTAGGGAAATGGCGCACCGTGAACTGGGCATGGATGTGCTTAAGCGTATTGAAAAAGATTTGGAAGAATTGGCCATCGTCGAGCAGTTTCCAAAAATGGAAGGCAGGCAGATGGTCATGGTCATGGCACCCAAGAAGAAAAAATAGTAAACGGTATGTTTTTGGAAGTGCGGCCAATCACGGGTTCGTGCTTCAGCAAAATCAGCTTCAGTAAGGCGTTTTCCTTAAATCGAAGCGATACGGTAACCACGGATAGGTTGCCCAAACAGCTGGCAGTAAGCTGTCATTGATTCTCCAGGGCCATGCATTTTGCCTTGTTGGGTTTAATCTCAAGGATTTTATTTAATTTTTCGGAGTAAAAACAAATGCCAAAAATAAAGACTAACCGGGGCGCTGCCAAGCGTTTCAGGCGGACAGGTAACGGCGGTTTCAAGTGTGGCCAATCACACAAGCGCCATATCCTGACCAAGAAGACCACAAAAAGAAAGCGCCAGTTACGCAAACCGGCTGCTGTCCATGCCTCTGATGTACGCATGGTCGCCCGTATGATGCCTTATAGTTAACCTGGAGAAGCAAAATGGCTAGAGTTAAAAGAGGCGTTACCGCAAGGGCAAGACACAAGAAAATTCTAAAGCAAGCTAAAGGTTATTACGGTGCACGCAGCCGCGTTTACCGAGTCGCCAAACAAGCCGTCATTAAGGCGGGTCAGTATGCGTACCGTGACCGCAAACAGAGAAAACGCCAATTCCGACGCTTATGGATAGTTAGGATTAATGCGGCATCGCGCATCTATGGCATCTCCTATAGCCGGTTAATCAATGGGTTGACCAAGGCAAATGTAGCGATAGACCGTAAGGTTCTGGCGGACATCGCCGTTCGTGATATCGAAGCCTTTGGCGAAATCGCAAAAATTGCGAAAGCCAACCAAAGTCCGGTTTCATAAGCCGTAGATATAAGATAGTCGATTTTTTACACAATCGCCCGGTCATACCGAAATGGTTTGGAACGGGCGATTGGTTTTATGGCATTTCTTGATTACTCCCCATCCATCGACGAGTTGTATCGTGTCAGATAACTTAGATGAAATTCTCGCGCAGGCGACGAGTTCGATTTCAGATGCACAAGATTTGAATCAACTCGATCAGGTTCGTGTCCATTATTTGGGCAAGAAAGGAATTTTTACTTTACAGATGAAAGAATTGGGATCGCTTGACCCTGAACGCCGCCGCGCTGTGGGACAGGTCATCAACCAAGCCAAAGACCGGTTTCAAGAACAGTTACAGGCCAGGAAAGACGCGCTCGACAATATCGAGTTGGAACACAGGTTGGCAAGCGAACGCATCGACGTGACCCTGCCGGGCAGGGGGCAGTCGGAGGGTGGATTGCATCCGGTCACGACGACATTAAGGCGGATTGCCAAAATCTTTGCCAGTGTCGGATTCAGTGTTGTTGAAGGCCCTGAGATTGAAGATGATTACCATAACTTCGGCGCATTGAATATCCCTGAGCACCATCCTGCGCGAGCTATGCACGATACCTTTTATTTCGATGCCCATACGGTATTGCGTACGCATACCTCACCCGTACAGATTCGGGTAATGGAATCCGAAAAACCGCCGTTAAAAGTCATTGCGCCGGGTCGTGTGTATCGTTGCGATTCCGATATCACCCACACCCCGATGTTCCATCAAGTAGAAGGCTTCCTCGTCGATACCGACGTCAGCTTCGCCGATTTAAAGGGCGTGGTTTACCAATTCTTGCGCGCCTTTTTTGAAAAAGACATCCAAGTGCGTTTCCGTCCGTCTTACTTTCCGTTTACCGAGCCGTCCGCAGAAGTCGATATCGAATGCGTGATGTGCAACGGCGAAGGTTGCCGAGTGTGCAGCCAGACCGGATGGCTGGAAGTGATGGGCTGTGGCATGATCCATCCTGAAGTGTTTAAGGCAGTCAATATCGACAGTGAGTCTCATAGCGGCTTTGCGTTCGGTATGGGCGTCGAAAGGTTGGCGATGTTACGTTACGGTATTAATGATTTGCGGTTGTTTTTCGAGAATGACCTCAAGTTTTTGCGGCAATTCCATTAAGCCTAATGCCCAAGGAAAATTTAACTCATGCAAATTAGTGAAGCTTGGTTAAGGGAATACGTCAATCCAGCCATTTCGACTGAGGAACTGGTCGCACAATTGACGATGGCAGGGTTGGAAGTTGATTCAGTTATGCCCGCTGGGGCACTATTCAGTCGTGTAGTCATTGGTGAAGTGCTGACTACTGAAAAACATCCTGATGCGGACAAGCTAAAAGTTTGCTTGGTTAACATGGGCGGAAACGAACCGTTGCAAATTGTCTGTGGTGCCAGTAATGTCAGGCCAGGATTGAAAGTCCCGGTGGCTTTGGTCGGAGCAGTATTGCCTGGTGATTTTAAGATAAAGCAATCCAAGCTGCGCGGCGTGGAATCGGCGGGAATGCTTTGTTCGGAAAAGGAATTGGGGATTGCAGCCGATGCCAGCGGATTAATGGAGTTGTTGCACGATGCGCCAGTAGGTACGGATATTCGCGAATACCTAAGCCTTAATGATTCAATTATCGAAATCGATTTGACCCCTAATCGCGCCGATTGCTTGAGCGTTGAAGGCATCGCCAGGGAAGTGGCATTGCTGAATGGTATGGACTGGACGGCAACTCCAGTTAAAGAAGCTAAAATCAATCATCAAGATAGCCTGCCTATCGTCATCGAAGAAAAGTCCGCTTGCCCCCGTTATCTGGGACGGCTGATCAAAGGAGTTAACCCCAAAGCGGAGACGCCTTCCTGGATGCAGGAACGCCTGCGCCGCGTCGGGATCAGGAGCCTGGGCGCGGTCGTGGATGTCACGAACTATGTATTGATGGAACTGGGCCAGCCTTTACATGCCTTTGATGCGGACAAGCTGGTCGGCGGCATTACGGTACGGATGGCAAGGAACGGCGAGGCGCTGGCTTTGCTGAACGGGCAAACGATAACATTGGATAACGAAGCATTGCTTATCGCCGATGAGAAACAATCGTTAGCGCTGGCCGGCGTAATGGGTGGCAGTGACAGTGCGGTAAACGATTCTACGCAAAATATATTCCTAGAGTGTGCTTTTTTTGCGCCACGCGCTATTGCCGGCAAAGCCAGGCGATTTGGTTTGCACACGGATTCATCGCATCGTTTTGAACGAGGTGTAGACGCAACATTGCAACATCGGGCAATCGAACGGGCGACCCAGTTGATTATCGAAATAGCGGGCGGTAGTGTCGGGCCGATTAGCGAAGTTAAAGACGACGCGATATTGCCCCAACGCCCGGCAATTTTGCTAAGGCGGCAACGCATAGTCAAAATGCTCGGCATAACTTTGCCCGATGATCAAGTGCAGCGTATTTTAGTCCGTCTCGGTATGTGTATTGACCAACATCCAGAAGGCTGGCTTATTACCCCGCCCGGTTTCCGTTTTGATATGGCCATCGAAGCGGATCTCATTGAAGAACTGGCAAGAGTCCACGGTTATAACAATATTCCCAACAATAGCCTGTTGATGCGTGCGGAACTGGGCAAAGCGACTGAAACCGTTTTGGACATCGATCGAGTTAAAGACCTCTTGGTAGACCGGGGCTATCAGGAAGCCATCACCTACAGTTTTGTTGACGAAGATATTCAACAAGCTGTTGTTCCCGAAGATGGGCTGATTAAAATAACTAACCCGATATCATCCGACTTGTCGGTCATGCGTAGTACCTTATGGTGCGGGTTGCTGAAAGCGGCACTGCATAACCTCAACCGTCAACAAAACCGGTTGCGCTTGTTTGAAACCGGATTGCGGTTTTTAAATGTTAGCGGGCAAATACAACAGCAAAAAATGTTGTCGGGCTTGATATTAGGCAGTTATTATCCAGGACAATGGGGGGAGAGGCCTCGAAAAGTCGATTTTTTTGATCTAAAGGCAGATGTGCAAGCCTTGTTTTCTCTGGCTGGTCGCCCTGTCCAATATGTTCCGGCCAAGCATTCTGCCTTACATCCAGGTCAATCTGCCCAAATTTTGTCCCAAGCGGGTGAAAAAATAGGTATCCTGGGCATGTTGCACCCCAGCCTTGAGAAGCAGCTTGGTTTTGAAACACAGGTGTTTTTATTTGAGCTTAGTCAGGATTTATTGCTTAACAAAACGGTTTCCCGATTTAAATCCTTATCAAAATACCCGTCAGTGAGTCGGGACTTGGCCCTGATCGTCAAAGATACTGTCTCAGCCGACGACATTATTGCCGCCATAAAGGGCAGCAATGAAACTACGATCCAAGATATCGTGCTGTTTGACCTGTACCGTGGGAAAGGGATAGAAGAAAATCATAAAAGCGTCGCGGTCAGCATAACAGTGCAAAATTTTTCACAAACGCTTACAGATGTTGAAATAGATGCTATATTTAACAATATATTACAAAAACTGGCCAAGACGATTGGTGCAAAACTGAGGGATTGATTACATGGCATTGACAAAAGCTGATTTTGCGGAAAGGCTATACGAAGAACTGGGACTAAACAAGCGTGAAGCCAAAGAAATGGTGGAATTGTTTTTTGAAGAAATTAAGGGGTCTTTGGCGCATGGCGAACAAGTCAAGCTGTCAGGTTTCGGCAAGTTTGAACTGCGCGACAAAAACAGCCGTCCAGGTCGGAATCCTAAAACAGGGGAAGAAATACCCATTACTGCCCGTCGTGTGGTAACATTCCGGTCAGGTCAAAAACTAAAAGCCCGAGTAGAAACGTATGCTGGAACCAAGCAATAATAACGAACTGCCCGTCATCCCCGCAAAACGCTATTTTACCATCGGTGAAGTCAGCGAACTTTGTGCCGTCAAGCCGCACGTCCTGCGCTACTGGGAGCAGGAATTTACTGAACTAAGTCCAGTAAAACGGCGGGGCAACCGCCGCTACTACCAACGTCATGATGTCTTGATGATACGGCAGATTCGGGCTTTATTGTATGAACAAGGTTATACCATCGGCGGTGCCAGGGCGCATTTGAGCAGCGACAATGCCAAGGAAGATTCCATCCGTACCAAACAACTTATCCACCAAATGATTGGTGAACTGGAAGACATCTTGGAATTATTGAAATAAAATCCGTTATTAGTGGGTGGGGAAATTTTCATTTCCCAGCCCAATTATCTTTGAAGATTGCGTCAGCAATCGCATTCACAAAGCATTTTGATTAAAAACTGTCGGGGCGTAGCGCAGCTTGGTAGCGCACTTGCATGGGGTGCAAGGGGTCGCAGGTTCAAATCCTGTCGCCCCGACCAATTTAATCGATTAGCTAAAATTTACGTATCAATTAAAAATGGCTATAAACGTATTGCTACGGGATAACCTTTGTAAAAAACAGGCATAAAAAAGCCGCATGGTTAGCGGCCTTGATCAGGTTATTTGTTTGCTGGGCTACGGAATTTATTCTTGGATCAATCATTCATGTCGATAGGGCGGAGATCGCTTCTTTCGGTGCTATAAACTTCAACATCACGCTGATACCCATATTCTGGCAGGCCACGCCTCTATAATATATGTAATGGTGCCGAGAAAAGGACTTGAACCTTCACGAGCTTTCGCCCACTAGCACCTGAAGCTAGCGTGTCTACCAATTTCACCACCTCGGCAAAGGCGCAGAATGCAAAGCGAGGGCGAAATATACTCGTCACACCTGATTTTGTCAATCGGCTGAATAAGCGTCTTCAAATTTTGCTGTTTGCCTAGCTGTTATCCTTAATAGCTAACCTAATTTAACACTCTGTCAAAAACTGATGTATATTGTAGAGATGAGATGTCCTTTGCAAAAAATTAGTCGACTATACACGACCTAACTGTTACTTTGAGCAAAGCAGATTTACACCCTCCTAATTTATTGCTGTCTTTAATCCGCATGCAGTTATTGTTTAGTACAGTTGGCCTGAAGACTCCAAGTTTGGTAACTAAATGACCTCAAAGTCCAAAAAAGAAGCTGTTTTCAGCACAAAAAAAGATCCCTACATTCAGCGCGAAGCTGAAAAATATGAACAACCCATCGCCAGCCGGGAACATATCCTGCAATTGCTTGAACACACCGGCTTACCGCTGCGCCGTGCCGAGATAGCCGACGCCTTCTCGATTACCGAAGATGAGCAACTTGAAGCCTTGCGCCGCCGATTGCGGGCGATGGAGCGGGATGGGCAATTGCTGTTTAACCGGGCGCAGCAATACTGTGTGGTCAATAATAAAGACTTGATTGTGGGTCGTGTGTTGGGGCATTCAGATGGCTTCGGCTTTCTCAAACCAGATGATGGCTCTGATGATTTGTTCCTGTCGCCGCGCGAAATGAATCCCCTGTTGCACAATGACAGGGCGATGGTGCGTATTGTCGGAATCGACCGAAAAGGCCGCAGGGAAGGTGCGGTCGTTGAAATCCTGGAACGGAACACGCACCAAATCGTCGGCAGGTTGTATAAGGAAGACGGATTTACCTATGTAGTCCCCGACCAGAAAAATATTGCCCAGACGGTATTGATACAAAAAGGAGGGGCGGGAAAAGCTAAACAGGGGCAAATCGTCGTCGCGGAAATCGTCGAGCAACCCACCAAGCAACGACAGCCGATTGGCCGGATCATTGAAGTGTTGGGCAACCACCTTGCGCCCGGTATGGAAATTGAAATGGCGATTCGTTCGCACGAATTGCCGCACCAATGGCCGGATGAGTTGTTGCAAGAGATAGAATCATTAACGCCGGAAGTGCCGGAATCCGCAAAGGAAGGTCGTAGCGATTTGCGGAAAACACCCTTGGTCACGATTGATGGCGAAGATGCGCGGGATTTTGACGATGCGGTGTTCTGCCAGAAAACCCCCAAAGGGTGGAAATTGCTGGTTGCGATAGCCGATGTCTCACACTATGTCAGGATCAACACCGCGCTGGACAAGGAAGCGCAAAAACGCAGCACGTCGGTCTATTTCCCGGAACAGGTCATCCCCATGTTGCCGGAAATCCTGTCAAATGGCCTGTGTTCGCTGAACCCCGACGTGGATCGCCTGTGCATGGTGTGCGAGCTGCTTATCGATCAGGATGGCAAGGTGACGAAATCGCGGTTTTTTGAAGCCGTCATGCGTTCCCATGCCCGTTTGACGTACACGGAAGTCGCCAAGATATTGGTTGATGGTGATAAGGAGTTGATCGCCAAATACAAGGCTTTATTGCCGCATCTTAAGCAATTGTACGAGTTGTACCAAGTCATGCGCGTTAGCCGCGAACAACGCGGCGCGATGGATTTCGACACCCAGGAAACTCGGATTATCTTCGGCGCAAACCGCAAGATCGAAAAGATCGTGCCCACGATCCGTAACGATGCCCATAAATTGATCGAAGAATTCATGATTACCGCCAACATGGCGGCGGCGAAATTCCTGAACACCAAAAAAATGCCCAAGCTATTGCGGGTGCATGACGGCCCCAGCGTAGACAAGCTGATGAGCCTGAAAACATTCCTGGGTGAATTAGGGTTATCGCTGGGTGGCGGCGACAAACCTACGCCGCTCGATTACATGGCTTTGATCGAGTCCGTCAAGGACAGGCCGGATTGTCATTTGATACAGACCGTGCTGCTGCGTTCGATGTCGCAGGCCGTTTACAGCCCGGAATTGAAAGGTCATTTTGGGTTGGCGCTGGATGCCTATGCCCACTTCACTTCGCCGATAAGGCGCTATCCTGATTTGCTGGTGCATCGCGCTATCCGGCATTGTTTGCAGGGCAACAAGCCGGAAACTTTCTTTTACGGCTTCCCTGACATGATAACGCTGGGTGAGTCTTGTTCCGCCAACGAACGCAGGGCCGACGACGCGACCCGAGACGTGGTGAGTTGGCTCAAGTGCGAGTACATGATGGACAAAATCGGTGACGTATTCCCTGGCATTATTTCAGCGGTTACCTCATTCGGATTTTTTGTCGAGCTTGCCGAAATTTATGTGGAAGGCTTGGTGCATATCAGTAATTTGGGGCAGGATTATTACCATTTCGATCCCACTAGCCACCAGTTAAAAGGCGAGCGCACCGGCAGCAAATTCCGTATTGGTGATAACGTGATGGTTAAAGTGGCGCGGGTTAGCCTGGACGACAAAAAGATTGATTTTGACCTTGTATTAAAAAACGCAAGTGCAAAAAAGACCGAAATTGTTGGAAAAACTAACAAAAAAAGCCGTAAAAAATAAATCACTAGCCATTACTTTTTGGAGAAAAACCATGTCACTAACGATGTACCAAGCATCAATCCCTTCTTTTGTTCGCATGTTAGGCAACTTGTCGACGATACTCGACAAAGCCGCTGCCCATGCCGAAGCCAAGAAAATCGATGCGTCGATCTTCATAAACGCTCGTTTAGCTCCTGACATGTATCCACTGAACCGGCAAGTGCAAATTGCCACTGACTTGGTCAAAGGTTGCGCTGCCCGACTTGCCGGAATTGAAGTGCCGAGTTACGAAGACAACGAAACCACATTTCCTGAGTTGCAGGCGCGTATCGCTAAGACCGTGGTGTTTTTACAAAGCGTGGCTGCCGCGCAAATTGATGGCAGTGAAGAGCGTGAAATTACCCTGAAATTCGGGAGTAAAGAAGCCCATTTTTTAGGCCAAGCTTATTTGTTGGATTTTGTGTACCCCAATTTTCATTTCCACCTCACAACGGCTTACGCAATTTTGCGGCATAACGGTGTGGAGATAGGGAAAATGGATTATATCGGCGGTTACTGAGAGGCTGATTTAGTCGTTATTGAAACTTTCTGTGGTCCTTCGGTTAATCATTTTGAAATAAACATCTGCCCGACTAAAAACTAAGTTTTTTGGAGAAAATTAATGTGGGATGAAAGATACAGTGCAGAAGAGTACGTATATGGAACGACCCCAAATAAATTTCTGGAAGAGAATGTCAACTTTATCCCCAAAGGTAAAGTCCTCAGTTTGGCAGAAGGGGAAGGGCGCAATGCTGTTTTTCTGGCGAAACAGGGTTACTCTGTAACCGCTGTCGATGCATCTCGGGTCGGTTTGGAAAAGGCCAGGAAATTAGCTGAAGATAACGGAGTTGTTATTGAATTTATTTATGCGGATTTAGAAGAGTATGACATCGGTGAAAACAGGTGGGACGGGATTGTATCTATTTTTTGTCCTGTGCCCTCGGTGTTAAGAAAGGAGTTGCATAAAAAAGTAGTGGCTGGACTTAAACAGAACGGTGTTTTACTGCTTGAAGCTTATACCCCCAATCAATTGAAGTATGGCACCGGCGGTGGGGGTTCGGAAGACTCGATGATGTCCAAAGAATCGTTAAGCCTTGAACTGGCTGACTTAAAGTTTAGTCATCTCATAGAGCTCGAGCGTGATGTGGTAGAAGGTGTTTACCATACGGAATTGGGCGCAGTAGTCCAGGCCATCGCTTCGAAATAAATATAACGTAACACGATACTATCCCGGTTAACCATGACGTTAAGCGCCATCAATTTCGCTCAGATTCTTTCTTGGCAACCTTATCCCGCAAATAAATGGGCATTGCGTGTTCGGCGATAACTGTCAGGCCGTGATTAAAGCCATCAAATCCTAAGCGGGCAACAGCCCTAGCCCTGGGTAGATTATCGGCTTCATATCGGATAATGCGGTGGGATAGACGGGCTGACAATTCCTGGTGATAAACCCTCCATCCCGTGCCTAACCCAACGCCAGCCACATCAGGAAATACAATTTCACTTGCAGCCAATACGGCCTCTTTCCCCAACAATTCAGCAAAACCTAAAAGACCGCGTTGATAAACACCCCAGTAAACCTGATTCATCCGCGCGTCCATAGCGACGAAAACAAGGTTGTCGTCATTATGGTCGAAAAAATCTTGTGCAACTGCCGCCAGATTGGATACGGGTACGACAGGCAAGCCAAGTGCAAATGCGATGCCTTGGATAACCCCTGTCGCTATTCGCACCCCTGTAAATGAACCTGGGCCGCAACCGAACGCCAGGCCGTCAAGGTCGGAAGGTTGCAGGTTTGCTTCAGCCAATAAGGCATCTATCATCGGCAAGATCAGTTTGCTATGACCATTTGCGGTCAACGTGAATTGCTCGGCGATTTCGCCGTTTATCATCAAGGCGGCGGAACAGGCCTCTGTTGCGGTTTCAACGGCAAGTAATTTCATTGGACGAGTTCTTCGGGCTTATCTTTAGTTCCTTCCGCGTGGAAAAAGGCACGGACATCCGCAATATCGCGGGTGCGTTTCATGGCGGGTACGCTATCCAAAAAAATTTGCCCATAACTTCTTTTCAACAGGCGCGGATCGCACACCATCAATACGCCACGGTCGGTTTCGTCGCGGATCAAGCGCCCTATGCCTTGCCGTAAGGCGATGACGGCGTTGGGCAATTGGTGTTCAAAAAAAGGGTTGCCGCCGTGTTCGGTTATCGCGTTCAATCGTGCCTTAAGTACGGGGTCGCCGGGTGAGGCGAACGGCAGCTTGTCGATAATCACGCAGGATAAGGCCTCGCCCCTGACATCCACACCTTCCCAAAAACTGGCCGTGCCGAGCAAGACCGCATTGCCTTTGCGCGTGAACTGTTCTAAAAGTTGCGCCTTGGGTTTTGTGCCTTGGATTAATAAGGGATAGCTAATGCGATATTCCAGCAATTCTGCCGCCTGTTTGAGTGCGCGGTGGCTGGTGAAGAGGAAAAACGCCCGGCCTTTGCTGGCTTCCAGCACAGGAATGACAAATTCGACAATCGCTGGGATAAAATTGGCGTCATCCGGTTTCGGCAACCCTTTGGGATGGTAAAATAAGGATTGGTTGGCGTAATCGTAAGGGCTGCCCCATTGTTTGCTGGGGATATCCCCCAAACCCAAGTTGTTGGCAAAATGGTCGAACTTGTCCGCCACGCTCAACGTTGCCGAGGTAAAAATCCAGGTTGCCTTATGTTGCTGCATAAACGTACTGAATTCCTTGGCAATATCCAGTGGAGTACGGCTTAAGGTGAAGGTTTTTCGATGTGTTTCGTACCAGCGGATCCACTGTCCGGACTTGTCATCAATAATATCGTGTAATTGCAGGGAAATGTTTTCCGCTCGCTGATAGCACAAATCCAGTTCCTTGGTTTTGACCGATGCCAGCTTGAGTTGTCCGGTCAAGTGTTGCAACTGTTCCGTGACCGCCCTTAAACCCGACATCACCTTAGGGTTGTTTTTGATCTCTGCCCAATCGCCGCGTTTTAGTTCGATGCCAAATGCCAAGCGCAAGTCCTTGGTTTCACGTTCCAAACCTTCACAGGCTGCCCTGAGTTCCGGTAAGTCGGTGGCATCTTTGTGATACTCGATTAAGGTATCTTTAGCCAAGTCAAGCAATTGCTTGCCGCCGACATGAATGCCGAGAAAGTTGGATGCAGTTTCCGCCAGTTGGTGCGCTTCATCGACAATGACCACCTCCGCATTGGGCAGCAATTCGCCGAATCCGTTTTCCCGTATTGACCAATCGGCACATAGTAAATGGTGATTAACGACTAACAAATCGCACTCTTGGGCTTTTTTCCGGGCTTTCATCAAGAAGCATTCGTTGTAATCGGGGCAATCCTGCCCCAGGCAATTTTCCACCGTGGAAGTGGCCATATACCAGATCGGGTCGCCCTCGTTAAGGTCGGACATTTCCGCAATATCACCGATTTTAGTGCGTCCTGACCAGGACTTGATTTTGCCCAAGGCAGCGGCTTCTTCTTTGCCAAAACCGAAAGTCGAATCCAATGAATTTTGCAGTCGGTACTTACATAAATAATTGCTCCTGCCCTTGAGCAATGCCGCGACAAAAGGCGTTTTCAAGGCTTTGCGGATAATCGGCAAATCCTTGTTGAAGAGTTGGTCTTGTAAGTTTTTGGTGCCCGTCGAAATGACCACTTTTTTGTCCGATAGAATCACGGGAACCAGATAAGCAAAGGTCTTGCCCGTACCCGTACCGGCTTCTGCAATCAAGTTTTGGTTTTCTTCGATGGCATTGGCGATGGCTTCAGCCATTTCAGCTTGCGCTTCGCGAGGCTGGTAGCCTTCCAAAATGTTGGCCAATGCGCCGTTGCCGCTGAAAAAAGACCTGAATTCGTTCACAAGTCAGATTTTCCTGGGGGAAAGAAGTCATTTGAACGCATGTGGATTCTTGGGTTGGTCATTCAATAAAGTATTCTAACTGGAATTATAGGTGATGTCCGAGAAGAGGTTTGGGCAGTTTATAGCGTAATCAAAGGCTAGGGGAAAGAATGGCAATCCCCTCACTATTGAGAGTTTTAATGAAACGGTTATGGCGTGACGGCTTATACTTCGTCCAGTTCTTCCATGGAAAGGGCTGATTTGTTCCAACCGTAATTAGGTGCAATACTAATCAACAAGGTGATTAATGTGGCAATATAAGGCACTGATTGCACCGACAATACGGCGACCCACAAGTGACCGCTAAGGTTGTCGAAATGTTTGGCGTGACTCATAAATACAATTGACGAAACCAAAAGAAAAAGCAAAAGCAACTCTTCCCTGATGGTCATCAGGCCGGTAAATAAGGGGCCTTGCTTTTCGTATTTAGGGGTACGCATGAAAGGCTTGCCGTTGATGAACAATCCTTGAATAGTGCCTTTTGCAACCGTATGGGTTAAAGACAAGCCTGCCAAGGACGCGCCGATGGAATGCCAAACAGAGCAGGGGACACGGACTTGATAAAGCCATAAGCTACGGATTATTTTAAAACTGAACAAGCCGATGGTGGGCAATAGGAAAGCCGTGATTGGCAATTCTATGTTGGGTTTGTTGCCTTCGATTTCAAAGTCATGAATGAACAACCGATCTAAGAAAGTTAACACCTGGTCGACGAAAAAAAACACCCGATCTTGAATAAGAGCGGCATCAACGTTATTCAATTGTTGCATTAAGATGTCAAATAAAGGCCCTAATTTAACGCCATACCAAATAAAGCCCGTCAATATTAAGCTGGCTGTGGTAAATAAAAGTGCCAGCGCATCGGAAAACCAAGGCAACCAACCGGCTACAAAATAATAGCGTTGGGCCGATGTTAATGGCGATTTTTTGGTCGGTATAAAGCTGCGCCAATGTGCCTTGATAATCTGCATCGCTCCGTATACCCAGCGATAACGCTGGGTCATATAGCCGGACATCGTGTCCGGCATCAGTCCCTTACCAAAGGAGTCTTTGCAATACACGGAATCATAACCCGCCTCATACAGCCTTAGCCCCAGCTCGCTGTCTTCGCAGATGCACCACTGCGCCCACTTTCCGACTTCGATGAGTGCCGATTTCCTGACCATCGTCATCGTGCCATGTTGGATGATGGCATTGTATTCGTTGCGTTGCACCATGCCGATATTGAAGAAACCGGCATATTCCCAGTAACAGAATGACTTGAACGCGCTAATATGCAAGTCGCGATAATCTTGGGGCGATTGTACGAAGCCGACATTCTCGTTGTCGAAATACGGCACCATGCGTTTCAGCCAGTCTGGCGAGAGGATGTAATCGCTGTCGATAACGGCGATGATTTCCGCATCGCTGGCGGTCTGCTCCAGGGCGTGGTTAATCGCCCCCGCCTTAAAGCCCGGCCAGTTTTCCAGGTGGAAAAAGCGGAATTTCGGTCCCAGACGTTTGCAGTCTTCTTCCACAGGCTGCCAAACGGCGGGGTCTTTGGTGTTATTGTCCATCACCAGGACTTCAAGGTTGGGGTAGTCCACGTTCGCCAATGCTTCCAGGGTTTTTCTGACCATCATCGGCGGTTCGTTATGGATGGGCAGGTGTAGCGATACTTTGGGATATTTAAAATCCGGCCCCGGTTCTAGGGGCTGGAATGTCCGGGCCGTTTTACGGTGCCAAACGACCTCGGCAATTTCCAGGCTTTCGATGAGCAATATGACGAGCGCCATGATTTGCATCAGTACAATGAGGATCCAGAACGTAATGGTTATACTGGTTTGGTATTGCTGTGCGCCGATAGACACTGTCCAAAAGATAAACGATGCCGCGAGATTGGCAACCACCCCGAAGAATAATATGCCGGGTAGCTTGATTGTGTTACGGGTGTATAAGAACAACCCCATGATAAGAAGACTGAAAACTGCCGCACCAACTGCCCAGTGTTCCCAAGAGGGTAAGGTAATGACATCGCCGTCCATCGGGAATTTGAGCTGCCGGTCGGCGTTGAAAAGTCCCCAATAAGCACCTGCTGAGCCTTCATCCGTCCGTTTCCAGGGTTGGTCGAACGCTTCAATGACATAATAAGTCAGCTTTTCTTTAGCGGCGCGATTCAAGAATTGGCGTAAAAATTTGGCTTGGTTGGTTTTCGAAGCGATTGCATGTATTTTAGGTTGCCCATCCGAAGGCCAGCCGACTTCAGTAATGACGATGGGTTTATCGGGGAATGCCATCTGCATTTGATGGTAACGGTCGAATACATAATCGACGGCCTCATCGACCGATATGCCTTCCCAATAAGGCAGGATATGGACGCCGATATAATCGACTTCCTTGGCAATTTCCGGATTAGCCAGCCACCTGTCCCACGTTTCCGAGGTACTGACGGGACGTCGAGTGTGTTTTTTGACTTCACGGATATAGTCGATTAATAATTCTTTTGCAACATCGGGGTTTTTTAGTTTTCGTTCCCAGGCTACCCAAATGGGAGAGAATGGGATAGGGAATTTGTTGTCTTGGGCAACCCGTTTAAGTTCTTCCTTAGAAAACTTAATATATTTTTCTAAAGATGAAACACTGAGTTGTTTCGAACTTTCTTTGAGTCCGGCACGGGTAGCGTCTTTACGCAGCAACACCTCATTGCCTACCATCAGTCGGATGATCCTGTTATTATCCTGGTTGCTGAGTTGAATGAGTTCCGCTATTTCTTGGTTATTTTCTTCGAGATCGCCGTCAATCCAAGCGCCTAAAGTGACGTTAAGGTTGTGCTTGGCAGCCAATTCCGGGACTTTATGCATCCCTTTTAACACCTTATAGGTGCGGACAGCGTGGAATTTTCCCTCTAATAACGCTAAATCCTTATCAATGTCCTCTTCGGAATGGGTTGTTTTAGTCCGTGGATTTTCATCTTTTTTTGTGGGGTCAAATGTGACGCCCAGCGTGGTGTTGGTCCACGGCTCCAACTGGAGTGGGTTGTTGATGTAGCTCCAGATACTGAAATTGATGGCGACCAGCAGGGCAAGAGACAGGATTATGGCTAACGTTCTTATCATCGGTGTACTCGGTGTTCGAATTTTTCAAAGAAGTGGGAGCTATGCCTTAATGGGCTCGATGAACAAATCAGCTCTTCTTGACGTAAATATCCGTAATCGTGCCGATTATCATTTCGGCGGCAAAACCTAAGGTTTCAGACAAGGTTGGATGCGGATGGATAGTCAGGCCTACATCTTCGGCATCGGCACCCATTTCCAAAGCCAGGACGGCTTCGGCAATCAATTCACCTGCGTTGGTGCCGACAATGCCAGCGCCCAAGACCCGCCCCGTGCCTTTTTCGCAGATCAGTTTGGTGATACCTTCCTTGCGGCCGATGCTTAATGAACGCCCGCTGGCCGCCCAAGGGAAAGCGGCCTTGTCGTATTCGATGCCTTGTTGCTTGGCCTGGATTTCGGTCAGTCCCATCCAGGCGATTTCGGGGTCGGTATAAGCGACGGAAGGAATCGTGAGCGCGTCGAATGCCGCTTTATGCCCTGCGGCTACTTCCGCCGCGACTTTCCCTTCGTGTGTAGCCTTGTGTGCCAACATAGGGTTGCCGACTACGTCGCCAATGGCAAAAATGTTTTTGATGTTCGTACGTTGTTGCTTGTCTACGGTAATAAAGCCGCGTTCATCGACGTTGACGCCTGCCAGGTCTGCACCAATGGTAAGGCCGTTGGGTTGCCTGCCCACGGCGACTAGAACAGAGTCAAACACTTCGGATTCCGGTGCGTCTTTCCCTTTATCGCCAGGGATGGTGTGTATGCCGCTAGCCGGTATGGAATCGGCGCGGTCAAAAGAAACTTTAAGGCCTTTGGCTTGCGCTTGGATAGAGCTTACTTTGGTTTCCAGCCAGATATTCTTGTATTGCTTTTTAATGCGGTTATGTAAAGGGCGAATCAAGTCCTTATCGCAACCAGGGATGATCTGGTCCATCAACTCGACCACACTAATTTCCGAACCCAAGGCGTGGTAGACCGTCGCCATTTCCAGGCCGATGATGCCACCGCCAACAATCAACAGTTTTTTGGGGATTTGCTTAAGTTCCAACGCATCCGTCGAATCCATTAAGCGCGGGTCGCCATAAGGGAATGTGGGGATTTTAGTAGGATGCGATCCAACCGCGATAATGGCTTGGTCAAATTGTACGCTTGTTGTCGAGCCGTCATTAGCGGCAACTGAGATTGTATTGGCGGAAGTGAATTTCCCTAAGCCGTAAACGACAGTGACTTTCCGCTGCTTAGCCAAGCCCGCCAGTCCGTCATTTAAGGTTTTCGTAACCCCTGCTTTCCAGCTACGCACTTTGTCGAGATCAATTTTGGGTTTGCCGAAGGTGATGCCGTTATTCCCGAATTCTTCTGCTTCATGAATGACTTGTGCGATATGCAGCAAGGCCTTAGAAGGGATGCAACCGACGTTTAAACAAACCCCGCCAATAACAGGATAACGCTCAATCAATACAACTTGCTTGCCTAAGTCTGCGGCACGGAAAGCGGCAGTATAGCCGCCGGGTCCGCCACCCAACACAACGATTTCGGTTTTTAGGTCATTATTTTTGGGGGTTTCAGCCATTTAATTTTATCTCCATTTAAAGCAATAATCGCCGAATATCGCTCAGGTTTTGTTTGATATGGGCCATAAATCGTGCGCCTTCTGCGCCGTCAATGACACGATGGTCGTAAGTCAAATCGAGCGGTAACATCAGTCGAGGGACAAATTCCTTACCATTCCAAACCGGCTGCATTTTTGCACGGGTTACCCCTAGGATTGCGACTTCGGGTGCATTGACGATAGGGGTAAATGCCGTGCCGCCGATGCCGCCCAAGCTGGAAATGGTGATACAGCCGCCTTGCATATCGGTTGGCATGAGCTTGCCTTGCCGTGCCTTGTCGCTTTTTTCGGCCAGTTCGTTAGCCAGTTGATTGATGCTTTTGCTGTCAACATTACGTAAGACGGGCACGACTAAGCCATTGGGCGTGTCTACGGCGATACCGATATTGCAGTATTTTTTGAGGATCAGGTTCTCACCATCGGCGGACAGGGAGGCATTGAAGCTGGGAAATTGCTTCATCGCGGCAACCAATGCCTTGATAATGAACATCAAACCGGTAATTTTCACTTCATCCTTGGCTTTTTCTGCATTTAATGTCACGCGGAAAGCTTCCATTTCGGTAATGTCGGCCTCTTCATGGTAAGTCACCATCGGAAGGTTGAGCCAGACACGGCTGAGGTTTTGGCCTGTCAACCGTTTAATTTTACTGAGTTTCTGCGTTTCGATGTCACCGAATTGGGAGAAATCAACGGCGGGAATGGGCGGAATGCCAGCGCCGCCTTGCGGCGCACCTTCACTCATGATTCGTTTGACGTAGGCTTGGACATCCTGTTTTAGGATGCGGCCTTTACGGCCATTGCCCACCGTTATTTTGGCGATGTCTACACCTAATTCCCGCGCAAACAGGCGTATGGAAGGTGAGGCGTGCGCTGCCACAGGAACGCCATGGTCAATCGCGATAGCTGGGGTTGTTGGGAGTGGGGCGGGTTTTACGGATTCTGGGATGTTGGTGGGGGCGGTTTGTGTTTGTGCAACGGGTGCAGGTGTCGGCACTTCGAATGTTGCCGTAGTCGCTTCGGGCTTTGCTGCTGCGACGGGTTGGGTGACATCGGAGCCATTTATCAATACCGTTGCCACCAAAGAACCTTCAGCCACTTTATCGCCGGGTTTGATATGTACTTGTTGGACGGTTCCACCTGCGCTGGCGGGTAATTCCATACTGGCCTTGTCGGTTTCCAACGTGGCAATGGACTGGTCTAATACCACGATATCACCGGGCTTAATCAACACTTCCACCACGTCTATACTGGCAACGCCACCCACATCAGGGATTTTTATTTCGATTACATCAGCCATTTTTATTGTTATCCTGTTTTTGTCATCCCAAGTTAGCCCACTCGATCAAGTTAACCAAGGTGCTGTTATGTCGGTGGCAATGCCGTATTTGGTGAGCGCTTCGGCCACTTTGGATTTATCCAATTTGCCCAAATCAGCCAAGCTTTTTAAGGCTGCAATAGTAATGTGGAAACGGTCAACTTCAAAGAATTTGCGGAGGTTGCTGCGGGTGTCGGAGCGACCAAAGCCATCTGTGCCCAGCACGGTATAAGGGACAGAAATATAGGCACGAATCTGTTCGGCAAATGTTCGGGTGTAATCGCTAGCGGCAATCACAGGTCCTTCGGCGTTGTTTAAACATTTGGCGACATGCGATATTTTGGGCGATTCCAGCGGATGCAAGCGATTCCAGCGTTCACAATACTGTCCTTCCCGCGCCAATTCGGTAAAGCTTGGGCAACTCCAGAGGTCGGTTTCCACACCCCAGTCATTACGCAACAGTTCGGCCGCAAATTCGACCTCACGGAAAATAACGCCGGAACCTAATAGTTGAACGCGAGGTGCTTTCGATTTTGCCCCACGCTTAAAGCAATACATGCCTTTTAATATATCGGATTCCGCGCCTTCAGGCATGGCAGGGTGAGCGTAATTCTCATTCATTACCGTGATGTAATAAAAGATGTCTTCCTGTTCGACATACATACGGCGCATCCCGTCTTGAATGATGACAGCCAATTCATAGGCGAAAGTCGGGTCGTAGGAGACGCAATTAGGCACGGTGGCGGACATCAAATGGCTATGACCGTCCTCATGCTGCAGGCCCTCGCCGTTTAATGTCGTCCTGCCCGCCGTGCCGCCCATCAGGAAGCCTCGGGTGCGTTGGTCAGCGGCAGCCCAGATCAAATCGCCAACCCGTTGGAAGCCAAACATGGAGTAATAGATAAAAAACGGGATCATCGGCACATTGTTGGTGGAATACGACGTACCCGCCGCGATCCAGTCGCACAATCCACCGGCTTCGTTGATGCCTTCCTGCAGCACTTGGCCGTGCTTATCTTCCTTATAAAACATCAATTGCCCAGCATCCTGGGGGGTATACAACTGGCCGACTTGCGACCAAATGCCAAGTTGCTTGAACATGCCTTCCATGCCGAACGTCCTGGATTCATCAGGGACAATGGGTACGATGCGCTTGCCGATATTTTTGTCTTTCGCGAGGATGTTGAGCAGGCGCACAAACGCCATCGTGGTGGAAATTTCACGGCCTTCGCCGCTGGCTTCAAGTAAGGATTTGAATTCGCTAAGCGCTGGAATTTCAAGGGTGTAGGATTTCGTACGGCGCGAAGGGAGATGCCCACCTAAGGTTTCTCTTCTTTGGCGCATATATTTGATTTCTTTTGAGTCTTCTGGGAAGGTCAGGTAAGGCAAGTCATGGAGTTGTTCGTCCGTTACCGGCAGTTCATAACGATCCCTGAAATGCTTTAAGGACACATCATCCATTTTTTTCGCCTGATGCGCGGTATATAAGGCTTCCCCCGCCGCCCCCATGCCATAGCCTTTAATGGTCTTGGCAAGGATAACGGTCGGTTGGCCTTGATGGTTGATTGCCGCATGAAAGGCCGCATAGACCTTTTCGGAATCATGCCCGCCGCGATTGAGTTCCCAGATGTCGCGGTCGGACCAGTCGGCAACCATCGCCTTCAGTTCTGGCGTGTTAAAGAAGTGTTCCCGCACATACGCACCGTCTTTGGACTTGAATGCCTGGAAATCCCCGTCCACGCAAGTCATCATCCTCGCCGCTAACAGGCCATCCTTGTCACGGGCGAGCAGGGCGTCCCAACGTTGCCCCCAGATGACCTTGATGACATTCCAACCCGCACCACGGAATTCGCTTTCCAATTCCTGGATGATTTTGCCATTGCCGCGTACCGGGCCGTCCAGCCTTTGGAGATTGCAGTTGATGACGAAAATCAGGTTGTCCAGTTTCTCGCGTCCTGCCATGCCGATGGCGCCCAATGATTCCGGTTCGTCGGTTTCTCCGTCGCCCAGGAATGCCCACACTTTGCGTTCGGAATTGTCGGCAAAGCCCCGGTCTTGCATATAACGCATGAAACGGGCTTGGTAAATCGCCATGATAGGGCCCAAGCCCATGGAAACGGTAGGGAATTGCCAGAACTCGCTCATCAGCCAAGGATGGGGATAAGAACACAATCCGTTGCCGCCTACCTCTTGACGAAAATTATTCAATTGCGCTTCAGTCAGTCGACCCAGCAAAAAAGCCCGTGAATAATCGCCCGGTGCGGAATGACCCTGGGTGAAAATCAAGTCCCCAGCGAATTGGTCAGTCGCAGCGCGCCAAAAATGATTGTAGCCGACATCATATAAGGTCGCCGCCGAAGCAAAGCTGGCGATATGTCCGCCCACATTGGTGTTTTTGTTAGCACGTAACACCATCATCATGGCATTCCAGCGTACGTAAGAGCGAATGCGTTGTTCAATGGCAAAATCGCCCGGAAATTGCGCCTGTTGCGCGACCGGAATAGTGTTGATATAGGCCGTATTGGCGCTAAAAGGAATGTCAAACCCAAAATGGCGTGTTACCGCGACCAGCCGTTCAATCAGAAAATGGGCTCGTTCGCTGCCTTCAATTTCCAAAACGGATTGTAACGCCTCGATCCATTCCTGTGTTTCTGCAGGATCAATATCTTCCTGACCGGTAATTTCCGATAATAAGTTGCTCATTTTTATTCCTGTTGGGGCGGGGCTTGCAATGTTCATGGTCGATTGGCGAGATGAAGTTGCTTGAATGTTACAAACTGACGGGTTCTGTATAGAAGCCAAAGCGAAATGATCCTGAATACGTTCATTGCTTGGTATTATATACAAAATTCCGTTAGGGATGTCGAATGACGCTTGAGGTGATAAAATTTTGTACTAGTTATGATGATTAGTATTGCCTAAATCTGAGTTAGGCTGCTCTTCGGCAAACGAACTCAAACCATTCAGTCAGTTGAAACTATCGAAATTAGTACAGTAACCAGCTAAAAATGCACCCCAAATCATGCCATAAGTTGGAAGGCCAAAATCTAAGCTGCACACGCGACGACAGGGAATTATTTGCAGGCCTTGGGTTTGCTGTCCATCCAGGCCAGGTACTGTTACTGGAAGGCAACAATGGCAGCGGTAAGACTTCTTTATTACGAATAATCTGCGGATTTCGTGAGCCTGATACCGGCACTGTTTCATGGGGTGAGGAAGCAATTCCGCATTACCAGTATTATTCGGATATGGCTTATGTCGGCCATTTGGACGGCATTAAAAAAGAATTGACGGTGTTGGAAAACTTAAAGCTGTCGCAGGCGTTGAGCCAATCGGGAAGGTTAACAATCCAGCAAGCATTGGACAAAGTTCGGCTATCGGGTTATGAAGATACCTTAATCCAAGCCTTGTCGGCAGGACAAAAAAGGCGTTTGTCACTGGCGCGGCTGTTGATTACCCACAATGTCTTGTGGATATTGGACGAACCTTTTACCTCATTGGACAAGCAAGGCATAACCCTGATGGAATCATTAATGGCCGAACATTGCGCCAATGGTGGCATGATCGTCATGACATCACACCATGACATTGACTTAAATGGCGTTGATGTGCAGCGTATAAGGCTGTCTTGATGGCTTTGTTTGATGCGTTTACGGCAATTGTTCGCCGCGACTTGGTATTAGCCTTGCGGCGGCGTTCGGAGTGTGCCAATCCCGTGTTGTTTTTTATCTTGGTTATTACCTTGTTCCCGTTGGGAATAGGGGCGCAGCCCAAATTATTGCAAGCGATTGCGCCTGGCATCATCTGGGTTTCGGCTTTGCTGGCGACGATGCTTTCCTTAGACAGCCTTTTCCGTTCCGATTTTGATGACGGCTCTTTGGAGCAGATTTTGTTAAGCCCCTATCCAACATCCATCCTGGTTTTAGGCAAGATAACCGCCCATTGGTTGACGACGGGTTTGCCGTTGCTGATCGTTGCGCCGTTGCTCGCCGTTTTTCTAGGCCTGCCTAATCAGTCCTTAAGCATCTTGTTGTTAACATTAGCGTTAGGTACGCCCATATTAAGCTTGATCGGTGCAGTCGGCGTTGCCTTGACCGTAGGGTTGCGCCGTGGCGGCATGATCTTGTCTTTGTTGGTGTTGCCCTTGTACGTACCCGTCTTGATCTTTGCCAGCAATGCCGTCGAGATGGCGGGCAGCGGCTTGCCTGTGGCTGCGCAAATTAATATCTTGGTATCGATGCTATTGATGGCTTTGGTGTTGGCGCCTTGGCCGACGGCAGCCGCATTAAAAATGAGTATAAATTCATAATATCCCGTAAAATGTGAAAAATAAAGACCAACAAAGAGCAATGCACTATGACTTCTGGCAAATACCTTTCCGTTTTTACCTTGGCAACCAAACAGCAAAGAAAAGAGAATTTTGAGGATTACTGGCGTTTTACCCAGCAGCATGGTGGCGAGTTATACGAAGCAGAGCAAGATTTGGCAAAGAAACGTGCAAAACTCAAATATTTTAAGGATAACCCCGTCAAACTGCACAAGCCGCTGGTCGATCCTGATGCGTTTTATCGCAACTACATAGAAATGAAGGATGACCCTAAATCCCTGGATCGTCTTACCATAATGTTAACAGGTATGTACAAGTTTGCCCGGCATGAATGGGTAGGCATTAAAGGTGCTTGGGATGTCGTCCCCGATATGGCGAATTCCCATTCGCTGGAAGATAAAATCAGCCGCATACATTTGGCCGAAGAGTTTTGTCATTGGCGCTTGTTTGATGAGATGTTGCGGACTTGTGGTTTAGATAAGGTTGAATGGATGCCCTTGTCACCGTGGAAAGAATGGGTTTACGAACAATTCCCTAAAGTTCCCGGTTTCTTGATGGATACACCGGCATTTGTCACTGAATTGATGGGGGTCACCTATTATTTCCATTTGCATCGCTTGTTTGATGACATCTTGGCGGATGAGCCTGAAGTCCGCCAACGAATGAAAGAATTGTTGGATGAAATCACTATTGATGAAGTGGCCCACGTAGGTCAGCGCAGAAATTTCATTGGGCCTATCGGTATGAAAATTTCAAAGTGGATGGTAAAGCCTTTATATACCCTGTTCTTTAATGACATCCCTGAAGTTGGACAATTGTTCGATGTGAAGCAAATGATTAATGATGGCGAAGCCTTTGATTTTAATGAAGTGCCAGACTATATGATCGAACGGACTTGGATACCTTCTTATTGCAAGGCTTGATAAACAGAATAATTTTAAATGTAAGCCAAGGATATAAAGCTCCCTTTTAGAGTCAATTGAATGCCCTTTGTGCCTTGTACCTTCTGCATTGAGCCTAATCATTTATGTTTTTAGTCCCTGACCCGGTTGTCCGGTTTTTCCACCGGATGGCATCACCGCCACATTTTTATGCGCTAACCGAACGATTGATGCCGTGGCTTGTCGTTATTTTCTTATTGTTGGCGGCAAGTGGCCTATATGGCGGCTTGTATCTCGCACCACCCGATTACCAACAAGGCGACAGTTACCGCATCATTTATATCCACGTTCCCAGTGCTTGGATGTCGTTGTTTATCTATGTGGTGATGGCGATTGCGGGTGGCATCGGCCTGGTTTGGCGGATTAAGTTGGCGGAAATCGTCATGATTAGCAGTGCATCGGTCGGGGCCAGCTTTACCTTTATTGCCCTGGTGACCGGTTCCTTGTGGGGTAAGCCGATGTGGGGGGCGTGGTGGGTATGGGATGCGCGGTTGACATCGGAATTGATCCTGCTGTTCTTGTATCTGGGTGTCATCGGTTTGTATGGCGCGATGGATGACAAGCGCAGTGCATCCAAGGCGGTGGCTATCCTGGCATTGGTGGGCGTGGTCAATATCCCGATTATCCATTACTCCGTCGAGTGGTGGAATACCCTGCACCAGGGCCCGACGGTCACGAAAATGGACAAACCCTCGATACACGTCACGATGTTGGTGCCTTTGTTGTTAATGGCATT
Organism: Methyloglobulus morosus KoM1; assembly: GCF_000496735.2. Taxonomy (GTDB): domain Bacteria; phylum Pseudomonadota; class Gammaproteobacteria; order Methylococcales; family Methylomonadaceae; genus Methyloglobulus; species Methyloglobulus morosus. The sequence continues at coordinate 64,598 of NZ_AYLO01000040.1, forward strand.
GGCGTTCAAGATTTATTACCTGATTGCCCTGATATTGCGGGCTAGGATCGAGCTATTGCAACGCGAACGTAATGCCCAATGGGTCAAAACTAAAGCGGTTGAGGAAGGTGGCTTATGAGCGCGCAAGAATTCCTGGCGATGGGCGGGTACGGCTTTTATGTGTGGACATCTTATGGCATTTGTTTAGTCGTCTTGGTTGCCAATGTGGTCATCCCTGTCATTCAACGTAAACAATTTTTGCGCCAGCAAGCGCTTAAACAAAAACGACAAGATTCATGAAACCTGCCAGAAAACAACGTTTGATCTTGATTGGCCTGATGGTGCTGGGCGCGGGGTTGGCAACCGCATTCGCACTCAAATCTTTCAACGATAATTTGATGTACTTTTTCCCGCCTACTGACGTGGTGGAAGGCAAAGCACCCAAGGGTACTTTGTTTCGCTTGGGCGGTATGGTCATTAAAGGATCGGTAGAAAGGCCGGATAAAGGCATGATGGTGCGTTTTAAGTTAACCGATTTCAATAAAGAAGTGACCGTCGAATACACGGGTATCCTGCCGGACTTGTTTAGGGAAGGGCAAGGTATCGTCGCGCACGGAAAATTAAATCCGCAAGGCGTTTTTATTGCCGAAGAAGTGTTGGCAAAACATGATGAAAACTATATGCCGCCGGAAGTTAAGGCGAGTTTGAAAAAGCCCGAAGGCACTGTGTCAGGTCAAACACAATGATTCCTGAGATCGGTCATTTTGCCTTAATCATGGCCTTATGTATGGCGATTACCCTTGCCATCGTGCCGATCTTCGGGGCAAGCCGCGCAATCACTGGGTGGATTGCCATTGCCAGGCCGACGGCATTTGGGCAATTATTGTTTGTGGCAATGGCGTACGGTTGTCTAACCTATAGTTTTTTGACGCACGATTTTTCTGTGCAATATGTGGCCATGAATTCCAATACCGCACTGCCCGTGTTGTATTTGTTTTCGGGCGTATGGGGCGCGCATGAAGGTTCATTGTTGTTATGGGCGTTAGTATTGTCCTGCTGGACGGCTTTGGTTGCACGGTTTAGTCGGGACATTCCCGACGCAACAGTCGCACGGGTCTTGGGTGTGATGGGGATGGTAAGCGTCGGCTTTATCCTGTTCTTGTTGCTGACCTCGAGTCCGTTTGAACGCCTGTTCCCAGCTCCCGCTGAAGGTCGGGATTTGAATCCCTTATTGCAAGATGTTGGGCTTGCGATACATCCGCCCATGCTGTACATGGGCTATGTCGGCTTTTCCGTAGCCTTTGCATTTGCGATTGCCGCCTTGATGCAAGGCCGCTTGGATGCCGCTTGGGCGCGTTGGTCGCGGCCTTGGACAACGGTAGCCTGGACATTCTTGACGCTGGGCATTGCGCTCGGGAGTTGGTGGGCTTATTACGAACTGGGTTGGGGCGGTTGGTGGTTCTGGGATCCGGTCGAGAATGCGTCCTTCATGCCTTGGCTGGTCGGCACGGCCTTGATCCATTCCTTGGCGGCAACTGAAAAACGCGGCGTGTTCAAGACCTGGACTGTTCTCCTGGCTATCTTTGCCTTTTCATTAAGCTTGCTGGGAACTTTCCTCGTGCGTTCGGGTGTGTTGACGTCTGTCCATGCCTTCGCCAGTGACCCAGCCAGAGGCTTGTTTATCCTGATTTTCCTAGCGATAGTCGTCGGCGGCTCGTTGCTCTTATACGCAATCCGTGCGCCTCACGTCAAAAGCAGTGCGACTTTTGAGATGGTGTCCAGGGAGTCCGTCATCTTAATCAATAACGTGTTGCTCGTGGTGACCGCATCCAGCATTTTGTTAGGGACGTTGTACCCTTTAGTGATTGACGCGCTGGGTTTAGGTAAAATTTCCGTCGGGCCGCCGTATTTCAATGCCGTATTCATTCCGCTAATGGCACCGTTGGCGATTGCTGTCGGCTTGGGGATGCTGTTGCGCTGGAAGCGCGATAGTTTAAGTGAACTCACCTCAAGGGTGCGTTGGTTGATCTTGGTATGCCTGATAGGCGGATTGGCGTGGCCCCTGCTGATGCCGTACTATTCATGGGCTGCCGCACTGGGCTTGACCTTGGCCTTATGGACGGTTGCCATGACGGCGCTGTCGTTCATTGACCGCTTGGGCGACAAAGGCTTTTCCTGGGAACGACTGACCAAAATCCCCGCCGGATTTTATGGTATGTCGATTGCCCATTTGGGAATCGCCGTTTTCGTCATCGGCATTACCCTGACTTCCGTGTACAGTGTCGAAAAGGACATCCGCATGTCCCCTGGCGAAACGCTGGCGCTATCCGGTTATACGTTCAGGTTTCAAGGGATCAAAGAAACCCAAGGCCCTAATTACATTGCCCAACAGGGGCTGATAACGGTTAGCCATGAAGGTAAGGCGGACGTCACGCTTGAACCGCAAAAACGGGTTTACCAAGTCCAAAAAATGCCCATGACGGAAGCCGCCATTGATGCCGGACTGTTCAGGGACTTGTTTGTCGCCATCGGCGAACCACTGGGGGATAACGGCGCGTGGAGCCTTCGGATTTATTACAAATCCTTTATCCGCTGGATATGGTTGGGTGCGGTGTTCATGGCGGTTGGCGGATTGTGTGCGACTTGCGATAAGCGTTATCGGCCAAGAAAAAATGTTTAGCAACGCATAAGTTGGTAATAACGAGTATGAAGCTAAAAAACCTGAAAATCACTAATTTTCGATGTTTTGAATTTTTGTCAATTGATTTAGATGAACAATTGACTGTGCTGGTGGCAAAAAACGGCCAAGGAAAATCATCCGTGTTGGATGCCATCCGTATTGGATTGTGGCCTTTTGTAAAAGGTTTTGATTTAGCTAGAAATCCTGCTAGCGACACTAAAAATAATATTAGTATTGATGATGTTAGGATAACATTTAAAAAACCAAGTCGACAAATGCTACGCCAATTGCCAAGTAAAATAGCATTCGAAGGTGATTGGGATATTGATTTAAAGGTAAAGGGGTTCGAGAAATATAAGAAAACTTGGAACTGGATGCGGATTCGTGACAGCGAAGCCAAAGGTACGAAAACCAAGGAAAGAGGAGCTGCCAGAGTAATCAAAATTTTGGCATCTATAACTCAAAATTTCGCTAGAAATCCAGAAAGTCATGAAATTGATTTACCTGTTATGGGTTACTACGGCACTGGGCGACTTTGGAGTCAAAAGCGCTTAACTGAAGGTAAAACTGTCCGAGGCATAGAAAATCCTGATTTTTATATGCGTTTATATGCCTATCGAGATTGCCTTGACCCTGCGTCATCTTATAAACATTTTGCAGATTGGTTTATCTGGGTATTTGAGTGCTACAGAGAAGACCAAATTAAACAATCGGAAAAGGGACTACCGCCTGAAATAGTTTCAGAATGGTTAAATACTATTCAAATTGTACAAATAGCTATCGACAGTCTTTTGTATGAAACTGGTTGGCATACCTTAGAATATAGTGTGAGCCATGAAAAATCACTCGTACTTAATCATGATGAGCATGGAATATTAAAAGTCGAGTTATTGAGTGACGGTATTCGTGGTGTATTGGCGATGGTCGGCGATATTGCTTATCGTTGTATCAAATTAA
>NZ_AYLO01000041.1 GCF_000496735.2 Methyloglobulus morosus KoM1
AATACTGGGATCGCCACAAGATTCCTAAATCATTACGACCTGTTTTAAATGCCCTTCTTAAAGAAAAAATAGCTCGGCTATATAATAAATACGGCATGTTTGAACCAGAATCTCTGCCGTGGCAAACCATACGAGATGCTTTATTTGATACGCCAGACCCAAAATCAAATCATGGAATAATCGACCATATCTTTCGCGATGGTGCACGCACCTATCCAGGACACACAGGTAGTGATTTTGATTGGCCGTCAAAAACAGTTAAAGCTGGAGGTCATGGCGTTCCAGGCGGAGAGAATATGATACGCTTCAATGATGGAAGTGTACGTTATTTCACCATATTTGAAGCGAAGCGAATACAAACTTTCCCCGATGACTTTGTTATTAAAGGTGTATGGGGAGAGGCGATGCGTCAAATTGGTAATGCTGTTCCTGTAATGCTTGCAGAAAAGATAGGGCATAGTTTAGCAAAGGAAATAAAGCGCATAACATTATGCTCAAGCGATTCCACGCAAAAAGCCGCATAACTCGGTGGGGTGAAGAACGAACCTCAGCGTATCATTAGTGCAATTGTAAAACTTTAAAAATGCCCGTGCCTTATTGGCGACTCTCCAGCTTCTACCTCTGCTATTTCGCCACATTAGGTGCGTTCATCCCCTATTGGAGCTTATACCTTAAGGAAAACGGCTTCAATTCCGCTGAAATAGGGCAGTTGTCGGCGCTGTTGGTGGGTACTAAAATCATTGCGCCTAATTTGTGGGGCTGGATTGCCGACCGTAGCCGGAAAAACCTGCGTATCATCCGCTGGACATCGTTTTTTGCGGCGCTCCTGTTTGCGGGTTTTTTGGCAATCCATAACTATGTGGAATTCGCCTGGTTGACCATAGCCTTTAGCTTTTTCTGGAATGCGCCCTTGCCGTTGTATGAGGCGATCACCTTATCCCATTTGCGGGCAGATTCGCATGGCTACAGCCGCATCCGCTTGTGGGGTTCGGTCGGTTTTATACTGACAGTGACGGCAGTCGGTCACTTGCTCGACAGCCATCCCATCGTGCTTTTGCCCTTTTTGATTACCGCTTTATTGGCCATGAATTGGTTGACGACCCTGGCGACACCGGAAAGCCGACACATTGGCCATGACCGCCATCCAATTCGATGGGCCAACATCATCAAGAAACCGGAGGTGATCGCCTTCCTGTTGGTGTATGTGCTGCTCCAATTTGCCCATGCGCCGTATTATGTGTTTTATTCGATTTACCTGAAACAGCATCTTTACTCGACGACGACAACGGGGTTGCTTTGGTCCTTGGGCGTTATCGCCGAGATTGTTTTGTTCCTGTTCATGAAGGGCTTATTGAAACGCTATTCCTTGCGAGGCATCCTATTGACCAGTTTGCTGTTCGCCGTCTTACGTTGGGTGTTGATCGGTGGCTATGTGGACAATACCAGCTTGTTGATAGTCGCCCAACTCCTCCATGCCGCCACCTTCGGAGGGACGCATATCGCGGCGATCCATTTCGTGCATCGCTATTTCGACCAGCATCATCAAAGCAAAGGCCAGGCGTTATATCATAGCTTAAGTTTTGGCCTGGGCGGCATGTTGGGCAGTTTAGCCAGCGGTCATTATTGGGAGTCGCTAGGGTCTCATGTGATCTACTCGACGGCTGCCGTATGCAGCGGCATTGCTTATATAATCGCCTATATATGGGTGGGGCGGAAAGAATGTTGCTACACTTAGGGCGGAATTTCAGGTTAAAAAAACTTGCACCGTCAACCTTTCACCTAGTACCTTAATGATAGGTTTTACTCTTCGGGAAATATCGTGTTTGAAATCATAAAAAGTGGCGGTTGGATGATGTTCCCAATCATTTTAAGTTCGATTATTGCAATGGCTATCATCGTTGAGCGTTTTTGGTCGTTGCAACGGAAGAAGATTTTGCCGCCCGACCTCCTGCCACAAGTACGTAAGCTCTACATGGAAAATAAGCTGGACGATACGACATTACGGAAGCTAAAAGTCAGTTCCCCGCTGGGTTATATTCTGGCGGCTGGCCTTTTCAATAGCCTTCATGACAGGAAAGTCATAAAAGATTGCATGGAAGAAGCGGGGCGGAAGGTCGCGCACGACCTGGAGCGTTATCTCAATGCCTTAGGTACGATTGCGGCGGTGGGTCCATTACTGGGCTTATTAGGTACCGTATTCGGCATGATCGAAATATTTTCGTCGCTGATGAAAAACGGTGCGGGCGATCCCGCGTCCCTGGCGGGCGGGATTTCGATCGCGTTGATTACTACGGCAGCAGGGTTGACAGTGGCCATTCCCAGCCTGATTTTTCATCGGTATTTTGAGCGCTTGGTTGATGAATATGTCATCGGCATGGAAGATGAAGCCTTAAAACTGATCGACATCCTGCACGGCGACCGCGAGGCAAGCTGATGAAATTCCAGCGCAAAAGAAGGGAAAAAGTTGATATCACCTTAATCTCCATGATTGACGTGCTGTTTGTGTTGCTGCTTTTTTTCATGGTTTCGACGACTTTTAACCGCCATACCGAAGTCAAGATAAAGCTGCCGGAAGCCAACGGTAAAGAAGCCGATAATCACCCTAAAAGCGTAAACGTGACCATCGACGAAAAAGGTGTTTACTTCCTGATGAGCGGCAACGAAGGCCAAAGCCGTCGATTGCCCGACCAGAAACGGGAAACGCTAATGCGTGAACTGGTAAGGCTATCTCAGGAAGAAAAAGAGTTACCCTTTATTATCAGTGCCGATGCGAAAACGCCTCACCAATCGGTGATGACCGTGCTGGATGTGGCCGGGCAGGTCGGCTTTGACCACATTACTTTCGCGACGCAGGAATCCGAAGGCTCAGAAGAAACCGACAAATGAAAAAGACGCTGGCTCGCTGGGCTGCGGATGTTTGGTATAAGGATGCCTTTCTCGGCATTTTGTTGTTGCCGTTGGCTTATGTCTTTTCGGACATCGTCAGGGTTAGACGGTTCTTATACCGTAAAGGGTTTTTAAAGTCGCACACATTGCCCGTTCCTGTGATTGTCGTCGGCAATATTACCGTTGGCGGCACAGGTAAAACCCCGTTAGTCATTTGGTTGGCGGAGACGCTGCTCGCATCGGGATATAAGCCTGGCATTATCAGCCGGGGTTACGGTGGCCTATCTGAAACCTGGCCGCAAGTCGTGAACAAACATAGCGATGCCAAAAAAGTTGGCGATGAATCCCTGCTGATAGCCAAACAAACCTGTTTGCCTGTGGTTGTCGGCCCGTCGCGGGTTGAATCGGCAAAAAGGCTGCTGGACGGATTCGATTGCAATGTGATCTTATCGGACGATGGCTTACAGCACTACAAACTGGATCGGGATATTGAAATTGCCGTCATTGATGGCGAGCGACGTTTCGGCAACGGATATTGTTTGCCCGCAGGGCCTTTACGAGAACCTATCGAACGCTTAGGCAGCGTCGATTTCACGGTGGTGAATGGCGACAAATACGCTGACCATGAAGTTTCCATGCGCTTGGTTGGCGATACGGCTGTTAATATACTGACCGATGAACCAAAGCCGCTGCAACAATTCCAAGGGTTGGATTGCCATGCCTTAGCCGGTATCGGGAATCCTGAGCGCTTTTTTAAGCTGCTCGAAATGAATGGCTTGTCGTGCATGACGCACAGTTTTCCAGACCATTACCCGTTTGGCCGTGACGACATAGAATGGGGCGACGACAAACCCGTGCTGATGACCGAAAAAGATGCGGTAAAATGCACCGGATTTGCCAAGCCTTACCATTGGTACGTACCCGTGAAAGCCGTCCCTGAGGCCACTTTCGGGCAACAATTTTTAGACTTACTTAAACAAAAAACATGATAGACAAAAAACTGCTCGACATCCTGGCTTGCCCTCTATGCAAAAGCCGGTTGATTTATAACAAGGCCGATCAAGAGCTTATCTGCAGGGCTGACCGTTTGGCTTTCCCGATCAAGGACGACATTCCCGTGATGCTGGAAGATGAAGCTCGTGTCTTAACGGCCGAAGAAGCCGAAGCCCTATACAAATGACGCTGTGCTTTAAAGTCGTCATTCCTGCCCGCTATGCCTCCACGCGCTTGCCGGGCAAGCCCTTGCTCAACATCGCGGGCAAGCCGATGATCGCCCATGTCTGCGAGAAGGCGCAGCAATCGGGAGCGGAAGAGGTCGTGGTTGCCACCGATGACGAGCGTATCATGCAAACCGTCTCCGATCTCGGTATACGGACTATCATGACAAGACCGGATCACCAAAGCGGCACGGAACGTATTGCCGAAGTTGCCGAACTGTGCGGGTGGTCGGGGGACGATATTATCGTCAACGTACAAGGCGACGAACCCCTCATTCTCCCGGAAATTATCCAGGAACTCGCTGCGGTTTTGGCCGACCAACAGCAATCGGGCATAGCGACAATGGCAGCCAAAATCAGTGATTTTGAGGAAATATTCAACCCTAATGCCGTGAAAGTGGTGTTAAACAAGGACGGCTACGCCTTGTATTTCAGCCGTGCGCCGATCCCGTGGGACAGGGACGGTTTTGCCCAAGAAGATAGGCGGGGTTCTGGGAAAATGGCCTACTACCGGCATATCGGTATGTATGCTTATACGGTCGATTTTCTCAAACGTTATTGCCAGTGGGAACCTTCGGTTTTGGAAACAGTGGAATCCTTGGAACAACTCCGTATTCTTTGGCAGGGTGAAGCGATTAAAGTTAAGGTGGTTGATAAAGCCCCAGCGGCGGGGGTTGATACGGCGGAAGATTTACTTAGGGTTGAGGAGTCAATATTGTGCAACAGGACGACATAAGCCGAACCTGTTTTTCTAGCCCGTCATAGTTGTCAATCGCAGTTGCCTTAACCCAATTTGACATCTCTCATGGGTGACAGTACCTTAGAACGATTTTTTAACGTCCACAGTAATCTGGATTTCTCAAGAGCAGTTAATGGAACAATTTCAGCGCATCAGCCGTTTACCCCCTTACGTTTTCAATATCGTCAATGAGCTTAAAGCCAAGGCGCGGGCGGCGGGCGAGGATATTATCGATTTCGGCATGGGCAATCCAGACCAGCCTACGCCGGACCATATCGTCAATAAGATGTTGGAGGCGACCAAGCGGCCCGATACCCACCGATATTCGATGTCCAAAGGCATACCACGGTTGCGACGGGCGATTTGCAACTGGTACAAGACCCGCTTTGATATTGACCTCAATCCAGAAACAGAAGCCATAGTCACTATCGGCTCGAAAGAAGGTTTGGCGCATTTGGCCTTGGCGACGTTAGGGCCGGGCGATGTGGTGCTGGTGCCGAATCCTGCTTACCCTATCCACCCTTACGGCGTGGTCATTGCCGGAGCGGATGTGCGGCATGTGCCGTTAATTCCAGGCGTCGATTTTTTTGAAGCGTTAGAAACGGCGATCACCGACTCTTGGCCGAAACCGAAAATGCTGATCCTGAACTTTCCCGGCAACCCGACCAGCGGCTGCGTCGAGCTGGATTTCTTCGAGAAAATCATCGCCCTCGCCAAGGAGCATAAGATTTGGGTGGTGCATGACATCGCTTATGTCGATATCGTGTTTGATGGTTATGTCGCGCCGTCCATCCTGCAAGTGCCGGGTGCAAAGGACATTGCCGTGGAGTTTTTTTCCATGTCGAAAAGTTACAACATGCCGGGCTGGCGTGTGGGTTTTATGTGCGGCAATAAGGAACTGGTTTCGGCATTGGCAAGGATCAAATCGTACCTGGATTACGGTACTTTTACGCCAATCCAGATCGCGGCGATTGCCGCCCTGGAAGGGCCGCAGGATTGCGTCCACGAAATTGCGGAGATGTACCGCAAGCGTCGCGACGTGTTGTGCGAAGGTTTGAACTCCATCGGCTGGCCGGTGGAAAAACCCAAAGCTACCATGTTCGTCTGGGCGAAAATCCCGGAAGCTTATCAGGCTATGGGTTCACTGGAGTTTTCCAAGAAGCTATTGCTGGAAGCTAAAGTGGCGGTTGCGCCTGGTATCGGCTTTGGCCAGTACGGTGACGACCATGTCCGCTTCGGCCTGATCGAAAATGAACACCGTACCCGGCAAGCCATTCGAGGTATAAGGCAAATGATGAAGAAGGATGGGGTTATCTAGAATAAAACAAAACAAGTCAGAATAAACTGATTTACTCCGTCCTGCATATTATTTGGAGAGAGTTTTAATATGAATCATTCGATGTCCATCCCGTTTGTAGTCAAATCAGCCGTAGCGGTTATTAGTATGGTAAAAGAAAATGAATGGACAGAAGGTATAAGCGGGCCTTCAGAACGATTAATTAATTTTAAGATAAAAATTGCACCTGATTTTGATTTGTTGACAAAGGAAGGCGCATCACTAAAAGATGTTGAATGTAGCCTCACAGTTAAAAATGGCGATTATTACAATGAGCATACCGATGCCAATAAAGCAATTGGTGTTTTTGTATATAGAAAACATGAAGACGAATATTCTTCGGATGAAGAAAATATATTCGCTTCAGTTGTCATTGATGATTCTTTTTTTTCAGAATTATTTTCACTTGTATTAAGCGGACGTAGTCCACAAAAAATAATGATATATGCGCGCGATCTTGAATATGGCCGTGATTTTGAAGGTCAAGATGCAGTACTTGATACTTCGAGGAAGAATGGTATCAACCTTGTTGATATTGTTACTTTTGAAATGGCGTCCGTCGTTGAAAATCTCAAATTTATTGAGGGAGAAAGTGCTTCTTTTGAATCCAAGATTTTAGATTTAATGCGTAGTTTTAAAAGCCTAATTCACAAAGAATTGGCTTTGTATAGATTTGCTTTTGTTATTATTATCGGATTATTGCTTCTTAAATAAAGGCCGTAAGGCGCATTCCGTAGGGGGGGGATTGGTCGCGCAACGTGGTTGGGTTTTGGTTGCCACTTTTGTTTGGCCGCGGCGTAATCCGCCGAATGTGTGGTGTACCCTTATCATGCGGCGGATTACGGCGCAGTTGCGTGATTGCGGTTGATACCAATATTTCGGGACGCAGGAGCGTCATGAAATGAATTCCCACGCGGAGCATGGGAACTATTAAAAAATTAATGAAATAAAAATATTTAGAAGGCATTATTTTGAAACCCGTAAAAATAGGCATCATCGGCTTAGGCACGGTTGGCGGTGGCACGGTTAACGTGCTGAAACGCAACGCCGAAGAAATCGCCCGCAGGGCAGGGCGGCAGATCGTCATCACCCGCGCGTCCGCCAAGGATTTAACCAAGCAACGTATATGCGACACCCAAGGCATAGCCTTGACGACCGACCCTTACGAAATCATCAGCGACCCGGAAATCGAGATTGTCCTGGAGTTGATCGGCGGTGCAGGCGCAGTCAAAGACATGGTGCTGGCGGCGATTGCCAACCATAAACATGTCGTGACCGCCAATAAGTCGCTGATTGCCTTACACGGTAACGAGATTTTTGCCAAGGCCAGCGAGCAAGGCGTAATCGTCGCCTTTGAAGCGGCAGTCGCGGGAGGCATTCCGATTATTAAAGCCATTCGTGAAGGGCTGAGCGGCAACCAAATCCAATGGCTTGCCGGGATTATCAACGGTACGGGCAATTTCATCCTGACCGAAATGCGCGACAAAGGCCGCGATTTTTACGACGTGCTGGCGGAAGCGCAAGCCCTAGGCTATGCCGAAGCCGATCCGACTTTTGACGTGGAAGGCATCGATGCCGGACATAAGCTGACGATTCTGGCCTCCATCGCCTTCGGGATTCCCTTGCAGTTCGATAAGGTCTACACTGAAGGCATTACCCAGGTTACCCGCGCCGATGTGGAATATGCCGAGCAATTAGGCTATCGCATCAAGCATCTGGGCATAGCCCGTAAGACGCAGGAAGGTATTGAATTACGGGTGCATCCCACGCTGATACCCGAACGCCGCTTGATCGCCAATGTCAACGGCGTGATGAACGCCATCGTGGTCAAAGGCGATGCGGTGGGGCCTACGCTGTATTACGGTGCCGGTGCGGGTGCCGATCCGACCGCTTCATCGGTTGTGGCGGATGTGATTGATGTCGTGCGGGCGTTAACCAGCGACCCTGAAAACCGGGTGCCGCATTTGGCCTTCCAAGCCGATGCCTTGCACAATATTCCGGTGTTGCCGTCGCAGCAATTCAAAACCGCTTACTATTTACGCTTAAATGCGGAAGACAAGCCCGGCGTGCTGGCCGACGTGACCCGTATCCTGGCAAAGCATCAGATCAGCATCGATGCTATTATCCAGAAAAAACCGACGGATGACAGGGCGTTAGTCCCCATCATCCTGTTAACGCAAATCACCCTAGAAAATGAAATGAATGCGGCTATTGCCGAGATGGAAGCCTTGCCGACTGTAACAGGTAGGGTTAACCGCATTCGCCTGGAAACCCTTGGATAAATAAATTTAAGTATAACCATGTCTACACATTACACAGGTTTAATAAACCGATACCGTGACCGCCTGCCCGTCAAAGACAACACCCGCATCATAAGCTTGAACGAAGGCAATACGCCCTTGATTAAGTTAAACAACATCCCAAGAATGATCGGCAAGGATGTTGATATATACGTCAAATTTGAAGGCCTGAACCCGACCGGATCGTTCAAGGACCGGGGCATGACGATGGCGATCACCCAAGCGGTCAGTGAAGGCAGCAAGGCCGTGATTTGCGCCTCAACGGGCAACACCTCGGCTTCCGCTGCCGCTTATGCGGCACGGGCAGGCATCAAGGCCTTCGTGTTGATTCCCGACGGTAAGATCGCAATGGGTAAGCTGGCGCAAACCCTGATGTACGATGCCACCATCATCCAGATCAACGGCAATTTCGACCAAGGCATGAACCTGGTCAAAGAAATCGCCGACCATGCACCCGTGACGATCGTCAACTCCATTAACCCTTATCGCTTGCAAGGGCAGAAAACTGCGTCGTTCGAGATTATCGACGACTTGGGCGATGCGCCGGATTACCATTGTCTGCCGGTAGGTAACGCCGGTAACATCTCGGCTTATTGGATGGGTTACAAGGAATATTCCACCGATACCGCCACCCACAAGGCGGTTACCCATAAACGCCCGGTGATGTGCGGCTATCAAGCGGCTGGCGCGGCACCGTTCCTGGCAGGCCATCCGGTCGAAAACCCCGAAACCGTCGCCACCGCCATCCGCATCGGCAATCCGCAATCCTGGGATTTGGCCTGGGCGGCGCATAATGAATCCGGCGGTTGGTTCGACAAATTCAGCGACGATGAGATATTAACTGCACAAAAACTGCTGGCGCAATACGAAGGCATCTTCTGCGAACCCGCCTCGGCAATATCGATTGCTGGTGCGATGCAAGACATCAAATCCGGCAAAATTCCCGAAGGCAGCAAAGTCGTCTGCACGCTGACGGGAGTGGGGCTAAAAGACCCCGATACCGCGATTAAACAATGCGCTGCCGCGCATCCAGTGACGATAGAAGCGGAATTGAATGCGGTCAAGAAGGCGATTTTGGATAATATGTGATGGGTTGGTTTAGGTTTAAATTTTGTAGGGTGCGTTTTACGCACCAAATGAATCAGGGTTGATACGGAGAGATGGTATCTACAATTAACCCATCTTACGAGTTATCGATTTAATTTAGATATGTTTTTTCAATATTTTTACGGTACCAGGAAGTGCTTATTATGAAAAATAAAAATCCCTATAAAATTATTGTTTACTTACTGATTAGCTTTATTTTTATTAAGGTTCCCGCAGAAGCGGCGACAGATTCTGCAGCTATAAAGCACCAGCAAGCTGTTTTAATTAGTACTAGTAACTGGATTTTAAAACAAGCATTCCTAAATAAAACAAGTGGTTTGCAGGTGCAGGGTCGGGGTATAGTTGGTCGCTTATTAAGTGATGATGTCAGCGGTGAACGCCATCAACGCTTTATTCTGCGCTTAGCTAACAAGCAAACTTTATTGATTGCGCATAATATAGATATTGCTCCGCGTCTCGTTGGCTTGAAGCCAGGCGATACGGTTACTTTTTATGGTCTATATGAATGGAACAGTAAAGGTGGTCTTATTCATTGGACTCATCATGACCCGGATGGCAACCATGTCAATGGCTGGTTAAGGTATCGAGGGAAGATTTATCAGTAGTTGGTCATGCGCAATGACGGAAAGGTATTGCACTTTATGTTTGTATCCATAGGGTGGAATAAGCCCAGCAATTCCGCCTTGCATTATTCAAACGCATCAATTAATTTCAATTCGCTTCCGAATTCCTTTGGGCATTTCCAGTGTGGTCCTGTCCCAGCTTTCTAAGTCTAAAATGTCGTCCAGACATTGTTCCAATCTGATGGGCTTGTTTGGTTGCCTCGGCAATCCGGCGGTGCACCTGTATTTGTGCAGGGTTATCAACTGAACTATCCGACGATAGCCCTGACAAATTTGCGTTTTTCAGCATCGACTAAGTACCTTGGCGGTATGCAAGCACATGCCGAACAGCGTATAAAAGGACTTAAAGGGTATGGG
>NZ_AYLO01000042.1 GCF_000496735.2 Methyloglobulus morosus KoM1
ATACCGCCGTGTCGCCACCCGATACGAACGGCTGGCGGTCAACTATATGACTATGCTGAGCTTGGCCAGCGTGTTGATTTGGCTTAAATGAGAACAGCCCCTAGTTCTCTATCGATAAGTACTTGCTTTTATCACTTTCCACAACGCACGTAGCCAAGAGTTTATTTTTATTACTCCATTCAAACTTAAAGCTACCATTTAATTTTTCTTTAAGCTCAATGCCAATATTTTTTAGTTGTGGGATATTTTTAATAAGAGCTAAACAATCATTTTTTGCTTTTGCTTCTTTATCTTCCTGATCTTTATTTTGTACGCTGGTTGGCTTAGGATTTGGAATAGTAGTCGCCATTATTGAACAATTCGGATCATTTTTTAATCGGCAAATCATTTCGTAAGCAACTATATTGGAAGGTAAACCTGATAAAGTTATATACAGGAGTTTTTTCCCAGCTTTAGGTATACATTTGAATGAAGGTATCGGAATTTTTAATAGGACTTTTTTAATTTTTAGTTGTTCTATATTTTCATCGATGGCTTTTTTAAAAATTATTATTTCTTCATTTGGAGTGCAAGGGTTTTTATTCCCTTTATCACCATAATTTCCATGATTAACTGATGCTGTTTCATTTTTTGCTATAACACCAGATGTAGCTTCTCCTTTTGGCTTGCCAGTACTCGGTTTTCTTTTCGATGGTTCGGGTTTATCTGGTGGTTTATTAAGACTGGCGAGCGCATACCTTTCAAATTCTGTTATGTCGTCTTCTTTGGATAAAGGTTCGTGAGTAAAACCAATATAAATAATACCCGCGATAGCCACAATAGCCACAATAGCGACCAGAGCATTTCTTTTTTGGGGAAAGGTTAAAGTTAGTGTGGTCACGTCCCACCTCTTTAGAAAGTTATTGTTGTTACATTTTTTTCTTGGCGAGTTCTGTAATGCTTGATGATAAAAGCGGCATCAGATTTATTGAACACCTGTAATTATACTCCACCATCTAACGGCTGTATTTAAAGTTCAATGTTGGCCGATGCACAAAATCCAGAAGCTACCTGTAATAAATTTTGAGAATACGTATAACAATTGTGAGAATTTTTTAATAAATAATGAGAACTGATAGGATAACCTTCTCAATTCCGTTCGTATTGAACTTTACCAATTCCGCTTGTGGTGAGCTTGTTGAACCACCCTAAACGAAACCACAGGTTCAAAGTTTTTTCAGATGCTCAACCGCCATAAACAACGCCGCTATCGAGCGCGCCTCTGTACATTCACCCGTTGCCAGCAAGCCATTGATATTCGACAACTGCCAAGGCACGACTTCCAGTTCTTCCGGCTCGTCGCCGTCGAGCTTTTCGGGGTACAAGTCCCTGGCTATAATGATTTCTGTCATATGTTCCAGGTAAGAAGGTGCAATGGAAAAAGAAGCCAGGTGATGAAGGTTGTTTGCGCCGTAGCCGACTTCTTCTTTCAACTCCCGGTTGGCGGCCTCAAAAAAAGACTCCCCCGCATCGGTTTTGCCTTTCGGCAAGCCCAGTTCGTAGCGGTGTACCCCCGCCGAATATTCCCTGATGAGCAAAACCGTGTCGTCGTCCAACAAAGGCACAACCAGCACCGCACCACCGCCGGGATTGCCGCGCGCCAAGCGTTCGTAATTACGTTGCTCCCCATTGCTGAATTCAATATCCAATGATTCAATACGGAACAACCGACTGGTGGCTATTGTGGTTTTTTTAAGGATAATGGGGGTATTGGACATAATGTTATTTTGTCAGTTTATTCGCTAAATGTAACGCTATCATGATTAATTGGAAAGAAATTGATACGGTATTCCTTGATATGGACGGCACCTTGCTCGATTTGCGGTTTGATAACCATTTCTGGAAGGAATTTGTGCCGCTTAAGTTTGCGGAAAAGGAAGGGCTGTCAATTGAACACGCCAAAGCGCATTTGATCCCGCGCTTTAAAAGCAAGGAAGGCACGCTGGATTGGTATTGCCTGGATTACTGGAGCGATGCCTTGCAATTGGATATTGCCGGACTAAAAACCGAGCTTGCTGAATTGATAGCCGTATTGCCCCATGTCAGTGAGTTTTTGGAGAAGATCAAGCCGTCTTCGCAACGGGTTTTATTGGTAACTAACGCCCACCGTGACAGCCTGGACTTAAAGATGGAAAAAACGGGGTTGCAGCCGTTTTTTGACGGCCTGGTGAGTTCGCATGATTTTGGCTTGCCAAAAGAACACACAGATTTTTGGCATCGTTTGCAACATCAGCATCCTTTTGAAAAACACAATACACTGTTGATTGACGATAGCCTTGCGGTGCTGAATTCTGCCCGTGACTACGGCATTGCCCATTTGGTGTCGATTAGTCGCCCAGATTCTGGGTTGCCCAAGAAGGAAATCGTCGAGTTCCCTGCTATTGAGGATTTTCGGGAGCTAATGCGGGGGCTTTAGGTTTGCTGTGGGGCGGGCGCTTAGGCCGCTGGTCTGACCTGAATTCCCTTGGCCTTCGTTCCGGCTTGATGAAGTCCGCCAGCAATTCCTTGTCGATGGCTTTGACGGGGATTTTTTGCCCGATAAATTCCTCAATATCCGGCATGGAGTACGCATAGTCCTCGCAAACAAAGCTTATGGCCTCGCCGCTTGCGCCAAACCGCGCCGTCCGTCCTATCCGATGGACATAATCTTCCACATCTTGCGGCAGGTCGTAATTGATGACATGGCTTACGTCCGGGATATGCAAGCCTCGGGCGGCAACGTCGGTGGCAATCAATAGCGATATTTCATTCTGCTGAAAGCTGTTTAACAATTTCTGGCGTTTTTCCTGCGGCACGTCACCACTTAGGGCAGCAGTCTTGTAGCCATTGGCGTTGAGGGTGGCATCCAGTTCTTCCGCACAACGCTTGGTATTAACGAAAATAATGCTGCGTTGCGGTTGCTCATGTTTCAAAATACCGAGCAACAACGGCAGTTTTTGGTCGTTTGCGGGGCAATAGGCACTTTGTTTGATGGCTTTGGACGTCACTTCTTCGGTCTCAATCTTCACCAAGACCGGATTGTTCATGTGTTCGTAAGCCAACTCAGTCACCTTATAAGACAAAGTCGCCGAAAACAGCATATTCAAGCGTTGTTCCGGCGGCGGCATACGGCGCAGCAAAAAGCGGATGTCCTTGATGAAGCCGAGGTCAAACATGCGGTCGGCCTCATCCAACACCATGACCTTGACGTGATCGAGCGTGAAAGCATTTTGGCGGTAAAAGTCGATAATGCGTCCCGGCGTACCGATAATAATATCGACATTGGTCTTTATTTTGGTCAGTTGCTTTTGGTAGTCCGTGCCGCCATAGATCAAGGCGAAAGTCAGGTTGAGGCGTTTGCTCAACAACAGCGCATCTTTATGGATTTGTATCGCCAGTTCTCGGGTCGGCGCGAGGATGATCGCCCTGGGGTATTGGATGACTTTATTTTTGACAGGCTTGGCGACAACTTTTTCTGCCAAGGCGTGTTCTGGCGTTTCATCGCTGTCATATTCATCAGGATCGTCGTCCTCATCTTCCTCCAGATCGGCTTCATCATTGATAAGGTGTTGGAAAGCGGCCAACAAAAAAGCCGCCGTCTTGCCAGTCCCGGTCTGCGCCTGCCCCGCTACATCCTTGCCTCGCAAGGCTAACGGCAGTGTCTTGTCCTGTATAGGCGTGCAGTGATGGAATCCGGCATCTTTTAGGCTTTGCAGGATGGGATTAGACAACTCAAGATTGCTGAAACGGGTTTCGGTTAAATGGTTAGTATTCATGGGTAATAGCATACCGTAAAAACGGCCTTAACCGAAAATTGATTGACTACACTGTTTATCCCTCCTATAGTTAAGTTTTTAATCCTTGGAGAGACAATGTGAGCGACTTGGTTCGTCATGTAAATGATAGTGATTTTAATGAGGCTGTGCTGAAAGCAAGCGGCCCTGTGCTGGTCGATTATTGGGCCGAATGGTGTGGTCCCTGCAAAATGATTGCCCCAATCCTGGAAGAAATCGCCAAGGATTACGCCGGCAAACTCACGGTAGCCAAGTTGAACATAGACGATAACCCAGCGACACCGCAACATTATGGCGTACGCGGCATTCCTACATTGATGTTGTTTGTAGACGGTGAAGTGGAAGGAACCAAGGTCGGAGCCTTGACCAAATCGCAACTTGCCGCCTTTCTTGACAACTATTTGTAAGTAACTGAACAATGAATCGCTGATTTAATCAGCGATTCCGCCCAAAACGAAAGTCCCTAAAATAAAGGCTCTCCAAAAAATAGACGGATCGAAATACTTGCGCTATACTATCGAAACGCGACAGATTGCTCGCGTATTCAAACCGAACCGCCCGATAACCACCCCTGAATCTTAAATCCGTTTTACGGCTTATTCAAGTCTAGCGAGCGCGTAAGCGAATTCTTTGATGTATTTTTTCCTGCCCTATGAATCTTACCGAATTAAAACTAAAACCTATAAACGAAGTCATTGAAATAGCCGAGTCCCTGGGATTGGAGAACGTCGCCCGATCCCGAAAGCAAGACCTGATCTTTGCCATTCTCAAAAAACAGGCAAAGGCAGGCGACGACATCTCCGGTGACGGCGTGTTGGAAATTTTACAGGACGGTTTTGGTTTTTTGCGGACACCGGGGGCATCCTATCTCGCAGGGCCTGACGATATTTACGTTTCTCCAAGCCAAATCCGGCGCTTTAACCTCAAGACGGGCGACACCATCAGCGGTAAGATCAGGCCACCGAAGGATAACGAACGCTATTTCGCCATGCTCAAGGTCGATGAAATCAATTTTGAGCCACCGGAAAACACCAAAAACAAAATCAATTTCTCCAACCTCACGCCCCTTTTCGCCAAGCAACGGTTCGTGCTTGAACGAGGTAACGGCACCAGCGAAGACTTGACCGGACGCATTATCGACCTGATTGCCCCCATCGGCAAAGGCCAGCGCGGGTTGATCGTTTCGCCACCCAAAGCCGGTAAGACCATGATCCTGCAAAGCTTGGCGCAGGCCATCGCGGACCAGAACCCTGAATGTTACCTGATCGTACTACTCATCGACGAACGCCCCGAAGAAGTCACCGAAATGGAGCGTTGTGTACGTGGCGAAGTCATCTCCAGCACCTTCGACGAGCCTGCAACCCGCCACGTACAAGTCGCCGAAATGGTGATCGAAAAAGCCCGGCGCCTGGTCGAACATAAACACGACGTGGTTATCTTGTTAGACTCCATCACACGCCTTGCACGGGCATACAACACGGTCGTCCCTTCGTCCGGCAAAATCCTGACCGGTGGTGTCGATGCCAACGCCCTGGAAAAACCCAAACGCTTCTTTGGTGCAGCGCGTAATATCGAAGAAGGCGGCAGCTTGACCATCATCGCCACCGCGTTGGTCGATACCGGCTCAAAAATGGACGAGGTCATCTATGAAGAATTCAAGGGGACAGGCAATATGGAACTGCACCTAGACCGCAAGATTGCCGAAAAACGTATTTACCCCGCTATCAACATCAACCGTTCCGGCACACGTCGAGAAGAATATCTCGTTGATCCCGAAGTATTACAAAAAACCTGGATACTACGGAAAATCCTGCAACCCATGGATGAAACCGCCGCTTCCGAATTTTTGCTCGGCAAGCTCAAAGACTTCAAGACCAACGCGGAATTTTTTGAGTCGATGAAGCGATAAGCAAGAAGCCGCTATGTCAGATACCCACTTACTGATTTCCGCCCTTATTCTGGGTGTTGTCGAAGGCTTGACCGAGTTCCTGCCCGTGTCCTCTACAGGCCATCTCATCCTGGTTGGACAATTGTTGGGCTTTAACGACGACAAAGGTAAAGTCTTTGAAATTGTCATCCAGTTTGCGGCAATCCTGGCGGTCGTTTGGGAATACCGTGCCCGCCTGTTCCATGCCTTGTTCAGCCTAAGCAAAGAACCCGCGTCCAAACGGTTGGCAATCAATCTGGTTGTCGCTTTCTTGCCTTCTGCGGTATTGGGCTTTTTGTTCTTGAAGCAAATCAAGGCCTATTTGTTCAACCCTTTTGTGGTGGCTTCGGCGTTTATTGTCGGCGGGTTGTTGATACTTTGGGCGGAACGCCGTGAACATAAAATAAAAGCCGAAACCATCGATGACATGACTTGGCAGGATGCCCTAAAGGTCGGTTTTGCCCAAGCGTTGGCGATGATTCCCGGTACGTCCCGTTCCGGTGCGACCATCATCGGAGGGCTTTTCTTTGGCTTGTCCCGGTTGGCGGCAGCGGAATTTTCCTTTTTCCTCGCCATACCCACCATGTTTGCGGCGACACTTTATGATGTCTACAAACACCGTGACCTGTTCAGTGCCGATGACATTAACCTGTTTGCTGTCGGCAGCACGGTTTCCTTTATCAGCGCTTTCTTCGCCGTACGCGGCTTGATCCGGTTCATCAGCCGACATGATTTCACCGTGTTTGCCTGGTACCGTATTGCCTTTGGCATACTGGTGCTGGGTTCAGCCCAATTCGGTTGGGTAAATTGGAGTGACCACTGAGCCTATACCTGATATAACATTATCCCTTTATCTTTAAGTCGATACGCTCAAAGTAAATCAATAGCCTATTATGCAAGTGCCTGAGAACTTTGAATCCCCTATCAAATTGGCTGTCATCAGAATTTTTCTGGTACTTATAATGCCTATGTTCGCCATCAGTTGCAGCGATGACCCCTTCCTACCCTCTTCCGAATTCGCCGACCTACCCTCCCAAACAAAGGAAATCCTGATAAACAATGGTCGTTACGACAAGCCCTATGAGACTCTCGGCCCCATCGAATATACCTTGAAAACCAGCATTCCAACCCCCGTTAACCAGATAGGGTTAAGGAATCAGGCCATCGCTATTTTGAAGCAAGAAGCATCGGCTAAATACAGCGCAAAAACAGATGCTATTGTTGATGTCAAAGTCGTTGAAAGCATAGAAGAAAGCGACGACGAAAAGTTAAACATTATTGAGGTCAGCGGCATTGCTATTGCTTTTATTCCTGAGCCCAAACCGGTAACCAAGCAAAAAATAAGACCCAAAGCAAAGCCCTCGCCCAATAAAACAAAACCTTTAAAAAACGGCAGCGGCAAAACCCAAGCGGAAGACCAAGACATAGAAATAACCCCATCAGAACTCCTGAAATAAGGGGATTTATACGGCTATTTGTTGCAGCCCCTTTTTCGGGACATGTGACTTTGAAGCATCGCTTAGTTAGGTTTTTGGCGGCACATAACCTTGCGGCATATCATCGTTGCCCTCAAACAGAAACTTATCCCTTTCTTCTGCCAGGTAAGCCCTGGCTTTGGGATCGTAGCTCGCCAGTTTGTTCTCATTAATCAGCATAGTCTGCCTGCTTAACCAATCTTGCCAAGCTTGTTTGGATATTTTCTCAAATATTTCCTGGCCTTTCGTTCCCGGAAAGGGGGGCTTGTCCAAGCCTTCGGCTTCTTTGCCTAATTTCACGCAGTGAATTAACCGGGTCATTTTTATTCTCCTTTTAGGTGTTGTTGCAGTAGCGGTTTAATAGGGGCTGGAAGCCCGATCTGACCTATTTGCTGGGCATTATGCCAGACGATGCGACCTGTTTCGCGGATTACATCCATAGTGTTATCGGTTTCGACGAATAACGGCGTGTAATCCAGATGATAATGCGAAAAAGTATGCCTTTGCTTTTCGCCGACCTGTTTATCACGAATTTTTAGGTTATTCGCAACGCACCAATCCAATGCCGCAGCTTCGCTGGTAAATTCCGGTAAACTCCATAACCCGCCCCAAATTCCGGTAGGCGGCCTTTTTTCCAGCAATACCTGTCGCCGACCGGTATGCGTCAGCAAAAATACCACTTGCTTGACGGGCAATACCTTGGCCTTTTTTGAAGCAGGAAAATCCGGCACCCTGTTTGTCAAGAAAGCCGCACAGCCGGTTGTAAGGGGACAGTTTTCGCACATCGGATTGCTACGCGTACAGACCATCGCCCCCAAATCCATTATGGCTTGGGTATAGTCTGCAACACGGTCATCAGGCGTATAGGCAGCACTGAACGCCCATAGCTGCTTATTGACCAAGCTACTGCCCGCCCAACCGGAAATCGCCTTGAATCGCGCCAGCACTCGCTTTACATTGCCGTCAAGGATAGGCTGGGGCTTGTTGAACGCAATGCTCAAAATAGCACCGGCGGTCGATTGCCCTATACCCGGCAATGCCATGAGGCCATTTAAGGTATCAGGGAACCGGCCTAGCACGCCTATTCTCTGTGCCGCCTTATGCAAATTACGCGCCCGCGAATAATAACCCAAGCCTGACCACAACTGTAAAACGTCATCAACCGTAGCTTGTGCCAAACTTTCTACATTGGGAAATTTTGCGGTGAACGCCAGGAAATAAGGAATAACTGTCGCGACCTGGGTTTGTTGCAACATGACCTCTGACAACCAGACCCGATAGGGCGAAATGTCCTGTTGCCAAGGCAAGTCTTTGCGACCGTGTTGGTCAAACCAAGCCAATATATTTTGCTGGAATGCTAAAGGTGTCATTAATGCAAACTATCGCTTTTGCAAGGTATTGTCATCGTATTTTCATCGGTTGCTGGGGGCGTGTTTTTAGGCAGGGGAAAGGCCGGGGTGAAGAAATTAAAACACATGTAATTACCTATCGCACCAACCCTCGCCCCAAGGTCAAGGGATTGTTGGATACCCGCTTAATTAAAGTTAGTTAGGGGCTTGCTCCATACTGATGCCCCCCTTTTTTGCGATGAGCGTTAAGCGCATATCTTGCATCGTCATCTTATTGAACGTCATATTACCTATCACCAGCTTACCTTCTGCGTCCAACTCCCTTAACCCGTCCAGGGGCACACTGAAAGCCCCCATTGGGGCCATACGGGCATTGGCTTCGGTTGGTTTGTCTTGGTCGGGTAAATAACGGTCGACATCAAACGTATCGACGGTCAAATCAAATAAAAAGCCGGGTCGAGAAAAATCGTTCATTGCCACAAAACCTTTGCCATGGCTATTATCAACCACAAACCCCAGATTGGTAAATTGCACACCGTTATTGTTTGCCTGGAAATGAGAAGACATAGCAAAATGGCTCAGGGCCTTGGCGTCACTCATGCTAGGTAGGGCTATTTCCCATTGTTTAAAGGTTTCGCGAAGATTACATTCAGGAATAACGAGGGAACCTTGGATGCTAAGCTTGTCGATTATATGTTCGGCACTCATATCTGCCGTAAGTTTAATATCGCCGTATTGTAATTTCAGGTTGGACGTATTCAACACTTGCTGAGCAAAATTTACTTCGGTGTCAGAAGCGTTGATAGTTGCTGTGAATGATTGCCCAGATGCCATTTTCTGGAGGCCAACCCATTCAATCTGGCTATCGTTAAAAGCAATGCTTTCCAGGCTCTCATCAACGCGCAGACTGGTTGCGAATTTTACAGTGCCGGGAAATTTAATGGCATCGCCTGCGATGTCGGCAGTCATATCGATTTTGACGGGCCCAGCTACTCGGAGGTTGTCGACATTGAGCTGGATATTTTTTAGCGCCCACTGCTCACCGGTTTGTTGGTTGTTCCAGTTAAGCTGAGCGTTTTGAATGACAATACCGTTGACGGCCAATGTTGCCAGCTTGGATTGCCTGATAGAGTATTCATCATCGAGTTTGGCATGCGACTGTGACACAGGATCAGCGGCGACTAAATCTCCCCAATTGCCAACCCCTTGTTTATCCTTTACCAAATTAATGGCCAAACCATCCAAAACAATGGCATTGATTTCGATCTTACGCGCCAGCAGTGGAAGCAGCTCAACCTTGATGTTGCTTTTAGCTACGGCAATAAACGACAACCCATCAAGGCCTGGTTGATTGCCAATCTTAATTTTTTCAGTGCTTATGCCTATCCAGGGGAAAACTGACACCTTGATATCGCCTTCAAAGGCGACAGCACGGTTTGTCTTATCCTTAATCAATGCCGCAATTTGGGTCTTATAGTTATTGGGGTCAATCAGCACGGGAAGGAGGCAAATAGCGATGACGAGAACTAATAATACGGAGATTGCCGTCAACAGCCATGGGGGAGCCTTTCTCACGAATCACTTCCGGTTAAGTCTGATGGGTTGGACTTAGGATGAAATAGTATGGCCGCTCGTTTTCATTCATGATCACGGCAATAACCCGCTTTAGATAGCTAGGGAAACTGCCGCTAACCCGGTGTATAATCCAAAAACGGCTGTAATTAAAGTTAATAAAAACCGCCGAACTTAAAAACAGAAAAAACAGAGAGGAGGAAAACATGTTGCTTTTAGCAAAACTGGCCGCCCTTGGGGTCATTATATGGTTTTACATGACAGCCGACAAAAACGGTGAACCGCCCGTAAAATGGGCATTCATTGGACTCGTTGGCTATATCATCGCTTGGTTCCTGGTTGATTTTGTCATTGATAACGCATTCTCCGCAGTCCTTGCCAAAAAAGGTGGCGGGGTTTTTATTCTTGGGCAAATCCCCGCGTTAGGGGGCTTACTTGCCGCGCATTTCATCAGGAAGAAATTGCTGGGCGATCTTGGCAAAACAAGTTAAAAGGCAGGACGCATTGCCCGAAAGTTATTCGGACAATGCGTCATCTTCGATGTTGTTATAGCTTATCGGCGTGTTTGTCCAGATACTCGGCAACACCCGATGGGCTTGCGTTCATCCCAGTATCGCCTTTGTTCCATCCCGCAGGGCATACTTCACCGTGTTCTTCATGGAATTGCAAGGCATCAATCATACGCAACAACTCATCCATGTTACGGCCCAGCGGCAAGTCATTGACGACTTGGTGGCGAACGACACCCTTTTTGTCGATCAGGAAAGTGCCACGGTAAGCAACACCGGGCGGTACGGCTTCGACATCGTAGTCTTTGCAGATGCCATGGGTCATATCGGCTGCCATCGTATAACGGACTGGGCCGATGCCACCCTTGTTGACTGGCGTGTTGCGCCACGCATTATGGGTAAAGTGCGAGTCGATAGAAACGGCAATCACCTCAACGCCCCGGCTAGTGAATTCATCCATGCGATGATCCAGGGCAATTAACTCGCTTGGGCAGACAAAGGTAAAGTCCAGAGGATAAAAGAATACCACGGCATATTTGTCGCTGGTCGCCGAGGAAAAGCTGAATGAATCGACGATTTCTCCACTTCCCAACACGGCTGGAACGGTGAAATCAGGGGCTTGTTTACCAACTAATACGCTCATCTTAAAGGTCTCCTAAATGATATTAAAAAAGGGGTGTTTTTGCTAACCGCCTTATCAGCTTATGACAGGCCAAGGGTCGTGTAAATTTATTTTACACCAGATTGGGCCAGAATTGTTTTGCCAAACAAAATTCACTTGCTTTTCTTAAAACTTTAGCCATAATTTGTAATCATAAGATTACAAATTAGCCAAGTCCGTTTTGTCTACCTTCGTTAGGATTTTGGGATGGCGGCGCAACATCAAAGTTACCTTGTTTTAATTTTTTCGAGACCGTAGTATGACAAAAGTTAAGCATGTTACAGAACCCGATGTATTCGGTTTCCAAGTTAGGATCGTCAGGCGTGGCAAAGAAAGCAGCCGGTATTTTTCCCATAAGCTGTGGGGCAGCAAAACCAAATCATTAAAGGCCGCCATCACTTGGCGCGACCAAATGTTGGTTGCCCTTAAAGGCAGTAAAACCCGCTTCCTCAAGCCGCCCAAAAACAAGACCACCACAGGCGTAACGGGGGTTTCCAGGACAATCAAATTCGATCACCGCAAAGACAAGAGCTACCTCTGCTACACCGTATTCTGGGTATGTAACGGCAAATCCAGAAACAAGACATTCCAAGTCGGCAACATTGAGACTGTCACAGCGGACGATGAACTACATGCTTTCCGTACCGCAAGATTATTCAGGAGTTGCTATGAATATGCCATAGACAACGACTTAACTTTTCACGAAGAAGCCTTTGATGGCTGGAAAAAAATGCGTGTATATGAAATTGAAAATCTCAAGGTTATTTAAGTCAACCTTACCTTGATGAAACAGTGCTGTTAGAAGGAAACAGTTGTTGGCCTCCCCTCCAGGCAGGTACATAGAAATATCGGTATAAGAAATTATTCTTCCACTGTCACAAATGCTATTTTGGCGATCCCCGCATGTTGCACAGTCGCCATGACCTCCGCAACTTTTTTGTAAACCACAGCTTGGTCGGCGTATAAATGTACGGCGACTTCCTTGTTTTTCACCAACTCATTCTTCAGGATTGTTTCCAATGCAGCTTGGTTTGCGACGGCTTGTTTGTTCAACGTGATAGCGCCTTGTGCGTCAATGGCAAGCTGTAACGGTTGGTCTTTAATGTTTGCCGTCGTCTCGGCAGTTTTCGGCAACGTCACATGGACCGATTGCGTCAGCAAAGGGGCCGTTATCAAAAGGATAATCACCAACACTAGCATCACATCAACAAGCGGCGTGACGTTAATCTCGCTCATCGCGCTATCATTTTCGGATTGCGGTTTAAATGCCATGATTACCCCTTCTTGCCTTGCTCATCCGCACTTAAGGCAACGTGCATAAAGCTAACCAAAAAATTTTCTAAACCCGCACGATGAAGTTTCACCCGACGCAAGAAAAAGTTATACGCCAACACGGCGGGCACGGCGACCGCAATACCGATAGCCGTGGCAACCAGCGCATCACCTATCGGCCCCGCAACCACATCTAAGCTAGTCGATCCACTTGCCGTAATATTATGCATGGCGTGCATGATGCCCAAGACGGTACCGAAMAAGCCGACAAAGGGCGCGGTACTGCCGATACTCGCCAATATCGTCAAGCCGCTTTCCATCAAGTGCAGCTCATTCTGCAATTGCACGGACAAGGAATGCTCCAGCAATTCGCTTGGCGTACCGCGAAACTTAAGGCTTTTGGCCGAAGGTTTCCGGCTTTCCGTGAGCCAGGCAAATCCCTGTTGGGCAATACGCGCCAGCGGCCCACGGAATTTGTTGGCAGGTAAAACTTCTACCTCGGCCAATGTTTCGGCTTCCCAAAACGCGCTGTCAAAACGCCGGTTCCAATAGCTATTTCTTGAGAACTGCCAGCACTTAAAAAAGATCAGCGTCCAAGTCACTATCGAAAAGGCCAGTAAGGTATATAAAGTGCCGTCAACAACAGCTTCGGGCGAACTATGATAAAGCATTAGGTTTTCCTTCTTTTGTCGGTCAAAGTAAAAAATAGCGGGTGTAAGCCAGCATTATTTTAATAACGTAAACTTGAGCGTCTGCACGGCGCGTTGCGTCACCGTAGCGCCATTCTCAATTTTGGGCTTGAATTTCCATTCCTTGATGGCATCCAATGCCGCCTCATCAAAAATACCGGGAGGAGAAGCATCGACAACCCTGGCGTTTGCCACTGTCCCCGACGGACTCACAGTGAATTCGATTTTAACCCAGCCTTCGATATGCCGACTAGCCGCCCGCATAGGATAGGTAGGCTTAACCCGCACCAAGGGGACAACACCCGAATCCACGGATTTAATAGGCGCTTCACCGCTCCCTGTTTTTGTTGGCTTATTGGCAGGTAAAGCCGGTGATGCCGATGTGTCAGGTGTTGGGATGGCATCGGCAGTCGAAGGTTGCATTGGGGTCGGTTTATCGGCTATCGGCTGCGGTATGGGTCGCTCCACTTTTTTTGGGACGACCGGCTCTTTTTTCTTGACGGGAGGCTTGACCTCTTTCTTTTTCGGCGGCACCTTCTTGGGCGGCGCAGGCGGCGTGACTTCGGGCTCGGCTTTTTGGCTAGGTTCGGAAAGCAATGCCACTTCCATAACTCTCAGCGGTTTAGTTTCTTTATCCGTATCGCTAGGCTGCATTAAAAACATGACCAGCCATAAGTGCAATAGCAACACCAAGACTGCCAATAGGCCAACGATAGGGCGATGATGAATTTCACCCGTTAGCGCTTCAAATAAGCGTGAAACCTTTTGCACTTTCGCTATTTTAACGGGAGGTTAATGCACTGCATTTTGGAACTTGGGGTGTCGGCATACTTTTTGTGCTATGGTTTTTGGGGTTGCACATTATCAATATCAAGATTGCCGAATCAATTAAAGGCTCGAATGGGCTTCGTCAGTTTGATGCGTAAAATAGATAAGGGTTAATTTGTGTCTAAAAGATTGCCCATAAAGCCGAAAAGATTTTTCAAACGAAGCAGATTAGGGCGCTTATTTTAGGGTTAATCCACTTTATAGGCAAGCAGAGGCAAACCCTTCATGCTTTTTTCAGGACCTGCGAAGGCACACAAGCAGTTTAAAATGTCGCTTACGCTCAAATTAAGGCTTCCCCATTCAATTCTACCGGAAAACCTGCCTTTAATATTAGGCATCAATCCCAAACAACTTCCCCTCGCATAAACTCATAATCTTTTATATCTTCATAAACTTATAGCACAAAAACAAGGTGACTAAACGATTTTCCGGCTTTAAACCGGCTTGGCCCTCAGTAAACAATTCAGCCTAACACTTCAAATTCACTAGCTTCTAATGGTATATTGCCAATATATAAAATGTGCATAGCACACAACAATAATAACGGGAGTTGCACAATGAATAATGAAGGCGTCGATGAATCCAAGCGCCAATTTTTAACTTCGGCGTTGACCGTCGTTGGCGGCATCGGCACGGGTTATCTTGCCGTCCCTTTTTTGGCACAAATGCAGCCCAGCGTTAAAGCGATGGCGGCCGGTGCCCCAGTCGAAGTTGACCTCAGCAAAATGGAGTCCGGGCAATTGCTTCGGGTGGCGTGGCGCGGCAAACCGGTCTGGATACTTAACCGCACGCCGGCAGCCCTAGAAACGCTAAAGGCAATGGACAGTTTTCTTAGCGATCCGAATTCCAAAGATTCAATTCAACCGGATTCCAGCAAAAACCCTGTGCGTTCCATCAAACCTGAAATTTTTGTTGCTATCGGTTTATGTACGCACTTGGGTTGTTCGCCTACCTTTCGCCCTGAAATTGCGCCGCATGACCTTGGCCCTGATTGGAAAGGCGGCTTCTTCTGCCCTTGCCACGGTTCTCGATTTGACTTGGCTGGTCGTGTTTATAGCGGTGTGCCTGCCCCGACGAACCTTGAAATTCCGCCCCATCGTTACCTAAAAGACACGCTGCTGCTCATAGGCGAAACTGGAAAGGGGGGTGTCGCATGAAAACTCGTATCACTGCCTGTGGCAACTGGTTCTTGGAGCGTTTCCCACTGACCAAATTGTGGAACGACCACATGGCGCATTATTACGCGCCTAAAAACTTCAATTTCTGGTATTTCTTTGGTTCCTTGGCGTTGCTGGTGTTGGTCAACCAATTCATCACCGGCATCTTGCTGACCATGAATTACAAGCCGGACGCGAAGCTGGCTTTCGATTCGGTCGAATACATCATGCGCGATGTCAATTGGGGTTGGCTGATCCGCTACATGCACTCGACGGGCGCATCGGCTTTCTTCATCGTCATTTACCTGCACATGTTCAGGGGCTTGATTTACGGTTCGTACAAACAACCCCGTGAGTTGATCTGGATTTTCGGCATGTTGCTTTTCCTGGCGTTAATGGCGGAAGCCTTCATGGGCTATTTGTTGCCTTGGGGCCAGATGTCTTACTGGGGCGCACAAGTCATCATTTCCTTGTTCAGTGCCATCCCGTTTATTGGCGATGATTTGTCGCTCTGGATACGCGGCGATTATGTCGTTTCGGACGCCACGCTGAACCGATTTTTCGCGTTCCATGTCATCGCTGTGCCCTTGGTATTGGTGATGCTGGTATTCCTGCACATCGTTGCCTTACATGAAGTCGGCTCCAATAACCCGGACGGCATAGAAATCAAGAAAATCAAAAATAAGGACGGAATCCCGCTGGACGGCATTCCTTTCCACCCTTATTACACGGTTAAGGATATTTTTGGTGTCGGCGTGTTCTTGATATTCTTTGCCACTGTCATTTTTTATATGCCTGAAGTGGGCGGCTTCTTTTTGGAAGCCGATAATTTCATCCCGGCGGATCCGCTCAAAACGCCGGAACATATCGCCCCGCTTTGGTATTTCACGCCTTATTATGCCATCCTCAGGGCAGTCCCCGATAAGTTTGCCGGGGTTATCGCCATGTTTGGGTCTATCGCCGTCTTGTTCATTTTGCCGTGGCTAGACCGAAGCCCCGTCAAGTCGATACGTTATCGCGGCGCAATCTTCAAAAGGGCCTTGTTCCTTTTTGTCATCAGTTTTTTTGCCCTAGGTTATCTCGGCACACAACCTGCGACACCGTCTGCAACCATGGTTGCACGGTTCTTTACCTTGATCTATTTCGGCTTCTTCCTGCTGATGCCAATTTACACCCGCTGGGAAAAACCAAAACCGGTGCCAAAACGATTGACGCAACTGTCAACATTGGATGATTTCATCCCCACCTTAAAGGCCACCTTGGATGAAGTGACTGTCAAAGACGATCATGGCTATACGTTGTTTGGGTCAACAGAATTTCGACGGAAACCTAATCCCCAGGGCATACGCAATGTGCTTATCCGATTGGCAAAAAACCTAAAAGCGAGCCTCGATTAATTATGAAAACACTATCACTTTCGATCCTGTTGCTGGCTTTCTCCCTGGGTGTTGCCGCTGAGGAAAATATTGAACTACAGCAAGCCAATTTTGATCCGGAAAACAGGGGTTCAATCGTCCAAGGGGCTAAAAGCTTTGTGAAATACTGCTTGGGTTGCCATTCCATCAAACACATCCGCTATCAACGGATAGCCCAGGATTTTGGTATTGATGAAATGAAAGTGTTGACTGAAGTTGCCCCACAAGGGGCGACTATCTACGAGCAAATGCACACGGCGATGAATGCCCACGACTCGGAAAAGTGGTTTGGCATACAACCGCCCGACTTATCGCTCGTCGCCCGTTCCCGCAGCGCCGATTGGCTATATACCTACCTAAAGAGCTTTTACACAGACAGGACAAAACCTCTAGGCACTAACAACCTGTTATTCAAAGATGTCGGTATGCCAAATGTATTTTGGCAACTGCAAGGGGAGCAAAAAGCCAGCTATATTGAAGACGACGGCCAGCAAGTCATCGAAAAACTTGTTGTCGACGTACCCGGTACATTATCGGAAGAACAATTCGACACCTTAATTAACGATTTGGTGAACTTCCTTGTTTACGTTGGCGAACCCGTAAAAATGGAACGGGAACGCCTGGGAAAATACATCCTCTTTTTCCTCCTTATGTTTTTGGTGATCGCCTATCTGTTGAAAAAAGAATATTGGAAAGACGTACATTAACCGCCCTTCGTGGAACAAGGATGTTCCCCTAAAAAGCCCCCAATTCGGGGCACTTGTAACGAAACGGCAATAAACTTTTCTTACGTGCTATAATGCCGCCATTTTAACCGCCCTGCTCCCGTACTAAGAGGTTGTTATCTGTGGCAAATATTTTTTCCCGTCGTTCCGTCATGACCCTGTTCTCCCCTTATGCTTGCCCAATGAGCCACGCGGCCCGTTTTGTCTTGCATGAAAAGGCCATCGTATCAGAAGTCGAATACTACGACCCCGACAACCCCACTGAGGAATTGCTCGAACTCAACCCCACGGGCGTATCCCCCACCTTGGTGGAAAGAGACTTGGTGCTGTACGACTCGCGCATCATAATGGAATACCTGGACGAGCGCTTTCCGCACCCGCCGCTGCATCAAATGGACCCGGTTTCCCGCGCCAGTGCAAGGATGATAATCAAGCGCATCGACCAGGACTGGTATCCCTTACTCGATGAAATAGCAGAATCTGGCGACAAAAAATCCAGTAAAGCCAAAAAACAGCTCAGGGAAAGCCTGATTGCGGCTGCACCGATTTTTACCGACCGTCCGTTTTTTATGAGCGAAGAATTCTCCCTGATTGATTGTGCGCTTGCACCGCTATTGTGGCGATTGCCCATGCTCGGCATTGACATCAGCACCCCTAATAACGCCATCACCAATTATGCCCAACGCATTTTTAATAGGCCGGCATTTAAGAGCAGCCTAAGCGAAGCCGAAAAAGAGATGGCCGAAACGCCCAAATGACTCCGCTCAAACCCTATTTAATTCGTGCCGTCTACGAATGGATAGTCGATAACGACTTAACCCCCCATCTACTGGTCAATGCCGACAATAACAAAGGCATCCTGCCAGTAGACTACATCGAAGACGGCAAAATCGTCCTGAACATAAGGCCGCAAGCCGTTGAAGCATTGTCCCTGGGCAATGACCTCATCGAGTTCAACGCCCGTTTCAGCGGCAAACCCATGACCATCACCGCATCTGTCAACGCCGTCATGGCCATCTACGCCAAGGAAAACGGTAAAGGTTTGGTCTTCGACCAAGAAAACAATGACGGCGACGTAGCCCCGCCGCCGGAGCAACCAACGCCTGGTAAGCCGAGTTTGAGGGTGGTTAAGTGAGCTTATTTGCTTGACAGACTTTGCACAGGGATTTTTGTCTGAGCAATTCGATGAGGTTCGTGACACCGTTCGCAATCAATACTTGAACTGGCGAGAATTACTATTGCAATTGAATGAACAGTGTGTAGTTACACAACATAAACTTTCTATCAATGTCAATGAACCGAGGGAATTACTCGGCGGCGCACTATTTGCTCGTACGCTTGCCTCATCGCAAGCAGCCATCCTCTTACTCGAATATGGTCTTTTAGCACAAGCTAAAACCGTACTAAGGTCAGCGCTTGAGTCACTCTTTGCCCTTGCAGCAATTGAAGCGAAGCCCGCGTTGGCTCTAAAGCTTGCACAGAGCCACGAAGCTAACAAGGCATCGCTGGCTGACAAAATAATTCAATGGGAAAACCCAGATTTAAAGGCTTCTATTTCGGCACTGATTGCTGAGGCCGAATTAGACAAAATTAAGTCAAACCAATCAGAAAAATTCAATACGTATCAACTTGCAGACCATGCCGGAATGAAGGATTATTACCTCAGTACGTACGTTTTGCTTAGCTTTCCAGCACACGCATCTGTCGTTGATCTTATATACCATCTTATTACCGACGATTATGGTAACGTCATCGGACTAAAGAATGAGCCACTTTTGGATAAACAGGAGTTTACTTGGGCTATTGCCATTGAAATACAGTTGCTAGCCGCTAAAGCCGTAAAAGGAATCTTTGGCATTAATTGCGTAGACATACAAGCCCATGAAAATGCACTTCGTACTCTTATTGCTCAACTTGATAACTAAGGTACAGCGAGGTAGGGCGCAATAACTGAAAGGCATTGCGCCGTATTTGGATAACACATGCGGCGGAATACGTTTCACTATTCCGCCCTACGTGATTTTCAAGAGAAGGGGAAATCCCGTTATGCCGCGCCGAGCACTGGCGGTTTTGTCGGGAATACCAAGCAAGGTAGGKTGGGGTGAGGAACGAACCCCAACGTGATGCCGACCCTTAATTTGTTGGGGTTCACAAGTTCACCCCAACCTACAATTTCCACCCATTCCCCTTATGCCGCGCCGAGCACTGGCGGTTTTGTCGGGAATAGCCCGTAGGGGCACGGTAGGGATGCCGTGCTTTGCTGGAGGGATAGGAAATCCCTTCCAGCAAACCCCGATAAAACTGTCAGAGCGCAGGATGAAGCGGCATCGGGCGGATTTCTTTTGGATACTTTTGTTTGGCGGAAAATTGCTCCTGCATTTTCCGCATTTACAACATCCATGTCGCTCATCCGCGCAAAGAAAAGTATCTCGCCCGTGGGTGCGAGAACCCACATTCAAATAACCGCGTTAGCGACAAAATCTTAACATCCAGCTTTAAATCTCCTCACCCTAACCCTCTCCAGCAGGAGAGGGGACAAAGACACTGAATTTTGATCTGGGCTATACAGTTATGGCAATTCGCCACAAGTTAAATCAGGCAATATAAAATCCTTCCCACCCAAATCAACATCATGCAAACCAGCTAAACCGCCCTTACCCAAACACCCATAAGTCCGCGCAATAATCTCCGCCAAGCCCACCACCAATTCATATTGCCCAAGCCCATCCAGGCTTACCCATTTGGCTTCGGCGACATCGCTTTGTGCTATGGGAAAACACTTGCCTTCATCGATCAACTCTACGAAAAAATCGACAATCACGTAATGAAAGCCTTCCAGCCTTCTTTCGACTACAGCGACAATTTGTTTTACTTCCACTTCCAAATGAGTCTCTTCGTAATACTCGCGTCGGCAAGCTTCAACCAAGGATTCCCCCGGTTCCAACTTGCCGCCAGGGATCGACCATAGCCCTTGCGCGGGCGCTTGGTTGCGCTTAATCAGCAAAACTTGTTGATGTTTGTTGAACAACACGCCACCGACACCTATGCTTGGGACAGGCAGCGTTATTTCTGGTTGATTGGGCTTATTCATGATGGCTGAGTGAATTATTCATTATCTTTCATTGCGTTTGGTTGTATATTAAGAACCAAATTATATTCAACTACTTCAAGAGTAAGGTCGCTATTAGCTTGAAGGCCAGTATTAAATCTTTATGAGGTGATCAATGCACTTATTAAGGCAAACGCTTACTTTTTCATTATTTCTGATTTGGTCCTGGGCTATCCATGTATCGGCGAACGAGTTGTCTACTGTTGAGCAAAAAGCGGCAACCTGCTTCGTGTGCCACGGCGATAAAGGCAAGAGCGATAACCCGCAATGGCCCAGCTTGGCGGCGCAGCAATCGGTTTATATCGTCAACCAACTTAATGCCTTCAAGTCAGGTAAGCGAATAAACCATGTCATGCAGGCGCAAACGAGTAAGTTGACCGCTGAAGACATCAATAATTACGGGGCTTATTTTGCTGTTCAGCAGGCCGCTAAAGCAGGTGGCGACCTTGCTTTGGGGAAGCAAGGCAAGGATAAAGCGACTGTCTGCTTAGGCTGTCACGGCTCGTCTGGCGAAGGCAATGGTGAATTTCCGCGATTGGCGGGACAGCATCCCGATTACCTCGTTAAGCAATTGACCGACTACAAAAATGGGTCGAGGAAAAACGATGCCATGCAAGCAATAGCCGGTAACCTTTCAGAAGAAGAAATTAAAGCGTTGGCGGCGTTTTTCGGGACGTTATAATCTAAGAATAAAACTACACGCTTCTCTGAAACAAATGATAACCCACGTCCCCCGCCGTTTTGCTTTTTAACGACTGCCAATTTTCCGGCAACTCATCAAGAAACTTCAGCTTACTTTCTGTCTCCACGTATATTTTAGCCTGTTGGCTTAGCCAGCCTTTATCTTCCAGCCATTGGCAGGTCTGTGCAATCAGGTGACAGCCAAAAGGCGGATCGAGGAAGACGATGTTGAAGGATTCGGCATCACCCGACAGGTAACGGAACACGTCGCTTTGGACGACTTTGACCTGCGTGGCAACCAGCTTGACGGCGTTTTCTTTTAGGGCGCGGCAGGCATCGGGGCTGTTTTCGACTTGGACGATTGACTTCGCGCCACGCGAGGCCGCTTCAAAGCCCAATGCACCGCTTCCCGCATATAAATCCAGGCAGCGACTGCCGGGGATGTCATATTGCAACCAGTTGAACAACGTTTCCCGGACCCTGACTGGGGTTGGCCTGAGTCCGGGTGCATCGTAAAAACTGATCTGGCGGCTGCGCCATTGCCCGCCGATAATCCTAATTTGGTTTTTGGGCATTGCTTGCCGCGCTGTTGCCGACAGTAACGGTTTGCAAGAGTGCAGTGTTCACCTTGCGGCTAAAGGCCGCCTTGATGGTATCGATGCTGGTTTCCTCAATTTTTTGTCGGAAGGTATCCAGATAATCCAGCGGCATATCGTAAAAACCGATCATGGCGACATAGCCCGCGAGCTTTTTGTTAGTGTCAAAGCGCATGGGGAAGCCGCCGATAATGTTCTTTTTAGCGGCATCCAGTTCGGCTTGGGTCGGGCCTTTGTTGATGAAATCAGCCAATGTCGTGTTGAGGACTTCCAGCGCTTGCTTGGTTTGGTCGTTACGGGTTTGCAGGCTGACCACGAATGGCCCCTGTTTCAGCATGGGAGAAAAAGCGCTGGAAGCACTATAAGCCAAACCGCGTTTTTCCCGCACTTCACTAAACAGCTTGGAGACGAGGCCGCTGCCGCCCAATATGTGGTTGCCCACATAAAGGTTGAAATAGTCAGGGTCTTTACGCCATGTACCTGGCAAACCGACCAGTACATGGGTTTGTGTGGAAGGAAACTCAATGCGCTGTTCGCTTGCTTGCGTAGGCATGGTGACATCCGGAATGGCTTCCGGTTTTTGCCCTACGGGCAAATCGGCCAATAGTTTTTCAGCCGTTTGCTGCGCTTGTTCCTTGGTCAGGTTGCCGACGATGACGACCATCGCATTACTGCTGACGTAATATTTTTTATAGAATTGCGCGAGGTCAGTTGCCTTCAATTTCTTTACGGTCTCATTGACTCCCGAATCAGGATGGGCATAAGGATGGCTTCCGTAAAGCTTATTGGAAAAAGCTTCACTGGCGACTTCGGCAGGCGACTCTTCCCGTTGTTTGATGGCGGCTAATGTACGGCTTTTTTCCCTTAAGAAATCGGCATTGTTAAATTTCGGCTTGGTCAGGATGACGTGCATTGTCTCCAATGCCTTATCAAACAAGGCTGGGTCGGTGAGTGACCGCAAGGAGAGGGAAGCTGTATCACTGGAAACACTGGTACCAAAATTGGCTCCGACACTTTCAAAACGCAGGGCTATCTGGTCGGCATTCCACTGCCCTGCACCAGTGTCCAACAGGGCGGAAGTCAGTGCGGCAAGGCCGAATTGCTGCCCGTCCCGTGCGCTGCCGGCATCGAATACGATTTGGATGTCCGCCATCGGCAAGGCATCGGCTTGGACAAAGTAGACGCGGCTACCTTGCGAGGTTTGCCAGTGTACGATTTTTGCGGTGGCGAAGCTGAATTGGCTAAATACCAATAAGGCTAATCCGATTAATTTGAAATTCATTGCACAACTCCTTTTGTCTTTACGTCAGAGGTCGTTCGGTTGATCGCTTGCGGCTCAAGGTAAGCGATACTGAGGCGGTCTTCCAGCAAGTATTTCTTGGCGACTTCCTGCACTTGTGCGGCAGTCACCTGATTGACCTTCTCAACATATTCATCAGCTCGTTGCCAACCTAAGCCCACCGTTTCCAACATGCCAAGCTGCATGGCTTGGTAGAAATTGGAATCGCGCTCGTACACGGCACTGGCTAACACCTGCGCTTTAATCCGACTTAATTCTTCTTCACTGATTAGGCTGCTTTGCAACTTGGCGACTTCCGCCTTTAATGCCGTTTCCATTTGCAATAGCGTTTTGCCTTCTGCGGGTGTGGCTTCCAACTCAAACAGGTCGGACAACCGGGAAGTCAGCCCATAACCTGCGGCGGCGGAGACGGCAATTTGTTTGCCCCGCACCAATGCCGAAGTCAACCGTGCACTGCTGCCGCCATCCAATACGCCAGCCAACACTTCCAGCGCATAGGCTTCCCATTCATTTTGGGCGGTTTTCAATACCGGAACTTTGTACCCCATGACGATAGACGGCAGCTTGGCAGGCACTTTGACCGTCATTCGGCGTAAACCCAGTTGCTCGATTTCAGTTTGCGGTTTGAGCGGTTTGATCTCGCTGGTCTTGAGCGGGGCGAAATATTTCTCAGCCAATGCGAATACGTCTTCCGCCTTGACATCGCCCACGACAACCAAGGTGGCGTTATTCGGCGCATACCAGCGTTGGTACCATGCCTGCAAATCTTCGACCGTGTATGCGGCAATATCGGCAGGCCAGCCAATCACCGGATGCTTATAGGGGCTGTTGCTGTATGCCATCGCATTGAAGTGTTCCTGCATTTTGCCCTGGGGATTATCCTCAGTCCGCATCCGGCGTTCTTCGGTGACGACCTGGAGTTCCTTTTTCAACTCCTCCGGCAATAAATGCAGGTTACGCATCCGATCGGCTTCCAGTTCCAGGCTGACAGAGAGCTTGTCAGCGGCCATGGTTTGGAAATAAGCGGTGTAATCCTGTCCGGTAAAAGCGTTTTCATCGCCGCCATTTTCGGCGATGATGCGGGAAAACTCCCCAACCGCATGTTTATCCGTGCCTTTGAACATCATGTGTTCCAGCATGTGCGAAATGCCGGTGATGCCGCCCGGCTCATAACTGGAACCGACCTTATACCAAACCTGCGACACCACCACGGGCGAGCGGTGGTCTTCTTTGACCAACACTTTCAGGCCGTTTGCCAGGACGTGTTCGGTGGCTTTGGGTTCGGCATGGGCGGACAAAATCGGCAAACACAACATTGCCGCAATCAGTAATCTTGCGTTCATAGCTCCCTCGTTGTTATTAATGTTAGCGCTTCGGACTGTTTGAATAATCAATGGTTCACTGTATTCTATAGGATAACTGAAATGTATACTTTGTTGAATCAAGCTGTATTACTTACTGTCTTTACCTTGGAAAGGACAGCGCTTTTATATTCAATAATGAGGATTTTTTA
>NZ_AYLO01000043.1 GCF_000496735.2 Methyloglobulus morosus KoM1
AGAAGATGAAAGGTTGATTGGTAGAGTTAAAGGTCTTGTGGAATGTAAGAATAAAGCCCTTACTCACTCTGTCGTTGTATACGAAGACTGGAATGATAGGGCTTATATATGTATGTTAGTAAAAGAAGGTAAAAACTTAGAAAAGCATAGATTGTTGGATTAATTTAAATAATATTTTCGCCCCTTTAGCTGTGTGCAATCAATGCAGCAAATGGTGCGTAAAACGCACCCTACACAACTGCATAACACATTTATCCTTGCCAAGTGCTATAAAGTTCTAAAATAAGCCCTTAATTTAGTGCTTATTCGGGTGTCTTATGCAACAAATCCTGGCTTCATTTAGCGCGAGCATTTTCGAACTCAAAAAAAATCTTCTGCCTTGCTGAATAAGGCCGAAGGCGACGCTATTGCGATCCTTAACCATAATTCGCCGACGGCTTATTTGGTGCCGGCGGCTGTTTATGAGCGGTTGCTGGAAAAACTGGAAGATTACGAACTCGGTAAAATTGTAAAGGAACGACAAGCGGAAAAGCCATTGGCGGTTGAAGTGGCGCTGGATGACTTATAGGCTTAAATTCCTGCCCAGCGCAAAGAAAGAGCGGGAAAAGCTGGACAACAGCGTTAAAGCCCAGTTTAAGACGAAACTCGAAAAATGCCTGGAAAATCCGCATAGTCCTGCCAATAAGTTACGCGATTTCGATTCTGCTTACAAAATAAAACTACGCTTGTCCGGTTATCGCTTGGTTTATGAGGTTGATGACCAAGACATCATTGTTTTCGTCATCGCCGTTGGCAAACGGGAAAACAATGTTGTTTAACTTAAGATCGCAGTAACTTTGTGTTTTGCGGTGGTAAACATACGCTGAAATACGGCTAACGTCTCTTGCACTATTCTAAGAATTTAGCCTTCTCCAGTTAAGGGCAGCAACTCCAAATAATAAGGCCTCGAAAAATATTGGGTTTTAATTTGGGAAACCTGGCTTACACATTTAAGTTTAACGACTATGCTTTCCATAATTCGGTGAAAACTGAAGAATGGAAACTTTGTTTTGAAAACTTTAGTGCAATCAACCAATTCTGCCAACGCCAGCAACATGAACCCTCTATTATTAGCCTTGTCCTTGTTATTTGTGCCTTCCTTAGTGATTGCAGATGCGGGAGGCAATCTAACGGCCACAGTTAGCCCGGATTTGACCCATCATGTCATCGGTTACTTGTCTATAGCAATTACTGTCGTGGCTTATATTGCAGCGATGTCGGAGGATGTCACTGAACTGCGTAAATCGAAACCCATGGTGTTTGGGTCGGCTTTGGTGTGGTTTGTTATTTGTTGTTACTACGCGCAGCATGGGCAAGCAAAAATGGCAGCGCTGGCATTTGAGAGCAATCTTTTAGCCTATATTGAGTTGCTGCTGTTTATTTTGGTTTCCATGACTTATATCAATACCATGGAAGAGTGCGGCATATTTCGCACGTTGCAGATTTATTTGTTGAGTAGGCGTTACACGTACAAACAATTATTTTGGATCACGGGTGGTTTGACATTTTTGTTGTCAACGGTGATAAGCAGCATGACCGTCTGTTTGTTGATGGGTTCAATCGTCATGGTTGTTGGGAAGCGGGAACCAAAATTTATTAGCCTGGCCTGCGTCAATATTGTGTGCGCCGCAAATGCCGGTAGCACTTTCAGCCCGTTAGGGGGGGTTTCGACTTTATTTGTTTGGCAACGCAACATCCTTAGTTTTGGCCAGTTTTTCTTGTTGGCTATTCCTTGCCTGGTTAATTATCTCGTGCCAGCCGTCGTCATGCAATTTTGGGCACCGAATGGAAAGCCCGTGTCCGTTAAGGATGTCGTTCTGCTCAAGC
Organism: Methyloglobulus morosus KoM1; assembly: GCF_000496735.2. Classification (GTDB taxonomy): domain Bacteria; phylum Pseudomonadota; class Gammaproteobacteria; order Methylococcales; family Methylomonadaceae; genus Methyloglobulus; species Methyloglobulus morosus. Next base: position 1,867 of record NZ_AYLO01000043.1, read on the forward strand.
GGGGTACATGGCGCATTATTGCTCTATTTATCGTTACCTTAGTGCTTACCGTAAGCGGTAACGTCGTGTTGGAATTACCCCCGGCAGCCGGAATGATGGCTGGTTTGGGACTGTTGCAGCTTTTCATTTACTACTTAATAAAAACCAGCGGCACCAGGAAAGAAGAAAGCGGCGATGCCTACAGCTTTTTTAAATTAAAAACGCTACGCATCGACGACCCACAGGGATTCGATGTCTTTAGGAATATCGGTAGGGTCAATTGGGATACCTTATTGTTTTTTTATGGTGCGATGATGATTATTGGGGCAATGAGCTTTGTTGGTTATCTCGATGCGGTTGCCCAGTTTTTGTTTGGGCAAATGAGCCCGACAATGGCAAATATAGCCATCGGTTTATCGTCGGCATTCATTGATAACGGCACGTTGATGTTTGCTGTGTTGAACATGCATCCAAACCTTTCTTCTGGCCAGTGGTTGTTATTGACCCTAACCTTGGGGGTTGGTGGTAGTTTGCTGGCGATTGGATCAGGGCCAGGTGTCGGGATGCTGGGCTATATGAAGGGCAATTATACGTTTACCGGACATATGCGTTGGATGCCCATTATTTTGCTGGGTTATTTTGCCAGCATTGTTGTCCATTTCTGGCTCAATGGGGAATATTTTTGAATAAAAAATCCGTGAATTGAGTATGGCAATAGGCTAAAGTTTATTTTTTCGGTTCAAACAAAATATGCGCCATTTTCTTGGCCTTAGTCTTGAGGTAATCGAGATTGTCCTTGTGGGCGGTCACTTCAATGGGAATCCGTTTAACCACATGGATGCCTAATTCTTCTAAGGCATCTATTTTTTTGGGGTTGTTGGTGATGAGTTGGATGGATTTGACTTGCAGGCTTTCCAAGATTAAGGCGGCCACGCTGTATTCACGCTCATCGGCAAGATGCCCTAACTGAATGTTGGCATCGACGGTATCCAAGCCTTGGTCTTGCAAATTATAGGCTTGCAGTTTTTTCAGCAGGCCGATACCACGCCCTTCCTGGCGTAGGTAGATCAAGACTCCCGACTTTGCCTCGCTAATCATTTGCATCGCCATTGCCAACTGTTCGCCGCAATCGCAGCGCCTGGAGCCTAATACGTCGCCGGTAAAACATTCGGAATGGATACGTACCGGAATGTTTTCCTGATTGGCAACGTCGCCTTTGACCAGGGCGATATGTTCCTTGTCGTCGATGGTGTTGCTGTAATAGTGCAGGATGAACTCGCCGTGCCGGGTGGGGATGGGCGTTTGTACTAAATCGTCTAGGTGTGGGTTCACGGAGTTGGCTAGTCTGAGATTTCTTTTCTATTTTACCTAATTAACGGCTCGGGCAGGGTGGTTTTTGTATCAGTGGGTTTGATGCCTGATAGCAATGATACTATTGGGGCGTTTCCATCGCCGTCCCAACCTTCTTTCTTAAGACAGGGGGCGAAACATACCTGCACCCATTGGAAGATATTTAGTCACTTCGTCGCCTCAATCAGTTTGAGTATATCACTGCTACGCTCGTCAATCCGCACGGATGAAAATCCACAGGCTTTGACATTTTTGGTCGTGTCCCGGTTGATATTGGCACCAAACAGTTGAACGACGACAGGGTTCAATAATTTCATAAGCCTGCTAAGGATGGGGTTTGAACTGATAACGTGCTCGAGCAATAGCACTTGTCCTCCAGGCTTGCAGACGCGGTGCAGTTCCTTAAGGCCTTTTATGGGTAGCGGCACCGAGCAAAATACGAACGAACCGATGACGGTATCGAAACTGTTGTCGGCATAGCTCAGGGATTGCACGTCCATCAAGGCCAGTTCGACCTGGATATTCTTCCGGCTTTTGGCCTGCGTGGCTTGTTGCAACATTTTCGGGCTGAAGTCAATCGCGGTGATTCGGGCATCTTTGGGGTAATAATCGAAATTTTTGCCTGTGCCTACCCCCAATTCCAGGATGTGATAACCAACGGCTTTTGCCCAAAGCCGTTCCCGCCACTGCCTGAAAAAAAGGCCTTCCATGGGGGCTTCCAGTAGGTCAAAAAACGGCGCGATCCGGTCGTAGCGTTTTCTGATCACGGTGCTGTCGGGCTTCATAAAAAATCTGAGGTTGATTAATGCCAGCATATTACATTGCTTGTCTGGTTTTCACCAAATGATAATGTCCAGGAAGATGGGCAATGGCGTGGGTTTGGTTGCTTAATTAACCCCCTTGAACTATTATCCCAGACGAAAGCCTAACATGTTCATAAACGATTGAGGACAGTCATGAAACTCCCGATTACCGGCGGCTGTTTATGTGGAATGGTCAGATATGAAATTTCTGCCCAACCGTTAAGGACAGCCAATTGTTACTGTCGAACGTGCCAAAAATCGTCGGGCGCTCCCTATTTAGCGATCCTCATCGTGCCTGAGGCTGCATTTACCGTTTCGGGGGCTTATAAGGAATTCATCACTATCGCTGCCAGCGGTAATAAGATGCACCGCGCTTTTTGCCCAGAATGCGGCACTTCATTGTTCGTAAGGAACAGTGGCTTTCCGCAGATTAGGCCGATATCCGCCGTTACGCTTGACGATCCCAGCATTTACAAACCAGAAAAGGATATATGGGTAAGCGATGCCCAGCCGTGGGTTGTGATGGATCCCAATTTGCCAAAATTTGAAGGCAATCCCTTTTAGTTGGCTATATTTATCGCAACCTATTCAAGATTACGGACGTTACATGCACCCAGAACTTAGCACCATCAACATCACACCGACCTCAACCCATAAATATTCGGTCATCTGGCTACATGGCTTGGGTGCAGACGGACATGATTTTGAAAGTATTGTCCCTAGCTTGCAGTTGAAGGCTGAAGCTAATATCCATTTTGTGTTCCCAAATGCACCCATTCAGCCCGTCACTATCAACAACCACATGAAAATGCGGGCGTGGTTCGATATTTTGGCGATGTCTTTGGAAAAACATACGGTTGATATACCGGGAATTTATCAATCGGCGGATCTTGTCCAGAAGCTGATCCAGAAGGAGCTTGATAAGGGCATAACTGCTGAAAACATCATGTTGGCGGGGTTCTCCCAAGGTGGGGCAATCGCCCTCCATGTGGGCCTTAGATACCCCCAAAAATTGGCAGGAATTTTGGCGTTGTCCACGTATCTGCCCACTATAGATCAATTACGCAGCGAAGGTTCCGTCGCTGGCAAAACGACCCCTATTTTTATGGCGCACGGCATCCTTGATGGCGTTATCGCTATAGAGGCGGGAAAATTGACATTCGATAACCTAACAAGCTTGGGATATTGCATTGAATGGCATGATTATTTAATGGAGCATTCCGTTTGTGCCGAGGAAATACTGCACATGTCGGCTTTTATGAATTTGATTTTTATTTAGTTGATTACTACGAGACGCTAACTCAAGCTATTCTATATAGGAGCGGCAATAGTGGGTAGGGTTTGCTGCTTAAAATTAACTCAAGGGTTGATTAACTCTCCTTTCTAGGCTCAAATACTTAGATGCTTAAGCTTATTAGCCCTTTTTTAAAACAATTATTCAATGGTTTTCTCGATCTTGCGCCGATACTTACTGTCGTTTTATTGTTCCAAATATTGGTCATTCGCCAACCCGTAGCCGATGTTTTCAGTTTAATTACCGGTACTTTATTTGTCGTCCTTGGCCTTACCCTTTTTATTCAAGGGCTAGAACAAAGCCTTTTTCCCTTGGGCGAGTCTATGGCCTATGCCTTTGCCCGTAAAGGCAGCCTATTTTGGTTACTTACCTTTGCATTTTGTCTCGGTTTTAGTGCTGCTATTGCAGAACCGGCATTGATGGCGGTTGCTGCAAAAGCGGCCGAAATAGCTAGCGCGGGCAAGATTATTGAACGAAGCCAGACGGCCCAAAATAACTATGCTTTGGGGTTACGTATAACCGTCGCTTTTTCCGTTGGCTTAGCCATTTTAATAGGGGTATTAAGGATTATCCGAGGCTGGCCTGTTTATTATCCGATTTTCTGCGCGTATGGTTGCATAGCAGTCATAACGCCTTTTGCACCTGCTGAAATAATTGGCATAGCCTATGATATAGGTGGTATCGCCACTTCTGCCATTACCGTACCATTGTTGACTGCCCTTGGCGTAGGGCTGGCCACTGCGATCAAAGGCCGTAACCCGATGACGGACGGCTTCGGGCTGGTCGTTTTCGCCTCATTGACCCCGATGATTTTTGTCATGGCTTACGGGATGCTTAGATGATTGAATGGATAGTCCATTTTGCAACAAAGCTGCTGGAAATTTGCCGGGATATTATGCCCATTGCTACCGTTATTATCGGTTTTCAGCTATTGGTTATTCGTCGGCCTTTGCCCCATCTCAAAAAAACGCTGGTGGGTTTCCTGTATGTTTTACTGGGCATTGTTTTTTTCCTGGAAGGCTTGGAGTTGGCTTTATTCCCGCTCGGCAGCTTGATGGCATCACAGCTGACGACGCCGGAATTTTTAGGCATTAATCCGTTAGAGCAAGGTGTGGCTTGGCAAACGTATTCCTGGGTCTACGGCTTTGCTGCCAGTATCGGTTTTGCCACGGCATTAGCCGAACCCGCTTTACTTGCTGTTGCGATTAGGGCTGAAGAAATCTCAGGTGGGACGATTCGCCCTTGGGGATTCCGGATTGCGGTTGCCATCGGGGTTGGTTTTGGCTTAGCCCTGGGTACTTTCCGAATTGTTACTGGGATGCAACTGTATCATTTTATTGTCGTAGGTTATGTGGTAGTGGTCATACAAACATTTTTCGCACCCAAAATGATTATCGGGCTGGCTTACGACTCCGGTGGAGTGACCACCTCAATGGTCACTGTCCCGTTGGTAACGGCATTGGGTTTGGGGTTGGCACAGGCTATACCTGGCCGTAGCCCTGCCCTGGATGGATTCGGTTTGATCGCTTTTGCCAGCCTATTTCCTATTATTACTGTGTTAACCTACGCACAAATTGCCCACTGGATAGGCAAAAAATAGATTTTCATTTAAATAATTTAAATATTAGAGATCGCCATGCATTTTAAATTGATTATAACCTTCGTCGAAGATGATAAAACCGACCTGGTTCTTGATACCGCCCGTGCCAATGGCGCAAAAGGCGCCACGGTTATCAACCATGCCCGTGGCGAAGGCATCAAACAATCGAAAACATTTTTTGGCTTGACCTTGGATACCCAACGTGACGTGTTGTTATTTCTGGTCGAAGAACGCTTAAGCCGCCATATATTGGAGAAAATTTCAAAAGCGGCTGAATTTGACAGCAAGCCCGGTACCGGCATCGCTTTTCAAATAGATGTCGAAGATGCGATTGGCGTCATGCACCAGGTTGAAGAATTAACCCAAGAACTCGAGGATAAACTATGATAGAAAACCGCGTTGTCATCCGTGTCAAGGATGTCATGAAAACCGATTTTGGTACGATAGATGGCATCGCCACCGTCGATGATGCACTAAAAAAAATGAAATCCCTCAAAACCGCTGTGCTAGTGGTCAACAAACGTCACGAAGATGATGAGTACGGCTTGATTACGTCCGGGGATATTGCCCGGCACGTCCTGGCGAAAGACCGTGCGCCGGATCGGGTCAATGTCTATGAAATCATGAGCAAACCCGTGATTTCAGTCCATCCCGATATGGATATTCGCTATTGCTCGCGCTTGTTTGCAGACTATAACTTGGTTCGTGCCCCAGTGATCGATAACCGTACCGTGATCGGGATCGTCAGCCCAAATTCCCTGGTGCTGGACGGCTTGTATAAAATCATCCAATAATAGCATCTAGCGAAAAATATCAGTACAATAGCGCCCGACCAGAAATGGGATGTTGAATTAAAGGTATTACCGCTATAAATGGTTGTCCGGTTATCAATGTTGTCGTTCTGCGTTAACCGTAAGTTATTACAATAGGAGTTTTTGATATGGCCACAGGCACTGTAAAGTGGTTTAACAACACCAAAGGTTTTGGGTTTATTGCACCCTCTGAAGGTGGCGAAGATGTTTTTGTCCACCATTCTGTTATTCAAGGGGCAGGTTTCAAGACCTTGAATGAAGGCCAGTCCGTCAGTTTTGAAATTGAAACGGGTCCAAAAGGCTTAACCGCAGTCAATGTTGTACCTAAATAAGCGGCATCGTCCCGTTTGAGAAGAGCAAAAAAGGCTTTGTAGTTACCTACAAAGCCTTTTTTATTGGCATACAGCGTGACTTTATTTCAACGGCCTACCTTGGCCGTCTTTGTCGATATGGCCGCCTAGAATCAATATCGCCTCAACAAATCCCCAAAGGAATGCATAACCCGGCAAACCGGCAACGAGGATAAGCAAAGTATTGACGATGAGTTGGATAACACCAAGGCGGTAATACCCTAGATAAAAACGATGCGCCCCGACACAGCCGAAAATAAATCCCAATAATATCGCAACCCATTTTCGTTTGACGGCATCCCCTTTGTCGAGGGAAGCGGCATAAAGATTGATGTTGTAGGGTTTAACCCCTCTAAGGTCAAATTTAACATTGTCGCCTTGCTCCGGTGCCGCGCCTGCGATCCAGCCATTTATTTCAAACTGAAAAACTTCCTTGCCGTTGCTTATGGAGCCGGTTTGGGTTTCAGGATCATAGTCTTTGATAACGCCTATCATTAATCCGCCTTATAATATGTTGGTGTCATTTTATTGTTATTGTATATTCCGCATTACGCATCCTATTGCAAATGGATGGGCATCATCAATCATCTTTTAGCCGCACGGCCAGCACATCACATTGGGCGTGGTGGAGGACGCCGTTAGAGGTTGAACCCAGCAATAAAGCCAACCCATGCCGTCCGTGAGAACCGACCACAATCAAGTCAATATGGTTCTCTTCGGCAACGCGGGTTATTTCGAGCTTTGGGCTACCCATCTCCACCCAAAGGCGATCTTCAGGTATGCCTAACTTTTGTGCAACACCCAAAAGTTGTTTTCTGGAGGCTGCAATCATTTCGTGCGTTAAATCCACGTCCACAACTGTGTCCAGGCCGTAACCCGCATCGGGAATCGGCATACTGTCGACTACGTGGATCAAGCTAAGTTCGGCGTTGAAGATGTTCGCGAGGGCATAAGCCCTGCTTGCCATAAGTTCGGCCTGATCAAAATCGACAGCCAATAGTATGTGTTTATAAATACCCATGCTCACCCCCATTTTTTAGCCCACAATTGGGCCTGTAAAATTAGGTTGATAATAAAGCCAGAACCCGAAAAGCACAACAAGGCAATGCGGAAGGTTGCGGATTAGTTGTCCTGGTCATCGTAGGGCGGCCTATTGCAAACGTCGGCCTAAAAAATAAATCGCTAGTTTGTAAACGATTAGAGAATGTCGCCCTTTTGGACAAAACTTAGGTGAACGACTATATTTGTATAGCAAATTGTTGCGTTAGCATTCGTTTATCAATGGGGTCTATTCGATGGGTTTTTTCAGTAAGTCTTCAGATAAGAATAACGACAGTGACCAAGATAAATGGAAAGATAAGTATCTGAATTTACTTGATGCGCAAGATCAGACAGAAAAGGCATTCAAAGTAGAACAGGAACTGTTGTGCAAAACCGTCGTCCGTCTTTCTTTTGCCGCGTCAGGAGTTGACCCGCAACTAGAACCTTACCTGGAACGCATCCGGAGCCACATAAAAAATGGCGTGGATAGCACTAAGCTTAAAACCGAACTTGAAAAATTTACCGATGCCCTTAGTCGGCTTAAGAGTGCATCCGCAAGCAATCATCAAGAACAGGGCAGTGATGTTTCCCTGTTGTTTGATTTTCTGCTTCAGCACTATACCTCGGATAAACAACAGCAGAATTTGAACTTGCTTAAAAAAAGCTGCCAACCCTTGGATGATCCCAAACGGTTATTTTCTGCCATTGCCAAGATTATTGATGCCGAAGAGGCCAGGCCTGTTGACAATGAGCCGGACGAGCTGGCCAATGAAGAAAACCAGGCCTACCAGAATTTGATTGATCCTGTTTTCGTGAGTGCCCAATTGGTGCAATTGTTTGAACACATTGAAATTCCCGAAGCGTCCACCCAGAAAGCGCAAATAATAAAGCAACAATTGACAAGCCAGGGGGCGACGCTGTCTTTTGAATCCACGATGGATAACGTGATTTCCCTACTGATAGAAATCAATGCCAACAACCAGCCGAAACAACAGGATATCGATAAATTCCTCAACCATATCAGCGATCAACTCACTGCGTTAGGTTTGGCTGTCACTGATTCGGGCATCGCCTTGATGGATGCCAGTTTCAGCAGAAGCAAGCTGGATCAATCGGTTTCTGACCAAATGAACGATTTGCAAAACCGATCCAGTAGTGCGACCCAACTGGAACCGTTGAAGCAGGCCATTACTTCGCACATTTCCCAGATTACCAAGGAAATCCAAGAACATAAGCAAAAAGAGGCGGTCCAACGCGAAAAGTACCAATGCCAACTCGAAGAGTTGAGCCAAAAGATAAAGACGATGGAATCCGAAACTGGCGAACTCCAATCAAAGTTGATCGTCGCCAACACGAATGCGCTACGCGATACGTTGACAGATTTGCCGAACCGATTGGCGTATGAGGAACGCCTAAAAATGGAAATATCCCGCTGGCAACGCTATCACACGCCGTTGTGCCTAGTGGTTTGGGACGTCGATTATTTTAAAAAGGTTAACGACCAATACGGCCACCAAGTCGGCGACAAAGTGCTGGTGCACGTTGCCAGCCAATTTACCAAGTACATCAGGCGAGCGGATTTTGTTGCCCGCTTTGGCGGCGAGGAATTTGTGATGTTATTGCCCCACACTAACAAGCATTCGGCCATCAAAGTGGCCGAAAAGTTACGTTCCCTTATCGAGCAAAGTGAACTGACAACAAACGACACAACGCTTAGCGTCACCATTTCATGCGGGATTACGCAGCTTTTTAAAGGCGATACCCATGAGACCGCATTTGAAAGGGCAGACCAAGCGCTGTACCGTGCTAAAGAATTAGGCCGTAATCAGTGCTGCATTCTTTGATCACTCGCTATTCAGGGGGAATGACAAAGCCTGTTGCTTATGAGGGGTGAGGTATCGTCCACCCAATGCCGTTAAGTTAAGCTCTCAAGTACCTTCTCCCTTGAGGGAGAAGGTTAGGATGAGGGGGGATTTTAAGGAATTTTCCTGCGTTTATTCTCCTCACCCCGGCCCTCTCCAGCAGGAGAGGGAGCTATTTTTCTTAACTTAACGGTATTGATCGTCCGCCCTGTTTCGACATGAATCAGTAAGCAGAACACCTTTATGGGTTTCAATCTTTTTCCCAACTATCCCGCAAGGTCACAGTGCGGTTAAATACCAGCTTGCCATCCACGCTGTCTTTGCTATCAAGGCAAAAATAACCCGTCCGTTCAAATTGATAGCGGCTATCGGTTGTGGCCTTACCCAGGCTGGTTTCAACGCGGCAATCGCTAAGGATTTGTAAGGAATCAGGGTTTAATACATCCAGAAAATTGGCTTCATTGTCGGGATTAGGCACGGTAAACAAGCGGTCATATAGCCTAATTTCGGCTGGTAAGGCGTGTTGTTCGGAGACCCAATGGATAACCCCTTTAACTTTGCGGCCTTCGGGATTTTTGCCGAGCGTATCAGGATCGTAAGTACAGCGTAGTTCGACGATATTGCCGTTATCGTCTTTGAGCACTTCATTGCACTGGATGACATAAGCGCCGCGCAACCGAACTTCACCGCCATTCACTAAGCGCTTAAATTTCGGTGGAGGAATTTCTGCAAAGTCATCCTGTTCAATCAAGATCACCTTGCTGAAGGGCACATCGCGGTTGCCGAGTTCCGGTTTTTGCGGATGATTGCCGATGACTAATTGCTCGGTTTTGCCGTCAGGATAATTGTCTATCACCAACCGCAACGGGTTCATGACGGCCATTGCCCGTGGAGAGTTTTCGTTCAAGTCTTCACGGATACAGTATTCCAGCACCGACATTTCGATCCAGGAGTTTTGTTTGGTCACGCCGATGCGTTCACAAAATTCGCGGATTGCTTTTGGGGTTACGCCCGCCCGTTTTAGCCCTGCTATGGTTGGCATTCGCGGGTCGTCCCAGCCGTTGACATGTTTTTCCATCACCAGTTGATTGAGTTTACGTTTGCTGACGATGGTGTATTCCAATTGCAAGCGGGCAAATTCGATTTGTTGTGGGTGGCAAGGGGTTTTGAGTTGTTCCAAAACCCAATCGTAAAGCGGGCGGTGATCTTCAAACTCCAAGGTACAGATAGAATGGGTAATGCCTTCCAAGGCATCTGAAATGCAATGGGTGTAATCGTACATGGGGTAAATGCACCAGGCATCGGCGGTACGATGGTGATGGACGCGGCGTATCCGGTAAATGACGGGATCGCGCATGTTGATATTCGGCGATGCCATATCGATCTTGGCGCGTAAGACATACTGGCCGTCGGCAAACTCACCTGCCCGCATGCGCCGGAACAAATCCAGGTTTTCTTCGATGGGACGATGGCGATCTGGACTTTCTTTGCCCGGCTCTGTGAGCGTACCCCGATTAACCCTGATTTCCTCAGGCGATAAACTGTCGACGTAAGCTTGGCCTTGTTTGATAAGTTGTTCGGCATATTGGTACAACTGCTCGAAGTAATCGGAGGCATGGAATAGGCCGTCCCAGTCAAAGCCCAGCCACTTCACGTCCCGTTCGATGGATTCCATGTATTCGATACTTTCTTTTTCGGGGTTGGTGTCGTCGAATCGAAGATTGCAGGTGCCGTTGTTTTCGGCGGCAAGCCCAAAATTCAAACAGATGGATTTGGCATGGCCGATATGTAGGTAGCCGTTCGGTTCCGGCGGAAACCGGGTGGCAACCTTACTGCTATGTTTGTTGCTCTTGAGGTCGTCGCCAATGATATGACGAATAAAATTAGCCGGAATTGGGTTATCGGTTAGGGACATTAGGTCTATATAGTTGGAAGTGTTGGGAGCAAGAATACACCAAAACAGCGTAGCATAAATAGTTCGGGATTAGGGTGATGTCTTATTTTTGTTGAAATACTACTGTAGTTGAAATACTACTGTAATTGATTAATGCAGTAAAGCTGCGGCGCTTAAGTAGGGTTTTTAGATTCATGGCGAGAAAAATTCCTGTCGTCTGCTGGCTTTTTCAAGGCCGACTTGATCTCATAACACCTTATGGGACATTTGACCGGGTATCCAAAGCTTGCCAAAACTTGTTCATGGTTACAGTCAGGCCGATAATTTTCCTTGGCAGTCTGGACATGCAGGCCTAGATTCTGACTGCGTGCAGTCCGATTAAATCGGCATTTTAGGGGCCGGTACGCCAGAGATGGGTAAGTGGTCGCTTAAAACCCTATGCCGGCAATGACAGTGGTGGCTGTTGAGATCCCGTCAAGTTGATTTGGATGCTATCGCCTACGGATAGCACGCCTAGATCATTGTGCAAGGCATTTTGTCCAAAATACACTTTATTCTGCCATTTTCTGAGGCGATTAAGCGTGGTAAGCGGCTCTTTGCCGGATTCCCCTGTCTCTGGATTGATGGTTGGCACAGCACATCGCGAGCAGGGTTTAGGTAAGCGAAAGCCAATATTCCCAATCGTGATGTCACGCCAAAAATCTTCGGCATAGCCTTCGCAGCCCGACACCACAAGGTTAGGTCGGAAGCGTATCATAGCCAACTCAAGCTGCATCGCTTGATTCAATGCGACCAGCGAGTTTTCCGATATCAGTAGGAATGGGAAGCCATCCGACAGTGCGGTCTGATCCTCTGGCTGGGCAAAATCGGGGTTTACAGGACGGATTGCAGAATCCGGCTGGAAGACCAATCGGCAGTCCATGCTGAGAAATTGGCTGAACCATTCATCGGCCTCAGCCGATACGGCGATGGTATCCACCTGATCGTGCCAGACAGTGCTAGGGACGATCTCGCTTGTCGTTGGTTCTAGCGGCAGGGTCATATCGTCCATACCGGGTGCAGACAGAATAAGCGCTTTTTCGGTGAGGGCCGTTTTTATCAAAGCCATTTTGGGCAACCGCCGCTGGCTAAGGAATTGACGTTCAGAATCGACCAACATCCATTTCCTGTCGTACTTTAAGCCCGTTTCCACCACAGGGCAACGCAACACGCTAATCCCTGTAAGCGATTTGACGGGATAGATATAAATATCGCTGAGTACAATGCTTGTCATAGCGGCGGTCACGTTCCATTTGAACGGCAAAATACTGCCAAATCGTTGAGCGGCCGTTGCCTAACGGCTTGGGCTTTTATGGTTATTTGAATGATAATTTTGTTTGCGTCTTCAATAAGTAATCTGCCAGTTCATTGTTTAAATGATCAAATTTGATGCCATAAATCTGTACAATGCCGGGTGATACGCGTACAACTGTGCCTGCAACTTCAAATTCTTTAAAGTCAAAAAATCGGATAATTAATACGACTTTCTTATTGAAGGTGAGCCGCAAGTGCGTGGCTATCAAGACACCTACTCCCCTGCTGCTGATGTCTACCAGCTTTACGGGGATGTCCCTGTTTTTTAGGAACCTAAGGTTTAATAGGCCTATTTTGCGTAACGTAATGCCAATATCGTTCCTAATATAGCGGGTACTCTTGCGTTGGTTGGACTTGAATGGCTTTGGAATTTCCTTGTTAAACCATTTGCCATCAGTCGATGGGGGTTGATTGGGGATTGACATTGAAATGATGAGGGTCTGATAAGGGGAGTGAGTGTAAGTATTGACCTTAAAGCGATATATTTCAAATTTTGGCTTTAAACTTTGGGATTAACATAAAATATTTTGCTTAATCCGTTAAAATTAACACTTGTCCGTTAAGTTTGCCCTAAAAATGCGATCAACCAAACTCTTTTCCCGATTCATGTCGGTTTCTTTTATTGTATTGCAATTAGCTGTCCCCAATTTCCTTTTTGCGAAGACGACGAAAAAAGGAAACCTGGATATCAAGATTGCTTATTTGATGCAAATCCAGAAAGTGCGTCCGCCTTTATCTAATCTTGATCCCATTGTCGAAAATAAAGGGGTTTTTGGGGCTGAGCTTGCAATTGAAGATAACAACACGACAGGGGAATATACTAAACAAACCTTCTCATTGGAAAAATTTATTGTTCCGGCAGAAGGGGATGTTGCAGAGGTGTTCAACAAGAATATCGCAAAAAAATTTGCTTTTGTCGTCACTAATTTGGCGCCTGATATAACCAATAAGGTCGCTGATTTGGATGCAGCAAAAGACATTTTGTTGTTTGATGCCGCAACCGTCGATGATGCCTTGCGTAACAAGGATTGTCGGGCGAACGTGCTGCATCTTTTGCCCAGCCGAGCCATGCGCACCGATGCACTCGCACAGTACCTGATGAAAAAGCGCTGGACGAAGTGGTTTCTGGTAGTGGGTGCGACTGAGGAAGACAAACGCTATGCAGAAGCCATCAAACGGTCTGCAAAAAAATTTAACATGAAGATAGTCCAGGAAAAGCCCTGGGAACACACCTTTGATGCCAGACGGACAGCGCAATCCGATGTCGCTGTATTTACCCAAATTGACGAGGATTACGATGTATTGGTGGTTGCCGATGAGCAAGGCCAGTTTGGGGAGTATCTGGATTACCGCACCTGGATTCCTCGGCCTGTGATCGGCACACAAGGCTTGGTGGCGACATCCTGGCATCGAACCCATGAGCAATGGGGCGCGACGCAAATCCAAAACCGTTTTAAGGAGAAAGCCGGACGTTGGATGGAAGAGCAGGATTATGGTGCTTATTTAGCCGTACGGTCGATTGGTGAAGCAGCAACCCGCACGAAATCCAATGAACTGAAGCCAATCAAAGATTATTTGCTAAGCGACCCATTTGCCCTTCAAGGCTATAAGGGGACGCCGCTATCGTTCCGGCCTTGGGACAATCAGCTACGGCAACCCGTTTTGCTGGCTGCACCCCGATCATTAGTCGCGGTTGCGCCGATTGAAGGTTTTCTGCATCCTAAAACCGAACTGGATACCTTGGGCTACGACCAGCCGGAAACCGGATGCCAATGGAGTAAAGCACATGAATAAGCAAGTTATAAGCAGTGTCTTATCGTTGATATTGGCGGCTTCAGCACAAGCGGAAACCGTGTTTGTCACCCTGGAAAAAGACAATGCCTTGGCGCTCATCGATCCGGTGGAAGGCGAGTTGATTAAAACCGTGGAAATCGGCCAACGGCCACGCGGCATCGTCGTCAGCCCAGATAATAAGGTTTTGTACATAGCCGTCAGCGACGACAATACGGTCAAGATGATCGATGCCGAAACCTTAAAGGAAATCGGGACATTGCCGTCGAGTGATGATCCAGAGACATTTGCGCTCAATCCCAAAGGCGACCGCCTTTATGTGTCTAATGAGGACGACAGCATGGTGACGGTTATCGACATTGCCAAAAAGAAAGTCATCAAACAGATTAAAGTGGGGGTTGAACCGGAAGGGATTACCGTTAGCCCCGATAACCGCTGGGTGATAAGTGCGTCTGAAACAACGAATATGCTGCACTGGATCGATGCCAAAACCAACGAGATTGTTGAGAATACACTGGTGGATGCGCGTCCACGCGCGGTTACATTTACAGCCGACAGTAAATTTGCTTGGGCGACATCAGAAATGGGCAGCACCTTGACCATAGTCGATGCCAATACGAAACAAATATTGAAGCGCATTACATTTGAAATCCAAGGCGTAGCCAAAGACAAGGTTCAACCTGTCGGTGTCGTCATCGACAAAGAAAGCAAACTCGGTTATGTGGCATTAGGCCCCGCCAATCGCGTGGCAGTGGTTAACGCACAAACGTATGAAGTCGAAAAATATTTGCTGGTTGGACAACGGGTTTGGAACTTGGCGTTTTCGCCCGACCAAAAACGCTTGTATACCACCAATGGCGTGAGCAACGATATTTCCATTATTGACTTGGATAGCCAAACCGTCACCAAATCCGTAGGCGTTGGCAATTTTCCTTGGGGCGTTGCCGTTAAGCCATGAAGTTAGCTTTTAGCCAAATAGATAGCCGGGCTACAGCCTTGTCTGTCAAAGACTTGAGCTTTTCATACGGTGGCAAAAAAGCGTTAGACCACGTCGGTTTTGAGATCCAGGCGGGCGAATGCGCCGTATTATTGGGCCCCAATGGCGCGGGGAAGAGTACCTTGTTTGCTCTCATTACCCGGCTGTACGATGCCCGTAGCGGTCGAATCGAGTTGTGTGGCTTCGACATCAAAAAGCAAACTAGCAAGGCATTGGGCCGTTTGGGCGTGGTATTCCAGCAATCCACTTTGGATATGGACTTGACGGTGATGCAGAATCTGGATTATCACGCAGCCTTGCATGGCATGGGCGGCAAGTTTGCCAAACAGCGTATCCAGCAGGAATTGGAACGGCTAAACATGTACGAACGACGTAAGGAAAAAATCCGCCAATTGAATGGCGGCCATCGGCGGCGGGTGGAGATTGCCCGCGCTTTATTGCATAAACCCAGCTTGTTATTGCTGGATGAGCCTACAGTTGGGCTTGACGTGCCAAGCCGTCAGGACATTGTCGAGTACGTCCATCACTTGGCTAAGGATGAAAATATCGCCGTATTATGGGCAACGCATTTAATTGACGAAATATTCCCCGAAGATAAGTTGATTATCTTGCACAAAGGCCAGATAGAGGCGGCTGGATCCGTTGCTGAAATACTGCAACAAACAGGTGTTGCGACGATTAAAGAGGCTTTCTATGCCTTAACGCAAGGAACGCAAGAATGAAATTCCTGCATTACTGGCGCGCGATGTGGGGCATCATCTGGCGGGAATGTTGGCGCTTCGTGACCCAGCGCGAACGCTTTGTGTCCGCTTTGGTGCGGCCTTTGGTGTGGCTGTTCATTTTTGCGGCGGGATTCAGGTCGGCATTGGGGCTGGCGATCAGTCCACCTTATGAAACCTATATTCTTTACGAAGTCTACATCGTGCCGGGCTTATGCGGCATGATCCAGCTGTTCAACGGGATGCAAAGTTCGTTGTCCATGGTCTATGACCGCGAAATGGGCAGTATGCGTATCCTGTTGACCTGCCCGTTACCACGTTGGTTTTTGCTGTTGTCGAAGTTATTGGCAGGCACGGCAGTTTCCATTTTACAGGTCTATGTATTTCTGGGCATTGCTTGGTGTTATGAGATTCGCCCGCCAATACCGGGTTTTGGTTGGATTTTGCCAGCGTTAACCCTGTCAGGCTTAATGTTGGGTGCGTTGGGCTTGCTGTTGTCGTCATTCATTAAGCAATTAGAAAACTTTGCCGGGGTAATGAATTTTGTGATTTTCCCGATGTTTTTTATGTCCACGGCGCTGTATCCCTTATGGAAAATCAAAGAATCCAGTGCCTTGTTGTATCGGCTTGCGGAATATAACCCGTTTTCCCAGGCCGTTGAGTTGATTCGGTATGCTTTGTATGGGCAGTTTAATCAAACTGCCTTCGTTTATACCCTTGCCGCTCTTATTGTTTTTATGACACTGGCAATCTTGGGTTATAATCCTTCTAAAGGAATGATGACTAGAAAAGGCGGATCAGGATGAGTTTGGGCTTGGAAAATATTTCTCAAAAGATGAAATGTCCGGCTTTGGCGCTAAACCATAGGGAACAAAGATATTAACGGTGAATAGGTGAAAAACTCATTTTTTCTTGTTATTCCAGCGCAAGAAACCAAGCATGGACGGCTAAAAGAATTTGAACAAAAAGCGTTGGAGCAATGGTTATTTGAGCTGCCGACCGCCAACCCAGGATTAGCCACTCGGTTGCTCCATGATTTTATTGTCGATTTTAATTCCCTGTCCATGCCGTTTCAATTGCGGCTGGATACCTTAGAGCAAATTCGCCCCAAAATTCTTATCATTGAAGATTATTTGCGTTCCCGATTGATAAAAGCCGCTTTCCCGAAAGAAGATAACGACTTAAAAATTCTCCAAGTCCTGACCGAGATTGAGCGGGAATTCACCATTGGCTATTGGGTCGTCCTAAAAGAACTCACGCACCGACAAGTCGGTTGGTTTCAAGGGAAAAACCTGGCGTTGGCCTTGCAACGCTGTATTAAAGGGCTAAGCAGTGTTGTCGTCAGCCATTATCTTATGGGTTTGCCGATCCCGGATTGGGTATGGATAGATTTGCATTCATTATACAAACTGAGCATTAAGATTAAAAAGGATACCGTAAAAGTCCCTGATGCCACAAATTTGAACACTAAGACGAGCAGCCCAGAAGAATGTTACCGCCAGATCATTTTGCTCAGCCTGTCGAGGCCCACCGGATTGATGCAAAAAGAAATTATTCAAGTGTATGGCTTTATTGAAAACTTATTTCCTTTCTTTAATCTAAGTGCTGAAGCCGTTGAGGGGCAACAATATCAGTTTGCGATCTTGACTGACGAGGATAAGCCGCCTTTCGTGCAAGTTGAAATGCACACCGCCAGGGATTCGGCGACACTCTATGTCAATTTAATAGGCCTTTATAGGGCGTTAGAAAAAAAGGAAAAATTCGTTAACTTGGGCCAAACCCGCTTTGCCTCAATACACATGAAAAATCAAGAGGAGAAGCCAACTCTCGAGCTGCTCGAATACCTGGAGCAAAGGTGGTTGGGGCTTGAACTCCAAAAAGAAGCCGTTTTTATTGATCGCTTAGACCGCTACATGTCCATTGGGATGGCATCCGCCCACAGCCTACAGGGTTCAAGCCCATCCCAGGACAAATTCATCAATAAAAGTGAAAATAATCAGGAAAACTTGGCCCAATCGGAGTCTGACCGGTTATTGTTTTGTGTTTTCAGTAAGCCAGGCATGTTGTCGGTAGGTAATTTGATCAGCTTTAGGAGGGCTGACCAGCCAGATTCAAGACGCACTTTAGCCATCGTTAACGAACTGATCGTGGCAAAGCAAAGCGGCAAAATCAGTTTTGGGGTAAGCATCATTACGATGAACTACCATGCCGTTTACTATGCTATGCACAATGCGACCGAAAAGGAAATACCTCTTAAAGGTCTTTTTTATAACGCTGAAGGCCAATTGGATGATTCCAGTTTTTTAGTGGTCGATAGCTTCATGTTGAAGGAGAGCGATGTTGTTAAAATGCAGATTGGCCAGGAAATCATTTACCTTATTTTAAAAAATAAGAAAAATGTAGGTTTAGGGTATTGGCAATTTGAATGTAACCGAGTCGCCACAAAAGCTGGCCAAGAACAACCCAAAAAAGGCTATGACTTTATTTGATTTTAATAACGCAATTGCATTTTTGTGTGGGCAACAAACAAATCACTTGAAAAGTTTTTACTTCGTGGTAAGTTGGTTCGGTGAGTAGGCAGGGCAAAGTAGGCTGTTATTTTCAGCCAATCTGAAGGGTCGGTCTTAACAGAAGTTTACTTAAGTAATATAGTTGCAACACCAGATATTTAACACTTTGCGATAACGCAAAGTAAAAGTTAATAATAAAAAATTACAAACCATGAGGAAAAGAAATGAGTAACGAAGACAATGTGAACAAGGCAGTAGACTCACTAAAAACGACCATAAGCAGCCAGCTTACTGTTTTTATGGGCTTAAAAGAAAAAAACCCCAAAGCCTTCTATGGCATTTTAATAGCCGTGTTTTTGCCCTTATTGATATTAATGATGAGCGGCGGCGGATCCAAAAGCACGGTTTCCGGCCCTACCGTTAAAGACTTGGCAATAGGTCAAAAATACGCCTTAAAGGCCCCCAATACCGTAGATCCTAGTGCCACAGTCCGATTGGTTCCGGTGCCAGGGACATTGGCTGCGTATGATGATAGCGAAGAAGACGACAGAAAGGCCCCATGCCAACACATGCCGATAGGAACACCGGTTGAAGTGATGGAGTTTTCCGATTTTGGCGGAAATAAAAAAATGTTCGTAAAAGTTAAGGTCTTAGATGGTGATTGCAAAGACAAGGACGGGTGGGTGCTCGCGATTGATGTGCAATAACAAGAACTATAGATTGACACTTACTTAAAAAAAATCGATAATTGACTGGTTAACATAGTGCGGGAATAGCTCAGTGGTAGAGCACAACCTTGCCAAGGTTGGGGTCGCGAGTTCGAGCCTCGTTTCCCGCTCCAAAAAACAAAAAGCCGCGTGTAAGTCGCGGCTTTTTTATTTCAAGTGATTGTAAGGCTGCGTAGCAAAATGGTTATGCATCGGTTTGCAAAACCGCGTACGCCGGTTCGATTCCGGCCGCAGCCTCCACCCCTCGATTCAACAAGTCCCAACAAAGTCCATAAGTAGCTTATTTTAAGGCACTTAATGCCGTATTATTGTCCAATGAAGTGCATTGGGATGTGTTGACATCCAAGTTTATTGGGGGTATAAAATGGGGGTACTTTCATTTTCAAAGAAGGTGATACCCCCAAATGCTAACAGATACCGCATGTAAGAACGCCCACAAGGGCGACAAGGCAAAACTGGGCAAGGCTTTTAAATTGTCAGACGACAAAGGTCTTTATCTCCATGTCATGCCAGGAATAAAGGGCTGGTCAAAGTATTGGCGGCTTAAGTATCGGATTGGGGGTACTGAAAAACTGCTTGCTCTAGGAAAGTACCCCGATGTGACCCTTGACCAAGCCAGACAAAGGCGCGAAGAAGCCAGGAAGCAACTTGCCGATGGCATAGACCCAAGCGAAAACAAAAAAGCCGTTAAAGCATCCAGGTTAGCACTGGCTGAAAACAGCTTTGAAATAATCGCCCGTGAATGGGGACAAAAGAAAGTAGATAATTGGGATGACAAAAACAACCGCTCAAAACGTATGCTGGAACGCAATATCTTTCCTTGGCTGGGCGGTAAGCCGATAACAGATATATTGCCAAAGGATATTCTAGCTTGCTTAAGGCGCATAGAAGATCGCGGCACAATAGAGACCGCCCACCGTACCCTGCAAATATGTGGGCAGGTTTTCCGCTATGCCGTTTCAACTGGAAGGGTTGATCGGGATATAACACCGGACTTACGTGGTGCGTTACCCGTAGCCAAAGGCGAACACTTCGCCGCCATAACCGAACCCAAGCAAGTTGCAGAACTGCTAAGGGCAATTGACAGTTATCAAGGTTCATTCACTGCCCTATGTGCCTTAAAGTTCGCGCCTTTGGTGTTTGTACGTCCTGGCGAATTACGCACCGGAGAATGGCAACACATACACCTTGAGGCGAAAGAATGGCGATATTTTGTCTCTAAAACCGCCGTTCAGCACATCGTACCGTTATCAAGCCAAGCCATAAAAATATTGGAAGAATTGCAGCCGTTAACAGGGCATGGTCGCTATGTGTTTCCGTCTGAACGTACACCTAGGGGTGATCGGTGTATGTCCGAGAATACCATCAATGCAGCCTTGAAACGCCTGGGTTACGGTAAAGACGTAATGACAGGCCACGGCTTTAGGGCTATGGCTAGGACTATTTTAGATGAAGTGCTGGGGGTACGGGTTGATTTTATCGAACATCAACTAGCCCATGCCGTTAGAGACCCCAATGGACGCGCCTACAACCGCACTGCCCACCTGAAAGAACGCCATGCAATGATGCAAACCTGGGCGGATTACCTGGACGGCTTGAAGGCAGGCGCAGTCGTGCTGCCGTTTCGCACCACGGCATAAACAAAAATACTGCAAAGTTGGGGCTTTCTATGAGAATAAATATTTTTGAAGGCGCACGAAGGATTACCAAGTTAATAGCGGTGCTTTGGGTTATAGGTGGGTTAATACTTCAATTTCAAAGTATCAAAAGCCCTTACCTTCGTACGTATTTTCAAGTGGACTCGCCTGGTAGTGTGCCAATAAGAATGAATGGTAAAAATAATGGGTGCGAGAATGAAGACGCAACAGAATATGTTTCAGCCTACACAAATACAGGAACAGAAGTTAGTGCGACACTTTGCTTTAAAGCAAAAGTTATTAATGGTGGCAAGAAATTAATTCCTGTTTGGAAAAAAGTAACTGATCCAAAAATATTGGCCGAACTTAATTCAACCACAGAAACTCATGTATTACATAAATACCGTGTGACCAGCCCAGACGGTAAACAATTTGATATAACCGCACCAGAAGGCACGACAGAGCAGGATGTTATTGATTACGCAAAAACAAATTATTCCGAACTGTCTAAGCTACAAGTGCAATCTAAGGAACAAAAACAGACCTCAAAGGACGAATTAGGTGGTACTGCCAAGGTTTTTGCTAGCATTGACGATAGCAAAATACAAAGCCAGTATGTAGGATTCGAGAAATATTCCAATGAAGTATCAAGTTATACCAAGAAAGTAGCTGATAGCTTCAAACTTTATAAAGCCGATGAAGAATGGGCTGATAGTGAAGTATGGTCAGTTCGTTTGGAAAATATCAAAGAATGCCTACTTATTGTCTTTGGAGGTTTGATTTTTATTTGGCTATTTTCATGGATAGTTGGTTGGATAGTAAGGGGATTTTTAGGCATACCAACAGGCCAAGATACCAAACCTTAAAAGTTATTTCTATAACTTAGGATTTATATTATTTGATCTGCTCAAAATAAAATCACCTGATACAATAACTTAAGCCGGATAGCCTTCGCGGGGCAACAAGCGGGATTCGTCCCCCGTTTCCGGTTATTCCTTTCAGGACGGTTTATCACTTTGACGGAGTGTAAATGACTAGATCAGCACGAGATAAGATTGTTGACGCTCTTATGAGTCCTTTAATAGATTCTGATGATTTAAAGTGTCTTGAAGAATCAGTATTCTACAAAATCAATCAGATAACCGAAAACGATGTAGATAGAAAAAAGAAAATTTTTGACGGTAGTAGAAGGATTTTGATGGGTAACGCATGTATGGATGTTGATAAGTTAACTGATAAATTCGATTTAGAACGTAGTAAAAGCCTCTTAAATGACAAAGTATGTGCGGAAATTGTATTGGCACTAGCGTTGGCTTGCTGCGAGGCCAGTAGATATTTAGCAATAAATCAAAACGATAAACGAAGGCTAATGACTTTTGCTAATCAGTTATTAGGGATGTCGTCTGCTTATGAAATGAGCGGTCACATAAGACAAACCAATGTAATTGTATCAGCCAAAAGAGCAAACAAAGGCCGGATTGATAAATTTGAAATCACTAAAGGTATGTTGAAGGATTACTGGGAAAAAAACATCGACCCCAATAAAAAAGCAACAGACGCAGCCATATTACTAGAAAAAAGCGAAGTTTGGAAAAATGCTAATCCACAACCAAAACGGTCGACGCTGGAAAGCTACGTAAGGGCTTGGAAAGAAAATCTTAGTTTACAGCGTAAACTCTGACTTTACTTTGTAAATCAAATATATCTTTATAAAACAATTAGTTATGTATTGACAGTATAAAGCTGTCCCCTAAAATGTAGGTAAATTCAACGAGGAGGATTTACTTATGTCAACAACGTCTAAACAACTTCCCGAAGCTGGCTTTCTCAGAGGCTGGCAAATTTGGGGAAGTAAGCATCGAAATATCCCCGCTTTAATTCCTATAAGCCGATCATCGTTTTTAAGCGGCGTAAAAACAGGAAAATACCCTAAACCTGTAAAGCTAAGCGAACGCACAACCGCTTGGCGTGTGGAAGATATTCGCCAATTGATCGAAAGTTTTGGGGGTAAGTCATGAAGCCTGCCGAAAAACAGATCGTCAAAATTAATCAACCGGAAACTTCATTGTCAACCCGTTTAATCATCCACGGGGCGAATAATCAAGTTTGCATTAACAGCCTGGGCATAGCAAAAGAATTCGGGCGTGAACATAAAAGCGTACTTCGCACCGTTAACGAATTGATAGCAGATGCCACAATCTCACGGCACGAATTTGTGCCGCGAACATATAAAAAACGCGGTAAGGAATATCCCTGTTACGAACTCAACGAAGCGGGATTTTTGAAGGCCATGCCCTTTATTGGGGGCAGGAAGTCGAAGGAAGGTCAAAAGCGGTTAGTCGATGAATTCTTGAAGGTACGGAAACTTTTAGACCGCCAAGCCAAAGAGCGTGAAACCCTAGCCTACCAAGTGGCTCGTCTATCCGGCAAAGACAGCCGGGGCATCCTGACCGATGCGATTCAGGCTTTCGTGGCTTATGCCAAAGGAAGGGGCAGCCAAAACGCTGACCGCTACTTTTCAAATATCACCAATGCAGTTTATAAGGCCATGCTGGTAATTGAGCCGCAAGCCACCGAGGTTAGGGAATTATTGACCGCAATCCAGTTGTCCACCCTTGGCACGTTTGAGCTGATTGCGGCTCAGGTATTAACCGTAGGCATGGAAAAGCAACAGCCTTATAAGGATATTTTCCAAAGCGTTAAAAATACCTTGGCTGGCTTTGTGGTTGAACGAACGAACCCCCTAAGCGGCTGATATGAGCAGGGTTAGAGTTCCGAAAAAGCAGTACATTGCCCAAGACGTGGATATGATCCGTTCCGCCGCTTACCTGGATTTAAGCGGCAATGCGGTTAAGTTGCTGGTCTTGATGCAATGCCATTGGCGGATGTACGAACCGATAGCCTACAGCGTCACCGAAGCCCAAAAGCGCGTAGGTTGTTGCCGTGGTCTGGCGCACCAGGCATTCAGGGAACTGGAATCACACGGCTTTATTAGGCTAGTCCTGGAAGGCCATTACTACAAGCAATTGGCGAGGCGATGGCGGCTGACTTTCCGTCAATTCAACGATCAAAAGCCGACCGATGAATGGCAAACCTGGACACCGGAATTGTGATTTGCTTGTTCATAATATGAACGCTTTGTGCCGACTGCTGAACGAGTCGTGCCGTATCGTGAACAGGTGTTCATTATATGAACGCCTTTCTAAATGAATCAATAACTTAGGTATTGCCATTTTTGCCTTTAGTGTTCACCATACGGGATGTGCCTATTATTTACCATACCCTGTACTGTTACCAGGGTGTTATCCCGCTTGAAATCAAGCATTGACCGAGACACACGCATGGGAACAAAAAAAAGGCCGACAACCGAGACAGCAACAAAGCCAAAAAATGCTGTGGAAGTTTGCCAACAACATGATGAAACAGAAGACACGGCAATGGCGCGGACATTGACCAAGCCGGAAATACAGGCAGCGGGAACAATTCAGCAATGGCAAGGCAACATAACCGATGTCAATGCATTAGCTGATGAACTGGCTTTACAAATCGAGAGTGTAAACAATGGCAATATGAAACGACCTGAAGCCATGTTATTGTCTCAAGCGCATACGCTGGATGAATTGTTCAACAATTTGGCAAGACGGGCTAAGAATCAGGAATACATGAGGAATATTGAAACCTATCTACGGCTGGCACTGAAAGCCCAAAGCCAATGCCGGGCAACCCTAGAGACATTGGCGGCTATCAAGAACCCGCCCGTTATCTTTGCCAAGCAAGCCAATATTTCAAGCGGACACCAACAGGTGAATAACGGCATACCGCCCACGCACGCGGGAAAAAATAATTTTTCGCCAAACGAACTATTAGAGGCACAAAATGGCAGCGCGATCCTGGACAGCGGAACAACAGGCACAACAATCGCAGAAAATAAGGCAATGGCAGCCTTGGAATAAGTCCACAGGGGCAAGGACACCCGAAGGCAAGGCCAGAGCCTCACGCAATGCCTACAAGGGTGGGAATCGGGCTTTGATGCGAGGGTTGTATGCTTTATTGCGAGAGCAAGAGAAGTTTTTGAAGAAAGGATTTAGATAACTTGGATCATTGATGTTGCAGTTTTAATAATGGATGTAGGTGTTTTTTAAAATATTTCTTTTCTTTGGATATGGATTTTTGAACACTTTATCGGTATATTGGACAAATGATGCCAATCCATGTTAAACACTTTGACCGAGAAAAAGCTTTAGAGACTATTCTCTATATTGCGCGTGGTCTAGCAAATAAAGCTACGCTTCATAGTATCTCTAAAATTCTATACCTGTCCGACAAATTACATTTACAAGAGTATGGTCGTTTAATTTGCGGGGATAAATATATAGCGATGGACTATGGGCCAGTACCATCTGCAATATACGATATGATGAAGGTTGCAGATAACCGCGACCACACCTCTATTGATGTTGATTGGGATGAAATTATTCTGGAATCAATTGAAGTTAAACAAGGCCGCAACATAGTCCCTAAACGTGATTGCAATATGGATGTGCTATCCGAATCAGAAGTAGAATGCTTAAACCTAACCATTTTAGAATACGGTCAAAAATCCTTTGGTCAGCTTACTGATATAACCCACGATGACGCATGGAAGTCTACTAATGGGAATGAAACAATCAGTATCGACAATATTATTGCAACCCTGAAAAATGCGGCAGAAGTTTTAAGTTACATCCATGCCATTTAATGGCTTCGCTTGGAGAGCAATTCCCATCTGAAATTAAGCGTTCACATATCGAAAACGCTCTTAAGCCGGGATGTGTCGTAAGGCTTGAGTTAAAACTTACCACTATTACCAAACCCAAGTTTTTAGTTCTTGTTACTACTGACGATCCTGAATACTTATCTTTTTTAGTCAATTCAGAAATTAATACGTATATTCAAAACAGACCTGATCTATTAAAGTGCCAAGTTTCAATTGATGCAGCGAACCATAATTTTCTTAGTTATGATTCTCACATTGCATGTCACGAAATTACGACAATAATGCGCGAGGAAGTGGTAAGAGCATTAATGGCTGATCCTGCTGCACTAAGGGGAAAAATATCAACAGATGTTAGAGAACAGATTATGGCAGCCGTGAAAATTGCAAAAACCATAGACAAAGATAAGAAGAATCGAATTATCTCATCCCTCGAAAATGCAATTTAAGCCTTAAAAATGCTCACATTCACCCAAATACACAACATCGTTATTTAGAAACACAAATGGTTTCTGTGAAGAATATGCGTATTCATTAATTGTCAGTGCATAAATGTTAGAGCCGAAGCCAGCCCCTTCATCTAAGCGCATTGTTGTAACCACCTTGTACGAGTTGTCTTTCGATCCAACATCAATAACGACTGGTTTAGTTGTAAATGAATTTTTGAGAATACCCGCCATCAATCCAGTTTGTCGTTCAACTGTGAATTGCTTTCCAATATGAATTTTTTCTTCCCATGCGAGGATTGTTGCAGATTTTGTTGATGCCATTGCAACACGTCCAACAGTGCATCGGTAGTCAGATTCCGCCATTGTTTCCATTGCGGTAAAGACAGTAATTGCGCCCAATACTAGGGCGGCATAATTTGTAGATTTCGGCATGTTTGGCTAAAGTGTTTAAGTCATAAAATCTAACAGCCACAAATTATGCGGCCTTATTTCGTAGATCAGAAAAATTTAGGCGTGATATTGAAACTATAACTAGCCAATATCAAGCAAAACTTAAGGCAGCACTGATTTAATTGGGGTACTTTTGGGGGTATGTTTTTATTTTAATAATCTTAATTCCTTTAATAATGCTGCTTTCAAGACAAGATTCGATAGAGCCCGCACAAAAGAAAGGTTGACGCCTAGTATGAAAAAAACAACCGTTCCAAACGAATGCTCGAACGGAATATATTCCCCATGGTTATCTTTACAGCAAGGCGTGAGGCTGGGCGAATAGGATGTCAATATGAAGAAACCTCTGAACGGCCCAAAGGAAGATTTTCCGTTTAGCTTGTCTCTACGGTAACTTGCAAAGAGTACCTTTATTTTTGCTTACAGGGCATGATGCGATAGAGCCGTATGATATACAGGTGTTTTTCTGCCCAAAAAAAGGGGTAGCATTATATTCTTGGCGGTATAGATGATGTTTTATTCCGTCAGCCCAGGGTCTAATGAATACAGCAGTGATTGCACTAACAAAGACACGTCATTTTTGACTCTTGCGTCAACGGCAAAAATCGGGGGGTTCAAGTCCAAAACTTGCAGTTGGGCATGGTAATCGGCGATGGTGGGCTTGTTGCTGATGTCCATTTGTGTGATGCCGATGGCAACATGGGTTTCATCAATGAATTTCTTAAAAGCACCCAGAAAAAACCGCATGTCCCTGAATGGGTCCGCTCGGGTGTTGTCCAGCAACAAAATCAAGCCAATTCCACCGGTAACTAAGATATCCCACATAAAGTCGAAGCGTTCTTGGCCTGGTGTACCATACAAGTGTATTTTCTCCCCATCCTCAAGGTTCATGATGCCATAATCCAGCGCGACTGTCGTTGAAGCCTTCCTGGCTTTGGTCATATCGCTGGCGGAAGCATCGGTTTTTACGGGTGGCACATCGCTGATTGAATGTATAGCCGTGGTTTTACCGGCGCCTACGGGGCCGGTAAAAATAATTTTATACTGCGTCATGTGGCGTGTTCCCTAATACCTAATTAACTCTTAATCTACGAATGATGCGATTCATCAAACTCTTGCTCTTGTTTCGCTGCAGCCCAAAGCTTGCACAAGCGTATCGGATGCTCTCTTGCTTGGCTGCTCAATAGGTGTGTCGCTTAATAAATACGAATACATCTTGTGGCTTTATATCGGGCGTTTTGGCAATACCGCCCATCTTCCTTGGATTCCATCAGTAAGGCGGCATTTCTTAGTGTGCAGTGGCGTATTTAATAAAAGCGGGTAAAATTAGGCCAATTTCTTATCGGCATCTTCTGGATTTATCACGACATGGGCGACCCCTTGACGCGATCCCTGTAAAAATAACATCATAATCTTGGTAGAGCGGCTATCCATCCCATGCAAGCTTTAATGGTTTTTTGTTATTTTCCATTAACCTAGCCCTTTTAGGGACAATGGTTATAAGATCTTTGCCCACCGGGGAGGATAGGGCCATAAGTTTTTGATGCCAATTTCATTCTTCGCTGTTTGTCGATTGGGATTCGAACCATTCGTCAAACCAGTCTTTTTCTATATTATCTGTTTCGATTACTTTTGGTGTTTCATACGGGTCGCTGGACATTGCCAACTGATTCTTGGCTGAGTCACTGTTGCCGTCCTTATTCTTGTCGATTGCAATGGGTTTGTTTGTCGGGTGTTGGCTTTCCGCTTCAATGTTATGGGGTATTGAAGATGGGCTGCCATCCATACAATTATAATCGGAAAGCGCAATTATTTTTCTGCCCAATACTTGCTCTTCTGCCGCACTACCAATGTTGGCGCTTTCATCCGAAGTTTCGCCGGACGAAAATAATTTGGCTTGATCGATGTCGAACTCCAACATATCCTGTTGTATGTCTTCTGGTTCCAATGCTTCCCGACGCGTTGCGATTTTTTGCTTTATTGCCGATTTTCTAGCATACGCATTGGCAAGTTTTTTTGTGTCACCTATAACCCGTAACATATCGTCCACATTGACCGGCTTTTTGATATGGAAGGCGCCTTTATGCACAAATTCCTGTAAAGACAGAACGATCATGGGCCTTAACAACGGTTCCTGTAAATATGATGCCATTATTTTTTTTGAAGCAGGCACATCACCGTCAAACATATCCACATCGGCATTTTCTTGATCGGGCACTAAAAGTGCTGCGCCTTTACATGGCCCTTGAAAATACATCGCCATAATTTTATTGGCGCGATTGTCCATTCCGTGTAATGCAACTTTTAAAGGTCTCTTATTAATGTTACTCATTGTCCAATCAGTTAAAAAAGCTTTTTAACGCCCTCATTCGCAAGGTAAATTTATTTTTGATGTGATCGCTGGGTATTCTCATCCAGTTGGGTAACCTTATTCAAGGTATTATAGTAGCTATTGCTTAATTAAAGGCCCTAAAAGATTAATTCCTTAATTTTTTCATAATCTTGCTCAACAACCCTTTAGCTTTATTGGGTTGAACGTCGGATGCCTGCACTAAGCTATCGGCAGCTCTTTTGGCTTGATTGGCTATGCCTATTGCATGGGCGGCGCTGATAAAGATAAACGCATATTGAGGTTCAATTTTGAGCATTTGGGCAATATTCACCATAGTCCTGGGGCCTTGGATAAGCAAAGCGGCAATTCTGAGTGCATGTGGCGTTATTAATAAGCGGGTAAAATTAGGCCAATGGGTTAAATAAACGGGTAGCCTGTAATCAATGTCCTGGGGATAGCGCCCCTTTGATGTCCAACAGGCCAATTTCCACATAAAAGCCTCTATGTTTTCAAATTTATCCAACGGATACGCTTCGTTTGTCGTTTTAGGGTCAACTGTGGCGAGAAGCGTCGTTTCCGTCACGGTTTTACGTTTGAGTTTTATCCCGGCGAGGCCTTTCACCTCAATGTCATTGGCATCAAGCCACACTTCCCTGGTATTGGGGAATAAGGTGACAGACAACCAATTGGATGTCAGCAACAAAATTTGACCTTTTGAGAGGCATTCTGCAAATGCTGATTGCACAGTACCCTGATAGTAATCATTCGGATCGTATTGGGCTTTATCAAACTGTTTGGGGTCGTTGACATTTATTTCTTCAATTTCACCGATGTAGTCATGAAACCCTTTTTCATCCAGGCGCATTGCGGTTTGATGCTTGGGTGTCTTGTTCCGCTCCAGGTCGCTTACATACGTTTTGAGTTCTTGTCTTTCGGTGGTCTCGCCTGTCTTTTGCCCAATTTCTTCGATAATAGCTTGTGGGTTTGATGCTAGGCGGGCGGAGATCGCGTTTGGGTTATCAGTCCTAACATTTCCCTCTTGAACCATTAAATTAGTTTCGAGTTCTTGTGTTTGAGACCCAGCCGGTGCTTCTTCAGGTTCGTTGTCAACCGATAGCGCTACTAAGTTAGGGTGTGATGTCGTAGTGGTTGGGTTTCCTGGGAGTTTGTCGGTTTTAACCGGATCAGTTACGAGAGGTTTGGGTTCTACATTTTCAGGCACCGTTACCACACGTAGGATTTCAGCGGCCGATTGCGGTGCTGGAGGCTCATCCCAGGAGGACGATGAGATGTACTCGAAAAGTTCGTCATTAAAAAGATCGAAATCTTCTTTTCCAACAGGGTCCGACGGTGTAGAAGTTTCTGGTGCCGCCGTTTTTTTTGAGAGCTCAATGGTCAAGGTTTTGGCTTGATCCAAAACGGATAACATATCGCGCGTTTTGATCGGTTTTGTTAAGTGCAGGATGCCTTCATGAACAAATTCACGCAGGGACAAAACGACCACGGGCCTCCGTATTTTGGTCTGCAAATGATTTTCTAGTAGCTTCTTCGAGTTTGATGCGTCAGCATCAAAAATATCGACATCCGCATCTTCTGCGTCAATAACGACGAAAGCTTCCCCCTTACAGGGGCCTTGCAAAAATAGCATCATGGTTTTGACAGCACGGCTATCCATGCCATGGAGCGCAAGTTTCAATGGTTTGGCGTTATTATTTGCCATTCTGGAACTGCCTAAAGGCCAAGTTAACCGGGATTCATGTTTTTGTGGAATTTAACCAATTTAATACACGGTTACTTAATTGTAGGAATGGTTCTATCTGTATGGGTTTTGTAATGTAAGTGGTGCAACCAGAAATGACACCTTTAACCTCGTCAAAAGGAGAGTCGTTTCCTGATACCATGATAATGGGCGTTTTCTTGTACGCAGGGTTATCCCGCAAACGCGTGCAAGTTTCATAACCATCGATCCCAGGAGGCATCATTACATCAAGGAAAATGAGGTCGTAATGCGTGGCTTCGGCCTTTTCGATTGCGTTTTCGCCACTATCGGCGAAGTCAATCTCTTTTATGTGGGTCAATGTGCCTAGGCTAGATGCCAGCATCTCTTGAAACGGTGGATAATCATCCACGATTAAGGCACGAAAGCCTAACATCTGGGTGTTGCCGGGGTTTGATGACGCTGATTTAGGATTGTTTGTTCCCATTGGAGTAGCCTGCTTCGTGTCGTGTGTTATTAAAGTTATTTTTGCCGGTCGATAGCCAAAAAAATTCCGTATCCGCCTAACGCCTTATTTTAATTAAATAAATAATAGGGTCTTGATCTGTCCTGTTTTACCGTCCACCTAAATTTAAAGCTTTATAAGGATTATGTTGAATTAAGGTTTTCCGCTCAATCACTAGCGATTAGTGTTACCTGCTAACGCCTATCTCAATTTAATCATTAAAGA
>NZ_AYLO01000044.1 GCF_000496735.2 Methyloglobulus morosus KoM1
GGCTAAGATGGATTGTGCACGTTTTTTACTCATAACTTACTTTAAATAGGTTAATTATCTCACTGTTTTTAATATAAAGTATTTCTTAACTTAATGGCAGTGACGCAGGGGCGTGGGAATGAGAAAAAAGCCCTTCGACCGCTGCGAGGCGGGAAGCCGAGTAGTCCCCAGAAGCGATAGGGCTGGGCGTTTTCACGGATGTGCGTCAGCGCTGGAGTGAAAATGCAAAGCCATACGAAATCGCGTCGAGTCATTTGCGCAGCGCCGTCATCGGCCGCTGTTGGTGGTCGATGGCTAGCGTAGCAGGACGGCTGGGGCGCCGAAGGCATGAGCGGTCGCGTTAAGTTTTTGCCGCTTGCTTGGGCTGGGATGCCCAAAACAAGCTTTCGCAAAAATAGCGACTCCCCGAAAGCCCAGGCCGAACGGCAAGGCGTTGATACCGTTCGTGGTGAGCCTGTCAAACGATCTCATGAGCAAGCCGAAGGGCATGAACCGAATCAACGTGTTCAGGGTTTCCTTAACAATAAAGAAACCGAGTTTAATGAAAATAATCCCACGGGTATTCAGGCGTTAAAATCGGGCGAAAGCCTGACGGTGCAGGAAAAGGTGCAGAAACAAATTCATAAACGCCGACCAGTTCACGGGTTACTGTCATCCCCAAACCCCTTGCCAAGCCGAGAGGGAAACCTATCGCCCCTCTAGCGCGTGTTTCCTGAACAATATTGCCCGGTATCTCAAGGAAGCCACAGGTCATTCCAGCCAAGCCCCTGCCAAATTTCTGCGCTGCCGTATGTGCATAGGCATTGGGAAACGAAAATAGCGCCAATGTCGTAAAAGCCGCCAGAACATAACTACTAAACTTTTTCATATGTTGTCCAATATTGTTGTTATGAGGAAAGCTTAGTTTAACCTAATATCTAAAATCGCCTAAAACTTGGGGTATTTGAACGGCTGGTTTCAAGCCCGGCTTGTGGTCCTCTGCGTTTACAGCACCCTACGTGCTCAAATCCATCTGCGCCGCCCCAAGATGTAGGTTCGGTATTCTTCGCCGAATTTCTCAAGAAGAATCCGTTCTTCGGGTTTGATCTGGAACCGAGTGATATACGCAATGAAGGCGACCACTCCACCCAAGGACACTGGGGATGCCAGGAATGCGGCCCAACCCATTAGGACTAGCATGAGCCCAACATACATCGGGTTTCTCGTTATTCTATAGATTCCATTCGTGACCAGAATAGACGTGCCTTCCGGCCTTCGTGGATTCACTGTGGTCTGCGCACGCTTGAATTGCGTAGCCCCAGACACTGCGAATGCGGCTCCCAGTATAGCGAGACCCATTGCAACCGGAATTCGGGTCGTCCCGAATGCGTTGGTTTTGGGCAGTGTATGGGACAAAAGCCACATCAATACGATGGTGACTAGCGCGACGAAGGGGGGAGGGAAGCGGAGTTCGAGGTTCGCCACTGGATTCTCTCTGAGGCCTAACACCAAGCTAACCGGGCGCGGCCCACGAGCTTGAAACATATAAAGCGCCAGAAGGCCGCGCTCCGGTTGAGCGTTTTGTCAGGCAAGCAATTTATCATAGTCTGCGTGGTTACCAATCCAAAACCATTGAACGCCCTGATCCACAGGAACACCAAGGGCGCGATAACCCAAGCTAACGCGGGCACTACGGAATGCCCCATTTTTAACGGATTTAAATTGTAACGAAGGGTGGTGAGGATTTTGTTTAAGTAGCTCGTAGTTATTACGGGCCTGTTGCTGGTTCAATTGGCAAAGCATCGAATATTGCCAGAATTTTGCCGATGTGAAATGTTTCAAAGCTCACGAGCCTTGCCATTTTGATAATCAGCAAGCGCTTCCGCTGCTAAGGCGTCCAGTTTTCCTGCATTTGCATCCTCTTCTATTTGTGCGTCCCAAGCAGACTCATCAAACTTGGCAAACCATTGGCGAAATTCAGCTAACTCGTGAGCTGGCAATTGTTCAATTGCTCGTTCAATAGATTGAATAGAAGGCATAAAAACTCCAGTATGCTTGTTTTATCGTGGTAGGTTAATTTTAGCACGACCCAAAAAAGCGTACTCGCAAAATCGGTGTAACAATCGACTTTATCTGCTCTGGTTATGACGGTTTGCTAGCGCGAAACTGTCTTACGGGTTAATCGCATAATGAGTAGGGCAGCTCTTGTGGTTACACAATGTCATTTATTTAAATGTGATAATAAATTTTGGTTTATTATATCTGAGAAGATAGGCTAAAACTGTCGTAAGGCAGTGGCAGAAAGTCGCGGATCCTGACACCCATTATCAGGAAAGTAGTCGAACTACCGATTGCGTATGAAAAGCCGCAAATTGAAGTTCGACTTTTTTTCAAAAAAGAGGTTAATTTATGAAATTGACAAAAAAATTGATGTTAATTGCAATGTTTTCATTGTTGGTTACCGGTCAAGTTTGGGCAGCGGCCTCAATTACAGGCTGTATAGCGAGTGGTGGTCAAGCGAATGGATGTTCTCCCGCTGCTGCTCCAGAAATGGATGCCGCTAACGCGACAATTCCCGTTGCCCTGATGACAGGTATAGTTCTCTTGTTAAAGGAACGGTCTCGTTCCAAACGGCCTTCTAAATCAGGCCAATAAAATTTTAATCCTAGTTATACCTGGTGTGCTAACGCCAGGTATATTGCCGCCAGATTGCAACAAACATCCAATAATTGCCGATAATCTACGGTAGTTTACAAAAATATCAAAATATCCGTTAAAACGGAGGGCCGAATAGGTCAAGTTGGTATACCGCTTCGTACTCAACGGAATATTTCCCGTGTGTCCTCTTAGGTGGATTTAATGTTTGTATCGTTAATTTCCGTGGGTCAGCTATTCGTTTTTTTGTAGCCGTTCGCTTATCGTATCTGATAAGTTTCGTTCCCTGGCGCTCATCATCAGAATCTATAAAACATAGCTGTCATCTTGAGGTAAACGGTTATTATTATGCGTTAGGTTAGCGTTATCTTCCCTTTCCGTTTATCGCAATGAAAACAAGCCAGCAGGCCGAACAAAGTAGCCAGGATGAGGGGATAAGCACCCAAAGCCTTATCTATTTGACCTTCCCAGCCGCCTTGTCGGCGATGCTGAATAACGCTTACCGCGTCATCGACCAACATGCCGTGCAGTGGCTGGGCGTGGATGCCCAGGCCGCCATTGCGTCTTGTACGTTTGTGCTGATCGCATTCTTTGCGGGTTACACCATCTTTGCGTCGGGTGCGATTGCCTTGGTGGCCCGTGCGGTGGGTGCCGAGAATGTCCAGGAACAAAAGAATCTCATCGGCAGTGCGTTAACGGCGGCGGCATCTGCCGGCATAATTATTTTGACGGCTAGTGGCCTGTTCGCTCCCTTAACGGTCAAGAGCTTAGGTTTGCAGGGCGACCTTGCCGCGCAAGCCGAAACTTACCTGCGCTGGCACGCACTTTATTGTTTGCCGCAAGCCGTCATGCCGACTTTGGATGCCATTTTTATTGCGTACGGACGAACCAAGGTCGTGCTGGGTCTGCAAATAACGGCTTCATTACTCAATTTTTTGTTGAACCCTGTCTTTATCTATATGCTTGGTTTTGGCATAGGCGGCGCGGCAATGGCGACAGGCATAAGTCAGGCGGTAGCGCTTTCAATCGGTCTTGTCGTATTGTCGCGCACCCAAGGTTTCGATCACGGAACTTTTCGGCTGAATCATCATGTGTTACGCATCATCAAAGTGGGGTTGCCGATGTGCTGGGGTACATTGGTGTTCGCCGGGGTTTATTGGGCGTTGCTGCGTTGGGTGATTTCGCCCTTGGGGCCTGCCGTCAATGCGGCTTTGGGTATCGGTTTTTCCGTGTTGGAAGGCTTTACCTGGCCGGTGTTTTGGGGCTTTTCCATGGGGATAGCCAGCATTGTCGGGCGCTCCTTGGGCGCAGGGGAACTGGCTAAGGCTAAACATGCCATCCGCTTGGCGTTCAGGCTGGTGACTTTATTCGGATTATTGGCGTCTGCCGTATTCTGGTGGGGTGGGGAAGTGCTGGCTAGGGCGTTTACCAACGATGCGGAAGTGCTGGAGCAAGCGGTGCTTTACGCGCAGATATTGGCTTTTTCGCAATTGTTTGTCGCTTACGAGGCGTTGGCGGAAGGCATCTTAAGCGGCGCGGGCAAAACCAAAGCGATATTTTATTGGTCCGCACCATTAAATATCTTGCGGATTCCCTGTTGTTGGTTGTTTGCCATCCATTACGGTTATGGTGCGGCGGCGGTTTGGTGGGTGATAAATTGTTCGACTTTCCTGAAAGCATTAGGGAAATGGAGTACGGTTCTCAGCGGGCGTTGGCAAGCGTAATCATCTTTGCAGTTAATGCCTTGCGTGACCGAATCATGAAAACACATGGGCAATTAGTTCCTTAACGCGGGTAAATCCGGTAGAATTCGCGGCTTTAAATTCAGTTGGATATGTTGTGCGTCCATTTTTTGCGAAAGCGCAAATGGTTAGGATTGTCCAATATTCATTTATTGGTGTCCGGTTCAACACATTCAAATTTTATTCTTAAGGAAACGCTGAACAAGTTGATTCCATCCTTGGTTCGACAGGCTCACCACGAACGGAATCAACGCCTTACCGTTCGTCTAGGGTTTGTCGAAGGACTTGTTCAGGGATTCCTTAAAATATGTACCTAATGGTCATATTTTCATACGATTATGTCAGAAACAGAAATAACCACAGAATCAAAGCGGCGACGCACGTTCGCCATCATTTCCCATCCCGATGCGGGCAAAACCACCATCACGGAAAAACTGTTGCTGTTTGGTGGGGCGATACAGCTTGCGGGCTCGGTAAAGGGACGGAAAGCGGCTCGCCATGCGACCTCGGATTGGATGGAGATGGAAAAAGAGCGGGGCATAAGCGTGACGACTTCGGTGATGCAGTTTGAGCATAAAGGCTGCATTATCAACCTGTTGGATACGCCAGGACACGAGGATTTTTCCGAAGACACCTATCGTACTTTAACGGCGGTTGATTCGGCGTTGATGGTGATAGACGTTGCCAAAGGCGTTGAAGAACGGACGATTAACCTGATGGAAGTGTGCCGACTGCGGACTACGCCGATATTGACCTTTATCAATAAGCTGGACAGGGAAGGGAAAGAGCCTATTGAGCTGATGGACGAGGTGGAGAATGTCCTCAACATCAAATGTGCTCCCATGACTTGGCCGATCGGCATGGGCAAGCGTTTCAAGGGGGTTTATCATTTATATAAGGATGAAATCCATTTGTTCAGTGCCCAGCACGGTGGAAAAATTGCCGAAGCCGAAGTCATTAAAGGGCTGGATAATCCCAAACTGGATGAATTGTTAAATGACCAGGCCGATGAGTTAAGGGAAGAGATTGACTTGGTCAAAGGCGCAAGCCATGAATTTAATCTTGCCGATTATTTGGCGGGTAAGCTTACGCCCGTGTTTTTCGGCTCTGCAATCAACAACTTTGGTATCCTGGAATTGTTGGACGCGTTTGCCGAATATGCGCCTTCACCCAGGCCAAGGCAAGCGGAACAGCGATTGGTCGCGCCGGAAGAAGATAAGTTCACGGGTTTTGTATTTAAGGTTCAGGCCAATATGGATCCCGCGCATCGGGACAGGGTGGCGTTTTTGCGGGTCTGTTCAGGAAAATTCGATAAGGGTATGAAGATTAATCATGTCCGCATCGGCAAGCAAGTTCAAGTCAGCAATGCCATTACCTTCCAAGCGGATACCCGAAAGAACATCGAAGAAGCGTACCCTGGCGACATTATCGGCCTGCATAATCACGGGACGATCCAGGTCGGCGATACGTTTTCCCAAGGGGAAGCCCTGAAATATGGGGGTATTCCGTATTTTGCGCCGGAATTGTTCCGACGCGTTGTCTTGAAAGATCCATTACGGGCGAAAGCCCTACAAAAAGGGCTGGTACAATTGACTGAAGAGGGCGCAACCCAGTTATTCAAGCCCCTAAAGAATAACGACCTTATCTTAGGCGCCGTGGGTATCTTGCAGTTTGATGTGACGGCATACCGGTTAAAAGCGGAATACAATGTGGAGTGCGTTTACGACAACGCCCCCATTTCCACGGTGCGTTGGGTAAGCTCGGACAAGCCGACAAAGCTAGAGGAGTTCAAGGCCAGGGTATATGAGAATCTAGCCGAGGATGGCGGCGGCTACCTGGTTTACCTTGCCACTAGCAGGGTCAACCTCCAACTCACAGAGGAGCGTTGGCCGGATATTAAGTTCAGTGCGACGCGGGAATTATAGTTCTTACCATGAATAACTTTACAAAAGCAATACCAGCCCTTGAATAATCAAGCTATTTTAATTTTAAGGAAGAATTATAGGCATTAGCGACACGGCGGTATTGAGCAATGGGCATTGACATCCGTCCCCTTTGTACTTTAAAGTTACCGCCGCATAACGAATATGTAAGCAACAATTATTATAACCTTCGGAGCACGTACCATGGCAAAACCATTAATCCAAATGGCATTAGATTCATTAGATTTCGACGCAACAGTAGGGCTTGCTACCCAAGTGGCACCTTATGTTGACATTTTTGAAATCGGAACTCCTTGCATTAAACACAACGGCGTTAACCTTGTTAGAGAATTACGTTCAAGATTCCCAGACAAGTTAATTCTTGTTGACCTTAAAACGATGGACGCTGGCGAATATGAAGCGACCCCTTTCTATGCGGCGGGTGCGGATATCTGCACAGTATTAGGCGTATCGGGTCTCGCAACGATTGCCGGTGTCGTTAAAGCGGCTAACGCACACGGTGCAGAAGCCCAAATCGACCTCATCAATGTTGACGACAAGATTGGCTGCGCTAAAGCATCTGCTGATCTAGGCGCACAAATTGTTGGCGTACACACCGGTCTTGACGCTCAGGCGGCTGGCCACACTCCATTTGCTGATTTGAGCGATATCGCAAGATTAGGCTTGCCTGTCAGAATTTCAGTTGCTGGCGGTATTAAACAATCCACTGTGCAAGACGTTGTTCAAGCTGGCGCGAATATTATCGTGGTTGGTGCGGCAATTTATGGCGCTCCATCTCCTGCAGAAGCGGCTCGTGAGATCCGTGAATTGGTTGACGCGGCATAATAAGGACTGATATGCATCAGAAACTTATCATAGATAAAATATCGAGCATCCTAGATGCGACCGACAAGTCTCATGATGTCAGGCTGACAGAAATGCTTGATAGCGCAAGGCGTATATTTATCGCTGGTGCAGGTCGTTCTAAGTTGGTAGGCAATTTTTTTGCGATGCGGTTGGTGCACGGTGGCTACGATGTTAGCGTGGTCGGCGAAATTGTCACTCCCAGTATCAAAAATGGGGATTTGTTAATCATTATCTCGGGTTCAGGTGAAACCGAGCAATTGATCGCTTTTACCAAAAGCGCGAAAAAAGTTGGGGCCAAAATTGTCTTGATATCTGCCAAAAGCAGCTCAACTATCGGTGATATGGCTGATGCCGTGTTTGCGGTTGGCAGCCCAGACCAATATGGGAAAGTGGTCGGTATGCCAATGGGAACGGTTTTCGAACTGTCCACCTTGATCTTCCTGGAAGCCATTGTTTCGCACATAATCCATGAGAAGGGGATTGCCGAGGAAGTCATGAGGGAAAGGCACGCCAATTTGGAATAACCCAATCGATTTACGGACGGATGAAAAAGATCATTCGTTCGTATTTCGCGAGGATAATAAAAATTAAGTTAAAGTGGCGAGCCGGATAAGCGTTAAAGTCACACTAAGAATAATTACAACAGGAGATAACTATGACTTCGCGTCGTGAACTAGCGAACGCCATACGCGCTTTGAGCATGGATGCCGTACAGAAAGCAAACTCTGGACATCCAGGTGCGCCGATGGGTATGGCGGATATTGCCGAAGTGTTGTGGAATGACCACGTTCGGCACAACCCCGTCAATCCTAAGTGGGCCAATCGTGATAGATTTGTTTTATCCAATGGTCACGGTTCGATGTTGATTTATTCATTATTGCACTTGACGGGTTATGACCTTCCTATCGAAGAGCTTAAAAATTTCCGGCAGTTGCATTCCAAAACGCCAGGCCATCCTGAATATGGCTATGCGCCCGGTATTGAAACCACCACAGGGCCGCTCGGTCAAGGCGTCACCAATGCAGTAGGTATGGCAATTGCTGAAAAAGCATTGGCAGCCCAGTTCAATAAAGACGGTCATAAAATCGTTGACCACAAAACATACGTATTCCTAGGCGACGGTTGCTTGATGGAAGGTATCTCGCACGAAGCTTGTTCCTTGGCTGGAACACTGGGCCTGGGTAATTTGATTGCGTTCTGGGATGATAACGGCATCTCGATTGACGGTCATGTCGAGGGTTGGTTTACCGATAATACGCCAAAACGTTTTGAAGCTTACGGTTGGCATGTCATACCTGATGTTGATGGTCATGACGCTAATGCAATTGCCAAGGCCATTGAAATGGCAAAGGCGATGACTGACAAACCGACAATGATTTGCTGCAAAACAACCATTGGCTTTGGCTCGCCAAACAAGGCGGGTACGCATGCTTGCCACGGTGCAGCCCTGGGTGATGCAGAAGTCAATTTGACGAAAGCGGCATTAGGTTGGGATCACGGGCC
Organism: Methyloglobulus morosus KoM1; assembly: GCF_000496735.2. Lineage (GTDB taxonomy): Bacteria > Pseudomonadota > Gammaproteobacteria > Methylococcales > Methylomonadaceae > Methyloglobulus > Methyloglobulus morosus. The sequence goes on from NZ_AYLO01000044.1 coordinate 8,669, forward strand.
ATTTGAAATTCCTGCCGATGTCTACGCAGGCTGGGATGCAAAAGCAAAAGGCACAAAAGCGGAACAAGACTGGAATGTCAAGTTTGCTTCGTATAAAGCGGCTTATCCTGAATTAGCAGCAGAATTTGAACGGCGCATGAACGGCGATTTGCCCAAAACGTGGGCGGCTGATGCGGATAAGTTTATCAGTGCCGTCAATGACGAAGCCAAAACGACCGCGACTAGACTTTCTTCCTTGGCTGCAATCGAAGGTTATGCCAATTTGTTGCCCGAAATTTTTGGCGGTTCGGCTGATTTGGGTTGCTCCAATATGACCGAATGGAAAGGCCACAAGCCCATGCGGGCGGATAAGCCTGATGCCAATTATGTCAATTACGGTGTCCGTGAGTTCGGCATGTCTGCCATCATGAACGGCATTGCCTTGCACGGTGGTTTGATTCCCTTTGGCGCCACTTTCCTCATGTTCTCGGAATATGCCCGTAATGCGGTGCGTATGTCGGCTTTGATGGGAATCCGCTCCATTTTTGTCTATACCCATGATTCTATCGGCCTCGGTGAAGACGGGCCGACCCATCAACCAGTTGAGCAAACGGCTACCTTGCGGATGATCCCTAATATGCAAGTCTGGCGCCCTTGTGATGCGGTCGAAACGGCAGCTTGCTGGAGGGCGGCAATCGAGCGCAAGAATGGCCCTAGCGTCTTAGTGTTCTCGCGCCAGAATTTGCCGCACATGCCCCGTACTGCGGAGCAATTACAAGGCATCTACCGTGGCGGTTATATCCTGAAAGATGCGGGTGGTACGCCGGACGCAATCATTATTGCAACCGGATCGGAAGTTGAACTGGCTGTTAAAGCCGCTGATGAATTAGCGGCAAAGGGCAAGAAAATCCGAGTGGTTTCTATGCCGTCGACAAACTTGTTCGACGCCCAAGATGAAGCCTACCGGGAATCGGTATTGCCTGTGGCGGTCAGCAAGCGCGTCGCAGTGGAAGCGGGCGTTACTGATGGTTGGTGGAAATATGTGGGCACTAATGGCAAGATTGTTGGATTAAACCGCTTTGGCGAATCCGCGCCAGCAGGTCAATTATTCAAGGAGTTTGGTTTTACGGTCGAAAATGTAGTCAAGCACGTAGAGGCGGTGCTTTAACACATCCAAGACAAAGAATTTGTTACAAAACTGCGGACAGAGACATTACAAAAACAGTTTCTGCCTATTTATTACGACTTATAGGGTGAATAGCGTGAAAAATATTGATTTGACCAAAAGTGTATTTGCTGCGCTCCTGCTGGTTAGCAGTGTAGCGGGTGCAGAAGACAAGTATCCAGCATCTGATTTTCAACCCAAAGTGGTTTTTCAAGATGAAGAGGCAGGAAAGCAAGCGAGCAGTCCAAGTTCATCAACTAGTGCATCGTCTTCGGGCTCTTCCAGTAGTAGTGATTCCCAATATCCTGCCGCAAACTTTGAGCCTAAAGTCCTCTATTCTGATGCAGATTACAAACATACCGAAGCTAGCCCAGGTTCAGGATCATCCTCATCGTCAGTTGCTGATTCAGGTTCGGCTGTGAGTGAAGCTGCGGCCACAACAGCGAAAGATGATTACTCAGCAGGTTATTTCCTGGGTTTAATCGTGTTAGGCATTGCAGGCTATATCTTGTTTAAGAAAGGCGCAGGCTTAGGTGCAACTGCAAAAAGCAGTGCATCTGCACCGAAAGCAGGTGGGCTTACTGGTGTTGCTAGGTATGTGCTTAAAACTTCAGGAACTGGTGTAACCCGATATCTGGAGAAAAACGCAAAAGCCGCGCCGTCCTCTGCTGCGACTGGCGTAGCAAAATACTTGGCAAGCCACGACCAGTCTGCTACGTCTTCGACACGCAAAGCTGCTACTGGCGTTGAAAAATACATGCGTAACAAGGGGTAATTAATGAATCAAACCAACTTTGGCGTGGCGGTTATTCCTGCGATGACTGGCTTTTTTTCGTTTGGAAAACGAGCCAAAGTTCGGGAGATTCAAGAAGTGCTTCCCAAACATTTACCTGCGGTCATAAAGGCTGAAGATAACAGCCTTACTGGGGTGGCTAAATATTTGCTCGCAGCGCCTTTGGTGACAAGCGTTGCCAAATACATGAAGAAACAAGAAAAGCACCCAATTACCGGAGTGGCTAAATATGTTTTACGGCAGGCCATAGCCGACAGAAATGCACCGTTGCCAACGGGTGTTGCAAAGTATCTTGCCCAAGCGGCAAAACAACCTATTGCACCAAGAAAATCAGGGGTTGCCAAATACTTAGCCAAGCAGGCATTGGCGGCACCTAATTTGGACCTGTTGACGGGTGTCGCAAAATATCAGGCAGAACAAGACTTAATTGCCAAGAAAAAGGCTATTGCCGTGAAAATTCAACAATACAAGGAAGCTGATTTGGCAGCTGCAAAGGCTGCTAGAGAATCTGCGGAAGCAGCTTATGAGTCGTCCAAGATCTCAGATGAGTTGCAATACGAACAAGCCGTTGAGATGACTGCAACTACACGGTTGGGTCGGTACATACAAGAACAGGCGGAGTTGTTAAAAAAACGACCTAAAGCGACCAGCGTATCCAAATATATTAACAAGAAAATAGTGTTGGATAGCCAGAAACCTGTTGTAAAGTTGAGTAAAGTGGCCAAGTACCTAAAAGATCAGGAACTGGTTCAAAGCAAGAAACCGACCCTTACAGGAGTATCTCGCTATTTGGCAAAACAACCCATTGTCAAAAATACACCGAAACCAAAAGAAAATCTGGGGCAAAGTGGCGTGGCGCGTTATTTGGCAGGGCAATCAGCGATTGAAAGCAATAAGCCAGCCCTATCTGGCGTTGCGAAATACTTGGCTAAACAAGCTCAGCTTGATCAAATAAATAAAGATACGCTGAGGTTGGTAGACCACAGTACGGTAAAACTTTTGGAAGGGGAGTTTATCCCTGCGAACAGCTTTGCTCCTGCTACCGGCGTTTCAAGGTATCTTGAAAGGCAAGAGTCCGTTGTTTCCATTGCAAAAGAAAGTGTCACAGGGGTTTCCAGGTATCTTGAAAGACAAGGCCGTTCTGTAAAGCAGGCCATGGCATCCGCGCCAACGGGTGTCGATCGGTACTTGTTGAAACGGGCATAATTCGCTAGAAGCAGTGGCTTGACAGCTGTTTCGATAGCATTAATCAAGCCAAGAAATCAAGCGCCCTTACTAAATGCGTCACCCTGCAATCTTCTCTTTTGCGGGTTTTTGTGGTAGCATTTCATCCCCAAAAAAATTCTAACTTTACGAAAGGTACACACATTATGGCTAAGAATTTACTTGAACAACTCAGAGAAATGACTGTTGTTGTGGCTGATACCGGCGACATCCAAGCCATTGAAACTTTCAAGCCCCAAGACGCAACGACAAACCCATCCTTGATTACGGCTGCGGCGCAAATGCCGCAATATCAGGATATTGTTGACGATACCTTGAAAGCCGCCAGGAATTCCCTTGGCAATGATGCAACATCCGCACAAGTCGCTTCTTTGGCGTTTGATCGTTTGGCGGTATCTTTCGGTTTAAAAATACTGGAGATAATACCGGGCCGTGTTTCGACGGAAGTGGATGCCCGGCTATCTTACGACACCGAGGCGACCATCGCAAAAGGCCGTGAAATTATTGCTCAATACGAAGCCAAAGGCATTTCCAAAGAACGTGTGTTGATTAAGGTCGCCTCGACATGGGAAGGTATACAAGCGGCAGCGGTATTGGAAAAAGAAGGTATCCACTGCAACCTGACTTTGTTGTTTGGCTTGCACCAGGCCATTGCCTGTGCAGAGAACGGCATCACCTTGATCTCACCTTTTGTGGGACGTATCCTGGACTGGTACAAGAAAGATACCGGACGTGATTCCTATCCGGCCGCTGAAGATCCCGGTGTTGTTTCAGTAACCGATGTATACAACTATTACAAAAAATTTGGTTACAAGACCGAAGTGATGGGAGCGAGCTTCCGTAACATCGGCGAAATAACCGAACTGGCTGGCGTTGATTTATTGACCATTGCCCCGTCCTTGCTGTCCGAGTTGCAATCAACAGAAGGCGAATTGCCACGTAAACTTGATCCGCAAACAGCCGCACAAAAATCTATCGAAAAAATATCGATGGATAAAGCCACTTTTGATCGTATGCACCAAGAAAACCGTATGGCCAACGATAAATTGGCGGAAGGTATTTTGGGTTTTGAAAAAGCACTGGAAGCCCTCGAAGAACTATTGTCTGCACGGCTTGCTAAGCTTGAGCACAAAGAATCCGTCCCTGCTTAAAGGTTAGTTAGTACGCTTAGCTAACGTATTGTTTATACAATAATAATATCGCCTCGACACGTTGTGTCGGGGCGTTTTTAATTTATATCTACACGAATTATCAATATGTCACAAAAAATTTTAGATGTTATAAAACCCGGCGTTGTTACTGGGGAAGATGTGCAGAAGCTTTTTGCTATCTGCAAAGCGAACAGTTTTGCATTACCGGCCGTCAATGTCATCAATACCGATTCGATGAACGCGGTCATGGAAGCGGCAGCCAAAGCCAAATCTGCGGTCATCATCCAGTTTTCCAATGGTGGCGCGGCTTTTATGGCGGGCAAAGGGCTAAAGGCAGAAGGCCAACAAGCCTCAATCCTGGGAGCCATTTCAGGTGCCCAACATGTCCATTTGCTGGCTGAACATTACGGCGTCCCTGTTATTCTCCATACCGACCATGCTGCAAAAAAATTACTTCCTTGGATTGACGGCTTGTTGGATGCCGGTGAAAAGCATTTCGCAGCAACAGGAAAACCGCTGTTCAGCTCACACATGCTGGATTTGTCGGAAGAAAGCCTGAAAGAAAACATGGAAATCTGTGGTGAATACCTCAAACGCATGTCCAAAATGAACATGACCCTGGAAATTGAATTAGGTGTGACCGGTGGGGAAGAAGACGGTGTTGATAATAGCGGCCTAGATCATTCTTTACTGTATACCCAACCCGAAGACGTGGCCTATGCGTATGAAGAATTGAGTAAAATTAGCCCACGATTCACGATTGCCGCTTCTTTTGGTAATGTACACGGTGTGTACAAGCCCGGAAATGTTAAATTAACTCCGACAATATTGGCTAATTCCCAAAAATATGTCTCAGAAAAGTACGGTGTTGCAAAAAATACATTGGACTTCGTATTTCACGGTGGTTCAGGTTCAACACCAGCAGAGATCAAAGAGTCCATCAGTTACGGCGTTGTTAAAATGAATATCGACACCGATACCCAGTGGGCAACTTGGGCTGGTATCATGGAGTTCTACAAGAAAAATGAAGGTTATTTGCAGGGCCAAATTGGTAATCCAGATGGCGACGATAAGCCGAACAAAAAGTATTACGACCCACGGGTATGGCAACGCGCAGGCGAAGTGGGTATGGTGAACCGTTTGGAACAAGCTTTCCAAGAATTGAACTCCACGGGTTCTTTGTAATTCAAGGCAGGCTAGAGATTAAAAACCGACCTTAGTGTCGGTTTTTTTTGTCGTTTTTTCAATTGTCCTCTCTCGACATCATCCAGTAGGATAGGGATGAACATGATGGTATTGTTAATACGTATCGAGTTGCCATAATGATATAAATGGTCGGTAAAAATTCGAATCCACTACGGTTGCGCCCCTTTGCCCTGTTATAGCGGAAGCAAATAATTGCGCCCTTTCCATAGTTAGCCCTAAAGGCCAGCCAAGATTAAGGCCAAGCAACAATATCGCTGAAAAGGCGTCGCCTGCGCCCACCGTATCTGTAAGGGTCACAGGCGCATTAGGCGATACAGAAAAGAATTCCCCCACATTGTTCAATCCCAAGGCACCCTTTTCACCGCAAGTGACAATAATACCTTCCAGCTTATATTGGTGCAGAAATTCATTCATGCCGGATTTAACATCAATCTCATGACCGTGCAATGCCTGCAACTCTTGAAAATTCAGCTTCATCCAGTCGGCATCTTTGATGAGTTCAAGCACGCTGGCCTTATTCCACCACGGTAGCCGCAAATTGACATCAATGAAAATTTTGCCTTGGTGCAATGCTTTTAATGTCGCCAATGTTTGCCTTGATGTGGGTGAACGGCCAGCCAGCGTCCCATGATAGAAGATACCGGTATGATGGGGTTTATCCAGGCCTTGCATTTCAATATGATCGTAGGCTTGGTCTGGTAAAATACAATAAGCGGGTTCGCCTTGTTCAATTTTCACTTGTACCTGCCCGGTTGGGGAAGTTGGATCCTGCTGTAAAAAATTCAGGTCCATATCCCATGATTGCATGGCTGCGCGTATCTGGTTTCCTGTCGTATCGTTGCCCACTCGGCTAATCAATTGGGGTTGTCGCCCAAATGCCTGTAAGTGCCAGGCGACATTGAAAGGAGCGCCGCCCATGACACGGCTACCATCGGGAAAATGGTCGAATAGGATTTCCCCAAAAATGGTGATCGGTTTTTTTTTCATTCGCCTTAACGGTTACAAGAGGTGTTAGTCAATGCGTTAAATTATAAGTAGACTTTTCCTTTATGTGGTAATTTTCTGCCCAATAGAAAGTTAAAACAGCGATATGACTAATCCAGAAAAATGACGACTAAAATATTCGATGAAAACTGCCGAAAATGCGAACGCTTAGCCAGTTTTCTTTGCGAAACCAAGCAAACTTATCCCGATTACCACGCCCGTCCTGTAGCGCCTTTTGGAGCCCAAAATCCAGATTTGCTCATTGTAGGCCTGGCCCCTGGAATGCACGGCGCGAATGCAACAGGACGGCCTTTTACCGGAGATTATGCGGGTATCTTGTTGTATGAGGCACTTTATAAATTTGGCTACAGCAATAAGCCCATATCGGTATCATTAAATGATGGCCTTGAGCTTATCGACTGCCGGATAACGAATGCGGTTAAGTGCCTACCGCCGCAAAATAAGCCGACCCCCGCTGAAATAGCGCAATGCAATTCCTATTTGGCTGCAGAATTGGCAACATTGCCAAAAAAGACAATCATTTTGGCTTTAGGGCTGATTGCCCATCAGTCCGTGTTAAAGGCATATAAGTTGAAGGCAAGCAGCGCAAAATTCGCCCATAACGCCCATCATGTCTTGCCTAATGGCCGGAATCTGGTCGATTCCTATCATTGCAGCCGCTATAACACGCAAACGAATCGTTTGACCCCGGATGCTTTTTTCGATGTTTTTATTTCCGTTCGTCAATTACGGGTAACGGATTAAAAAATAAAAGGCATTAAAATGCGTTGAATAAGCAATCTTAAGCTAGTTTATACAGCCCGTATGGATGATTGCCTATCCACAAAGCCCGATTGCATTGTGGATAGGCCTCAATCGTTAGCACTTATCTAGGGCAACCAAAAGCCCTCATGGACTATTTTGGTTCACTTTTTCAGGTCATTTCAAACGAGTGATTGTTGCGTGGTGTCTGGAAAGGCGCGGCTGCCTTACGATTGCCGGCAACCCAGTCATTCCGCCAATGATGGCATGTTTGATGCTGCAGTTGTCTATCGGGATAAATTCCCGGCACAATCATTGTCCCTAGTCAGGAGAATATTATGATTTCAATAATAGTTTTCGCAGGGTTCATGGTCCTGTTTCTAATCGGCTGGCAACAAATCGATAGCGAGCATAACCCGCATTAAAGCCGGAAATTGAAAACCAGCAGTCAAGAATGGCAGGGCGGGGTCAGTTTGTCCTTGTCCCGCTGGACTTGTCAGAATTAGTCTATTGCCGCTTGCTTGGGTTGGGATGCCCAAAACAAGCTTTCGCAAAAATAGCGACTCCCCGATGCTAAGAGCAATAAAAAAGCCCTGTTACCTAACTAGATAACAGGGCTTTGGAAAACTAGATAGTTAATTCAGTTCTAGGGAGGGCTTAAAAATCAACTTGGGCGCGCATTTCAAACATGTCCAGGTCGGCCTTGTTAAAGCCCCGGGTCGTCGAGTTTAGGTCTAAAACATGGATGATATTGCCCATTAAGCGGAAATGTGAGTTGGGATACCAATTTAAGCCTAATTTAGCCGTCGAAGCCCGTCCGCCTTTAATATTATCGGTATTCAGGTCGATGTAATCCCAGCCTGCTGCAAGTTCCCAAGCACCCCAACCGCCACTATGGAAATCAAAGTTACGGCTAGGTTTTAGTCGATCCCATGCGCCAGTCTTGGATTTATAATTACGTGATTCGCCTGTCAGGAAATAACTGACATAGCCATAGTAACCTTCCAGGGTATCGTTGTGATAACCTTTGCCCGAGATATTCGTTTGTATATATTCAGCCTGCGCAGACCAAGGGCCGTAAACTAATGCCGATTCTGCACCGAAGCGGGTGAAATCTTCGACAATTTTGGAACCGTTTGCATTCGTCAAGTTACCTGTATTCAGTACGTTGCTACGGTCTACGTTATTGTCGAGCACGGAGACAAAAGAAAAGCCGCCGTTGTTAAACGTGCCGTTCTGGCGGAAATTGTTGTTTACATCGACATAAGAGCCTGATGCACCAATATGCAAGAATTTGGTTTTGCTTTCCATCCAAGGCATACCGCTGACGCGTGCGTTCGCTTCCCAACCGGTGTCGCCTGAACCATTGTTTCGGTTGCTGCCACCATTGGTATTGATTGATGAAGCCGATGAAGTCGAGCCAGAAGGGTTAGCCCCTACCGGTTCTGTTTGGAACGATGTCGCAATCTGATAACGCTCTTGTGAATAGTTCGCGCCCACACCAATTTTGTAGGTATTAGGATTATCGATGAACGTATTGACGATCATATTACGTTCTATAAAAGTTAAGAAACGGTTACTGGTGGCTTCTTCCAAACTGAACGGCTCTTTGAATGAACCGACCTTAATTGAGAACGCTTTGTCATAATTCCATCTCAGGTATGCATCGGTCACGCCTGCACCGGTTGTGCCATTGCCTCGGGTAAAATCGTATTCGAATTTATAGTCGAAATCCTTGAACATTGTACCTTCCACGCCTAAACGAGCCCGACGGAGACCAACACCGTCATCTAGTTTATTAGTTAAGGCAGGATTGCCGCTAAAAGCAGGGCTGACTTCATTGACGACATTGACTTGTGAATCGACTTGCATCCGCCCGTTTAGTGCAATTTTGAAATTACCATCTTTGGTTTTTAGTTCAAGCCCGTCTTCCAGGTGGATTTTGTTTTCTTCCGCTTCTTTGGAGTGTTCTTTCAGTGCGGCTATTTCGTTGGATTTTAATTCTAAATCTTGCTTAATCGCAGAGATATCTGAACTGGTAGCGGGCGATGCTGCTGATTTGTCTTGCACTTGTTCAAATTCCCCCATCAGTTGCCTATGGGGGCCGGGTTCCGCATATATTTGTTTGGTTTTGACGTCGACGTACAGGTTAATGGCAAAGGCCGAGGATGCTGCGCTAGTGCCTATAAGGGCAGCAACTGCTAAGGTAAGTTTGGAAATTTTCATGGAAAGCTCGCCGTTATTGATAAACTCGTGCAAGCTTAGGCGGGTAATGTGACAGTATTATGACAATTTCATTACATTTGTATTACAAAACAACAAACCAGGCTCTTTTGTTGTTAAAATACAACGCAATAGGTGTTTTAGCCCAAGCTAATTTTGCTTAAGGCATGGCTAAGATGACGTGGATAATCCACTAAAGAATATAATTATTCGTGTTAAAATCGCAGCCCTACAAAAAATTAATCAATTCTTTAATCGAGCGGCACAATTTACATGCCCGAATTGCCCGAAGTTGAAACCACCGTTCGAGGCATAGCGCCGCATGTTGAAGGGCAGGTGATTCGGCAAGTTGTCATCCGGCAACCTCAACTGCGCTGGCCTGTGCCGGTAAATTTGCCTGAAATCCTGCCGAACCTAACTATCAGGTCGGTCTCAAGAAGGGCCAAATACCTGTTAATCTCCACCGATGCCGGTACGATAATCTTGCATTTAGGTATGTCCGGTAGCTTGCGGATACTGCCGAAAGAAAAACCTGCCGACAAGCACGACCATATCGACTTCATCTTCAATAATGGCACGATCTTGCGTTACAACGACCCTCGCCGCTTTGGCGCGGTGTTGTGGACGACATCATCCCCAGCAGGGCATGACTTGCTTAAGGACCTGGGGCCGGAACCCCTATCGTCGGATTTTGACGGGATGCATCTTTATCGATTGTCCAGAAACCGCAAAGCACCCATAAAATCATTCGTCATGGATGGTCACGTTGTGGTGGGTGTTGGAAACATTTATGCAAATGAAGCCTTGTTTATGGCGGGCATACATCCTAAACGTCACGCCGGAAGAATCGCTTTGGCGCGTTATCAACTTTTGGCTGACTGTATCAAAACCGTATTGCATAGCGCCATCGAACAGGGCGGGACGACGCTGAGAAATTTTGTGAATGAAGCCGGAAATCCCGGTTATTTTAAGCAGCAGTTACGCGTGTATGGGCGCGCAGGACAACCTTGTCCACATTGCTTGCGCCCGCTTACGGAAATAAGGGTCACTAACCGTTCCACGGTATTTTGCGTCAACTGTCAGCATTAAACCAGGTGTAGGCCTGATTGGGTGCGGAGGCAAAATACCAATGCACATACGAGGCCCTGGCATTTTTATAGCGTACGCCCTGATCGCCTTGCGTAACGTCAAACGCAGGCCGTAACCCTTCATCCTGTTCCCGTGTGGAGTAATGGAATTCATGGCCCTTAACACCGGATGCTTCTTCCCGATGGCCTAATGCCGCCAAGCGGGTTTGCATGATTGAAATATAGGGGAAAACTCCCGCCATAGGCCAATTGTCGCCATTAACATCGACTAACGATTGACCAAGCAGCATTGCGCCGCCGCATTCGGCCAAGATGGGCGTTCCGGCATCGGCATAAGTACGCATTGAGTGCCAAGTAGTCGATTGGGATAATTGCCGTGCATACAATTCGGGATAACCGCCCGGCAACCAAATGGCATCGACCCCTTGGGGTACAGGTTCACTTGCCGCAGGGGAGAAAAAAACCAGCTTTGCCCCTTGTCCCGTTAACCAATCCAGATTGGCGGGATAAATAAAACAGCAAGCGCCATCTCTGGCGACGGCGATAATTTTGCCCTGTAACCGTGGCTGAGGTGAGGAAAAGGCGGGTGCGTCATACGCAAGCCCTGAGAAAGCATGTAGCAATGCATCCGAATCAACATGAAGGACGCTGGAATAATCAGGGATCATCGTTTCTTCCGGCATTTTTAAGCCTAAATGACGTTCAGCCAGTATCTTGTCGCCACGTTCCATCCAGGCGACCAGTGGCGGCAAGTTATACGCATCCAGTGCGTCCCTCAATAATTCGGCGTGATATGCGCCACCCACTTTGTTGGCGATAACCCCAGAAATACCGACATTTTTTTGCTCGGCCAACTGACAAAAACCCGTGACAACAGCGGCAATCGTACCGCTCATTCCGCCCGCATCCACCACTAAAATGACAGGGCAGCCTAATACATGCGCCAGATCGACACTTGAACCTTCGCCTCCTACGCCGCAATAACCGTCAAACAAGCCCATTACCCCTTCAATCAGGGCAATTTCAGCGAGTTGTGACCGTTGCGCCAGTTCTTGACGACAGGCGTCTGCGCCCATCATACGGGTATCCAGATTATACGAGGGCTTGCCCGTGACAGCCTGATGCCACAAAGGATCAATAAAATCAGGGCCGGCCTTGAATGAGGCGATGTTGTGTTGGGCTTGTCGGAAATGCTGTAGCAAAGCCAACGTCAATGTCGTTTTGCCGCAGCCCGAATGTGTACCTGCCAATAATGCGGTTTTCATAGCTTCTTGATTGAGTTGGGGAATGACGCGGATTAAACAGGTTTAAATTTTTTATCCGTGCTTATCCGCTAAGTCCGCGCCGTCCTTTTCTAATATTTCGTGCATACTCGATTGGACGAACGTAGCATTTTGACGCAAGGGCTAGAATACGGTGCATCGCTTGCTTTATCAATACAAGCGGTTATAATCCCAACCTGCTTTAAGGTTCCGTACGGTTTCACCACCTGAGGATTAAACGGGAAGTCGGTAAGGCGAATGATGCCAAAGCCGACGCTGCCCCCGCAACGGTATATTTAGTAAAGAATCATCTTGTGCCACTGTGTATTTGCATGGGAAGGTGATGATTCAGGCAAAGCCCCCAAAGGTTTCGCCACTGATAAGCCCGGAGACCTGCCTTTAAGCCTATTCGGTACAGCGGAGGGCTGTGTTGCGAAGTAATCCGACGGCTTGTCGGGTTGCGTCTTCGTCCGTCCTCCCCTGTGATTAAGTCACGATCATGCGCGGGCGGCGCAGAGGACAACATGAAAAAATTGCTATTCAGCACAGTATTGCTTACTGGGGCTAACGCATCACTTTTACACGCACAAACCAATCTAACCCAAAGCACACTCGATCTCCCCGAAATGGTGGTTACCGCAACGCGGTCAGAAACTCCCAGAAACCAGCTATCGGCTGCATCAACCGTTTACACCCGCAATGACATTGAGCGTTTACAGGTCAAGACCTTGCCGGAGCTTTTACGTGGATCGACAGGGCTGGATATGACCCAAAGCGGCGGTTTAGGCAAACAAACCAGTGTCTTTATGCGCGGCACGAATGCCGATCATGTGTTGGTGTTGGTCGATGGTATTAAGGTGGGGTCTGCTACTTTGGGTTCTACGCCTTTTGAATTTGTGCCTATCGACCAGGTCGAGCGCGTCGAAATCATACGCGGCCCACAATCCAGCTTGTACGGTTCGGAAGCTATTGGGGGTGTTATCCAGGTTTTCACCCGTAAAGGGGGCGATTCAGAAACCCCCAAGTTCAGCTTGGATGCGGGGGGCGGTTCCTATGACACCTATCGTACGGCAGGTAATGTGAATGGACGATGGAAGAATAATTGGTACAGCTTGGGCGCATCTTCAATTGGCACAGAAGGCATTAATGCCCGCCAACCGATTCCCGGCCCATTCGGTTTTAGCCAGCCGGACAGGGATGGTTACCAAAACACCGCCATGAATGCACGCGCAGGCCACCGCTTTGACAATAATGCTGAAGTGGAAGCCACTTTTATCCGCGCTGAAGGCGATACCGAATATGATTCCAATTTTGGTGGGGATCATGCGAAGTTTGTCACCCAAACTGTTGGGTTATCAGGCAAAATGGCTATAGCCGATAACTGGCATTCTACGTTTCGCTTAGGCCAAAGCCTCGATCAAAATGATACGTTTTTCCCTAATAACACGTTTGATAGCCGTTTTAATTCCACCCGCTGGAACGCCAGTTGGTTGAACGAGGTTGCTTTGACGGATGAACATAGGCTGATCCTCGGTTCGGATTACCGCTTGGATGAGGTCGAAAGTACCGTTGCCTACACGGTAAAATCACGTTATGACATAGGGGTGTTTGGTGAATACCGTGGCCAATTCTTCGACAATCATTTTGTGAATGCTTCCGTGCGTGGGGACAAAAACGAACAATTCGGTGATTATGTCACCGGTAATGTCGGTTGGCGTTCAAATTGGGATTACGGAATCAGTACGTTTGCCAATTTTGGCAATGCCTTTAAAGCACCATCATTCAATGACCTGTATTTTCCTAACTACGGCAATCCTAATTTAAAACCGGAAGAATCCACTTCGGTTGAGGTAGGGCTTGCCGGAAACCATGACTGGGTGCAATGGGAGCTAAGGGCTTACCACACCGATATCGACAACCTGATTACCCCGGTACCGGACAAGAACTTTAACTTTAGCGCCCAAAACGTCGGAAAATCTCAAATTGATGGCTTAGAAGCTGAAATTGGCACCCAATGGCAGGGCTGGAATGCCAAGTTGAACATGACTATGCTAAACCCTGAAATCAGGGAAACCAATAAGCGGTTGCCTCGTCGTGCGGCTAAAACGCTATCGTTCGACTTGTCGCGCTCATTCGGGCAGTTTGATGTAGGTGCTTATGTGTTGGCACAAGACCATCGGTTTGATAATCCCGACAATAGCATCAGGGTTGCAGGCTTCGTCACCGTCGATTTGCGTGCCGCTTACCATATCAACAAAAATTGGCTGCTAAGTGCGAAGCTGAATAACTTACTGGATAAAAACTACCAAACAGTGAATACTTATAACCAGCTGGGTATGAACTACTTCTTCTCTATCCATTACAATAACTAAACACAACTTAATTTTTAACTTTCAACTTCCCTTTTTTGTATAGGAGACACCCATGAATTTAAACCGCTACCTACAAGTCGAAATGCTGCCCATTCCCCTGATAGCCGCTATGATATTGACGCGTTTCCATCATTTCGGCGATGTCTTGCATTTGCCGGATGCTTCCTTGGCGGTATTTTTCTTTGCCGGGTTTTATCGCAACAAAATGTTGCTGGGCTTTTTGTTGGCGTTGGCGGCATTGATTGACTATTTGGCTATTTCTCATGGCACCAGCGGCTGGTGCGTTACCCCCGCCTATGTTTTTTTGATTCCCACTTATGCGGTCATGTGGCTGGCGGGACGTTATTGCGCTAACCTGGCGGTATTTAAAGCGACGGAATTATCCCTGTCATTGGGTTCTATGGGGGTGCTGGCCCTGACGGCATCGGTCGCCTTTGTTATTTCCAACGGCAGCTTTTATGTGTTCTCGGATCGTTATACGGACATGTCATGGCTGCAATATTTTGAACGCGTCGCCCACTATTATCCCTTGTATGTCGGTTCTACCCTGATTTACGGGATTGTCGGCATTGCATTGGTTAAGTTGGTTAAAGCCGTTGTTGCAACACAAGATGGACGTAAAACCATTTCGTGATCTACCCTTCGCGGATCGTCTGCCTAACCGAGGAAACCACTGAAACACTTTATCTTCTCGGCGAACAACAGCGCATTGTGGGCATTTCCGGTTTCACCGTGCGACCCGCCAAGGCGCGTAAGGAAAAACCCAAAGTTTCGGCATTTACCAGCGCCAAGATCGACAAGATTCTGGCGCTTGAACCGGATTTGGTGCTCGGTTTTTCCGATCTCCAAGCGGATATTGCCGCACAACTGATCCGTGCCGGCATTGCCGTGCATGTGTTCAATCAGCGTTCTGTCGAAGGGATTTTACGCATGATTACGCTGCTGGGTGCGATGGTAGGGGCGCCTGAAAAAGCCAATGCCCTGGCGGCGAAATATCGGCAACAAATCGAAGCCATTCAAATAGAAGCCGTTGCTTTATCGCGTCGTCCTTGTGTCTATTTTGAAGAATGGGACGAACCGATGATTTCGGGCATCCGTTGGGTATCGGAATTGATCGCCATAGCGGGCGGCAAGGATTGCTTTGCCGAACTGGCTACGGAGCAATCCGCAAAACAGCGCATTATCCCCGATCCATTGGAAGTCGTGCGACGTGCGCCGGACATTATCATCGGTTCCTGGTGCGGCAAGAAATTCCGTCCCGATCATGTTGCGATGCGACTCGGTTGGGATTCGATTCCCGCCGTGCGAAACAATCAGCTTTTTGAAATAAAATCTTGCGACATCCTGCAACCCGGCCCTGCGGCATTGGCTGATGGCCTGCAACAACTCCATAAAATCATCCGGCAGTGGGCGATACAAACGGCCTAAATGCCGGTCAATACGATGCACGGCGGTAATATTTATCAGTTTGCCCGGCGCATCGGCTGCTTGCCTGAACAGGTGCTGGATTTTTCTGCCAACATTAATCCCCAGCAAGCCGTTGATTGGGTGAGTTTGCGAACGGTCAACTTGACTCCTTATGCCGACCCTGACTACAGCCAGCTCAAACAGGCCTTCAAACAACGTTATCCGTATCCAGCCAACGCCGATTGCGAGGTGTTTAACGGCGCGAGTGCCGCCATTTTTGCCTTATTGCGTTTTTTACGGCCCCGACAGTTACTGCTTTATGCGCCTTTGTACAGTGAATATGTGCGAATGGGTCGGCAATTGGGCTGCCAGTTGTCGTTCATCAACCGTTTTGACGAGGATTTGGATGCAGTTATTCCTAGGGGCAGTACGGTCGTTTTTGTGAATCCCGCCACGCCGGACGGTCAATTGTATGACCTGCACCCGTTATTGTTACGGTGGCAACAGGCCGACTGCACCATCGTAATAGACGAGTCGTTCTTGGATTTTTGCTTGAGTGAGTCGGCAATGGAGTCGATCAGTCAGTACGATAAGCTGTACGTGATTAAATCGTTAAGCAAGTTTTATGGCTGCGCGGGTATTCGTATCGGTTTTGTCATTGCGGCGGTTTCAGCGGTCAATGCCCTAAAACAGTATGAGCCAAGCTGGAAATTGTCCAGCCTGGATATGGCTTATATGCAACAAGCCTTGGTAAACACCGATTTCATCGCGCAAACCCATCAGCAAACTGCAATCTTACGTCAGTTGCTGCATCAGGCACTGTGTGATTCCGGCCTGTTTGAACACGTTTATCCCAGTGCGGCCAATTTTCTATTGGCGCGGTTGCCCGGTAACTGCGATGGGCACGCATTGCAATCGGCACTGGAATCGGAACGAATTTTAATTCGGGTCTGCGATAATTTTATCGGCTTGGACCAGCGCCATGTGCGCTTTGCGGTTAAGGATCAACACACTATCGAGCAACTCGCTTATGCCTTAGCCCATGTTTGAATTAGCGGCGTTGGCTTATCTTATCGACAAGGCGTTCGGTGAATTTCCCTGCAAGCATCCCGTACAGTTCATGGGCGGTTTTATCAATCGCTTTGAGCGGCGTTTTTATCGCAACCACTTTTTACCCGGCGCATTGTTAGTCTTTTGCTTGCTGGCAATCACGCTGTTAATCAGCATCGCAATAACGGCCTTGTGCCGTTTATTGCCCGACACATTGTCGTTGGCCGTCTTGGCCATGGCGGCATCCACCGGATTGGCAAAGACAATGCTGCACGACAGTGTTGCTGGCGTACTTACCGCCGATGACCCTAAACGGGCGGTGGGGCTTTTAGTCAGCCGTGACACCGGAGCCATGAGTGAGGCTGACATCTACAAGGCCGCTATAGAAACCTGGGCAGAAAACCTGAGCGATGGGGTGATTGCACCATTATTTTATCTATTGCTGTTCGG
Organism: Methyloglobulus morosus KoM1; assembly: GCF_000496735.2. Classification (GTDB taxonomy): domain Bacteria; phylum Pseudomonadota; class Gammaproteobacteria; order Methylococcales; family Methylomonadaceae; genus Methyloglobulus; species Methyloglobulus morosus. The sequence goes on from NZ_AYLO01000044.1 coordinate 25,785, forward strand.
CCTGCCCGGCATTGCTATCTATAAGGCCATCAACACCATGGATTCAATGATAGCCTATAAGACCGAGCGGTATTTTTATTTTGGTAAAATGGCGGCAATTTTGGATGATTTTGCCAACTACCTGCCGGCGCGATTGACGGCGGTATTGATTGTCGTTTTGGCGGAAGATAAAGTCCGTGCTTGGCAGTGTTTATGGCGTGATGGCCATAAATTGGAAAGCCCCAATGCCGGTTATCCGATTGCCGCTATGGCTGGCGCCTTAGGGGTAGCTTTGGGAGGGGATGCGGTTTATCACGGGCAATTAAAATCTAAACCGAGGTTGGGTGTGGCAGTGAGCCCTATTGACCAAACGACGTTGGTAAAGGCCTTAGCGATGGCGTTGCCTATTGATGTTGCAATACTTGGCCTGTTGTCGGCGGGCATCTTGTTGGGTCGTTAGGGAATCGCCAAGCAAGTTGATTCCGGCCATGGTTTGATGAACGTGGGACTTAATCGCCATCACAACCTCCATGTTTCAAAAATAGCCTTTCAATCGGGCAGTGCCGGAGATCATCGCTTGTTGGTCTATGCCTACAAAACATGATTTCAAATGTGTCTTATAATAAAGCGCACAAAAACGAAATAACTGTCATAATTGCGCACATTTTATTAAAGACGTAACGAAAAACGGCGCTAACTAAGCTATAAGTTTTTTCGATAACCTATTGACAAAAGAGTATAACTTAATGATTTGCCCAATAAAGATTAGTATACGTGACAATTTTTGCCCGCATTAAGAATTGATGGAAGAATTATTTGTTGGTTGGCTTAAGGAATACGGATACCCAATCCTGTTCCTGTGGAGCATTCTCGAAGGCGAATTAGGGCTGATTATGGGTGGCATCATGACCCATACCGGTGACATGAATTACGTCATGGCGATTTTTGTGGCGGGCTTGGGTGGTTTTGCCGGCGACCAAGTTTATTTCTACATAGGCCGCTACAATAAAAGCTATATCCAACGCAAATTGCACACCCAGCGCCGTAAATTTGCGATTGCCCATTTGCTGCTAAAAAAATACGGTTGGCCCATTATCTTCGCGCAGCGCTATATGTATGGCTTACGTACCGTTATCCCCATGTCGATCGGCACCACCAAATATCCGGGCAAGCAGTTTGCCATCATCAACTTGATTAGCGCCTGGGTTTGGGCAGCGATTACGATCACCCCAGCTTACATCTTCGGTGCGGAAATCCTAAGCGTATTGTCAGTCTCCAAAGACCATTGGTATTTAGTGTTACCGATTGCAGGGGGATTCCTGTTTGCCATCCACACGTATTTCCAAAAATTGGAAGCGGATTTTTTACACAAAAGGCGACATCGTAACCAGTAGTTTTTTACTGATCACGGTATAGTTAAAGCTGCTTTTTAAGGTCAGCCAATATCTTATCCCGCACCAACTGGCCTGAAAGCGTGACCATCGGCATACCGCCGCCGGGATTGACGCTGCCGCCAACAAAATAAAGGTTACTGAATTGCTTGCTGCGCTGCGGTATTTTAAAACCCAGGTTTTTGAAGCGATCGGCCACGACCCCGTAAATCGAGCCTTGATTGGAATAGTAGCGCTGCTCTATATCTAGAGGTGTCCAGTTTTCTTCACAGACTATATGTTTCCTTAAATCGGTCAACCCCATCCGTTCCAATTTAACCAAAACCCGTTCGCGCATTGCCGCATAATCGTCGGCTTGCAATGGTTGTTCGGGGTTAATGTGGGGAATATGCGGCAATATCTTGATAATTTCGCAGCCTGCGGGTGCTTGGCTGGGATCGCTTTTGACGGGTGCAACCAGATAAATGGTCGGGTCATCGGATAAGCGGTTGCTGTGAAATATCGCATTAAAGTGCTCGCGAGGGTGAGCCGAGTAAAAGAAATTATGGTGGGCAAGTTGCTCGTAGATTCGGTCTACGCCCAGGTGCAGCACCAATCCTGAACAGGAAGGTGCAAAACGACCCAATCGCCTGATTTCCTTGTCCTGATTCCGTAGCAGTTTTTTATAAGCGGGTATGGCCTCCATATTGGAGACGACAATGTCCGCAGGAATAACGGTGTTATCGATCAGGTGTACAGCGATTGCACGGTTTCCTGTGTATTGAATTTCGGCAACTTCACAATTGACGCGAATGTTGACGCCGAGTTCTTCCGCCAGTTTTTGCAGTCCTTGCGCCATCCCGTACATGCCACCTTTGATGTACCAAAGACCGTACCCAAACTGTATGTAGGGGAGCAGATTCATCAATGCCGGCGCATCGTAAGGCGACGACCCCACGTATTTAATAAAGTAATTGAGTATGTCAACTAGCTTAGGATCTTTGATGAAGCGCCTGACGCCCTGATCCATAGACCTGAAAACATCAAAATCCATCAAGCTGCGAATGGGGCCGTAATGGTGGATTAATTCCCAAAATGAATCAATGCCCTGTTCGAAATAGCCTTGTTCGGTGACCTCGCAGAGTTTTTTTGAGTAGGCCAAAAATTGCTCGAACTCGTATGCCGTGTTGGGGCCAAGCCTGTCCAGTTCTTGCTTCATACGGACAGGGTCTGCGCTTAAATCCAGGGTGCTGCCGTCTTCAAAGAAGTTGCGCCAATGCGGCTCGACGGTTTGTATGGTGACATAATCTTCCATTTTTCTGCCCGCCCGCTCGAACAGCTTTTGGAAGATGTGCGGCATGGTCAGGATGGAAGGGCCTAAATCAAAAGTAAAACCGTCTTTTTTTAATACATTCAGCTTGCCGCCCACCTTATCGTTTTTTTCCAGCAAATCGACCGTAAAACCTTCCGTAGCCAACGAGATGGCGGCTGATAATCCACCCAGGCCGGCGCCAATCACGACAATTTTTTTATCAGCCATCGGTTTATCAAGGTTGGTGTCCATTTAATAATCCCTTCTTCGGAATAGAAATATCAAAAAATTTTCCCAGTGTTGTCGCGCATTGGATTGGGCGTAACCGCGAAATGCCTGTAATGCTTGCCAGTTACGGGCGATACGTTGCCAAACAAAGCCGTCGCCAAAAATAAAATCGATAAAGCCGCGCATTTGTAAGTAGCGCAAGTCAGAATAGGGAAACCAGTTGGGTTCATCGTTCAGTTCGCTGCGGCTCGTCAACCCGGAAACAGTGTAGGTGAAGTTTCGCAACCCTTCAGCGCCGTGGTATCGGCCAAAACCGCTATTCTTGACACCGCCAAAAGGAAGGCCGGCATGGCCAATATTTTTGATGACGTCATTGACCGCCCAATTCCCTACCTGCAATTGCTTAGCTACGCGTTCGGCCCTGTGAATGTCGGTGCTCCAGATACTGGCATTCAAGCCATAATCGCTGTCATTGGCAAGCTGGATGGCCTGTCCTTCGGTACCGAATGCCATAACGGGCAAAAGGGCGCCAAAGGTTTCTTCGCGCATTACTCGCATGTCATGGGTCACGTCCCATAGCACGACGGGGTGCAAATAACGCCCTTGTTTTTGCAAGGGTGAGGAAGCTTTCGCGCCTTTGGCTATGGCATCCTGATAATGGGCCTCAACAACAGCGTATTGATCCAATGATGTCAATGCCCCCAGATCACCTTCCGTACCGTGACCTACAGTGAGTTTGGCTGTCGCCTCCTGCAACATCCGTACGAATTGCGAATAGCAACCCTGTTGGACATACAGCCGTTCTATGGACACACAAACTTGCCCGCTATTACTGAACGCGCCGTACATGGCGGCGTTACAGGCACGAGTCAGGTTGGCATCGTCAAAGACCAGCATGGCATCTTTGCCGCCCAACTCCAGTATGACAGGGATGGGATGTTGTGCGGCCCTTGCCATGATAGCGCGACCTGTTGCAACACCCCCTGTGACAAATACCAAATCCGGCCTGCAATCGATCAAGTGTTCGCCCGTTTCTGCACCGCCGATAATGTGTTGTATGAGCCCGGTCGGCAAGTCAATACGGTTAACTAGCTGCATGATTAACTCGCCGACCGGAATGCTGAGTTCGGACGTTTTGAAAATTACGCCGTTGCCGCTAAACAACGCAGTCAGCAAGGGGCTTAAGGTCAACTGAAAAGGAAAATTCCAAGGCGAAATAATGCCGACAACACCATAAGGCCGGCGTTCAAATTGTGCGCTGGCATTAGGAAAGGCCAGGGGTGACGTGCTTAACGGGCAAGGTGCGAGAATGCGTTCGGCACTCTTTTTATAATACCGCAGCAATTCCAGTACGGGATAAATTTCGCCCAGCAGCACTTCGGTTTTCACTTTGCCGGTGACGGACATGATAGTTGTGGTTATGGCATCTATGTCGGCCAAGATGGCTGTGATTAGGTCTGACAATAGCGCAACACGCATGGCAATAGGAGTGGCAGCCCAAGTGTCGGCGGCTATCCGAGCAGCCGACATTGCCCGCTTGATTTCGGCCAAAGCCGTAATCGGGTGAGTGCCCAAAACACGTTCATCCAAGGCAGAAATCGCTTGTAGCTCAGCAAGCATCGCTAAATGGGCGCGGCGTTATAAGGTTTGATATGGCCGACGCCGTGTTTTCGACAAATCAGGTTGGCGGAAATGCGGGCTGATTCATAAATAGTGGGTAAGCCGCTTCCGGGATGCGTGCCACCGCCAACCAAGTAACATCGATCCAACTCCTGAAATTGATTATGTGGCCGCCAATATAAGAGCTGGCTAAATTTATGTGAAAGACTGAACGTTGCGCCCAGAAAAACATTTTCTTCCGTTGCCCAGGTTTGGGGGGTAATCACTTTTTCGCAGACTATTTGTTCGCGTATATCGACCAAGCCCAGGCGCTTTTCCAATGCGGCCAGCACTTGCTCACGCATATCGGCGCAGGTATTTTTCCAGTCAATGCCGCTTTCATTGTTGGGCATAGGGACCAGCACATACAGGGCTGATTTACCGTCGGGTGCTACGCTGGCATCTGTGGCCGAGGCATTTTGCACATAAAACGAGAAATCCTTGGTCAATGTTTTTTTGCGGAAAATATTACCGATATTGGCATTGTAGTCGTCAGCAAAAACGATCGTATGATGAGGAATGGCGTAGTGTTTATCCAGTCCCAGGTACAGCATAAAAGTCGAGCAGGAAAATTCCAGCTTCTTGACCTTCTCATGGTTATGTTGCCGTAGCACATCCGGTTTAACCAGATGGGTCATGGCATACGCAAAATCGGCATTGACGATAACGTCGTCGGCCTCAATGACAGTCCCGTCCTGCAAGCGCACTCCTTTAACAGCCTTGTGTTCAATGACTAAGGATTCAACCGGGCTGTTGGTATGTATGGTGCCGCCTTGCTCAGTAATGACTCTAGCCATCGCCGCCGCTATTTTATTGAGTCCGCCTTTGACATGATAAATGCCGTATTCATGCTCCAGATAGGCCAGCATGGTGAACAGCGCAGGGCATTCCCATGGCGACATGCCCAAGTATTTGGATTGAAATGAAAACACCAAACGCATTTTTTCTTCCTTGAAATATTTGCCCAGGTTGGAAAACACGCTGTGGTTTAGCGCCAAATAGGGTAAGGCCATTATCAGGTCCCAAGAAAAGAATGATTTCAAGCTGGTGTAATCGCGCTTGATGCACGGATACAATTTGCGAAAACGCTGCCCTTCCTTTTTGATATATCGGTCAAATCCTGCACTTCCTTCTGGAAATGACTTTTGCAATTCGGCGCGCATCTTGTCGTGGTCAGAATACACGTCAACGGTACGGTCCGAAAACAGCAGTCGATACATGGGATCTAACTTGAAGAACTCCAGATAATCTTCACTGCGTTTACCGCAAAGCTGAAACATTTCGTCCAGAATGTATTTCATCAACAAAAATGTGGGCCCTGTATCGAACACAAAGCCGTCCATTCGGATAGGCCTGTTCCGTCCGCCTACTTCTGCATTTTTTTCAAAAAGAGTGACCTTGAAACCGCGTCGGCTTAACAGCATACCGGCACATAAACCGCCGGGTCCCGCACCGACGATTACAATATGTTTTGCTTTTGACATGTTCAGTGATTGGAATTGAAGTAAAGGTTGTGGCAATCAACCCATGAATGTGCCTTTTATGGGCACGATAGTCAAGACAAAATGCGTCTTTTGTAATCCCTAGCCATTCTGACCAATAGTCATCCGTTTGAGGGAGCGCAATCTGGGTGGCTAATAAAGCCACGGAATCAATTTCCAAGTATGCAAGCAATAATCACCATAAGGTTTACCAAAATGCTCGGACAGGCACTGTTCTTCAAAGCGTATCCGTTTTGCTAATACGTAAGCGATTGGGCAAAATAAGGCCAGTAATGCCAAGCCGTCCCCCATGGCCAAGCCTGCGGCAAAGAAGCTGATGAGTAAGCCGGTATAAGCCGGATGTCGAATAAATTGATAAGGGCCATTTTCAATCAGCAGATGTTTGTCTTTAGTGGCCACGGAGGTGCTGAAGAACTGCCCCAAGCTATAGACGGCATAGCAGCGCACGGCAAGCCCTATGATGAAAAATGGGATAGCGATCATTTGGCGACTCATCGTTTCTATGGGCAATGTCACCCAGTGCATTTGTTTTACGGATAGGGATATAAGCAACGCAAAGGCGACAACCAGCCAGATTAGCCGTTCAGAGCGGTATTCCAGTTGAGTTGTGGTTGGAAACTTAACACGGGTTTTTGCTGCGATAACCAGTTCGACCATCGCCCAACCGGTACCCAGGATGAGCCAAAATAGCTGTATTGAGGTCATCGTGTTGTGTGTCGTGGGAGAGCCATGGTGTCTTGAGAAGTGCCTACATGATAGAATTTAAAGGTTGACCGCACAACATTATTATTTTCCTGATTTATCCTGCCCATGCCGCCTATCATCAAGCTCAAAAATGTCTACAAGGCATACGTTAATGGACAACTCAGCCAGCCCGTTTTGTTCGACATTTCGTTGGATATTGGCGCAGGTGAATTTGTCGCTATCGTAGGGCCGTCCGGCAACGGAAAATCGACGTTGTTGAATTTGTTGACGGGCATTGACCGACCTAGCCAGGGCGAGGTGACTGTCTGCGGTAGTTCTTTGCATCAGCTGAACGAAGAACAATTATCCCTATGGCGGGGTGCTAATGTCGGTATTGTGTTCCAGTTTTTTCAGTTACTGCCGTCATTAAATTTATTGCAAAATATCATCCTGCCAATGGATTTCGCGGCAAAAAAATCTAGGCGACAACGTGTGGAACGGGCAAGGTATTTGCTGGATCTAGTGGGCTTGTCCGATCAAGCACAGCAATTGCCCAGCCAAGTTTCAGGCGGGCAACAACAACGCGCCGCGATTGCTCGGGCGTTGGCTAACGATCCACAATTGATTGTCGCCGATGAACCCACGGGCAACCTGGATGCGGAAACGGCTGATGCCGTCTTTGCGTTATTTTCACGGCTCAACCGGCAAGGCAAGACGTTGGTGATGGTTACCCATAATGAAGGCTTGGCAGAATCTGCATCACGCCGCATTGCCATTCATTCTGGGCGTATCCATTATGATCGGCAGGACGATCAAGAAACGCCATGACCGGACATCATCCTTGAACCGTTATTGGCATAAAGTCAAGGCAGACCTGCTTGCCCACAAATCCCGCACTTTACTTGCCGTCTCCAGTATAGCAATAGGCATATTCGTGGTGGGTACCCTATTAGGGATGATTGACTTACAACTGAGTAAGATGGATGCATCACATCGCTTATCGCAGCCTTCGCACATTAATTTAATCCTCAAAAACGATGCCGATTTTGCTGTCGCAGGCCCAATACGGGGGATTAATGGTGTCGACAATGTCGATACGCAAACCCAATTTACTGTACGTTATAAAACATCGAAAAATCCGAAATGGCAAACGGGTACGGCAATATTCCGGCCAGATTATCAGGCGCAGAAATATGATTTATTGTCCTTGCTGTCAGGCCATTGGCCGCACGGCAAAGCATTGGCCGTGGAACGCTTGTCGGCCAAATTCGCCGGTCTTAAGTTGGGTGAGGAAATTACGCTTGAAACTGTCTCAGGGTCGGAAGCATTTACGGTCGATGGGATTATTCGCCATCCCTTTGTCAAGCCACCGCCTTTCGGCGGCCAATTGCATTTTTTCGTTTCACCCGAAACAGCGGCTGCTTTTGGCATCAAACCCAACACGTTCCGACAATTATTGGTACGGATAACACCGCCTTATGATAAGGAAAAGGCACGTCTGGTTGCGGGTGAAATCCGCACAAAATTAAATACGCTAGCAATAGGGGTTAACGCTACGTTACTGCAAGACCCTAATCAACATTGGGGCAGGCCGTTTTTCTCCGGCATTAATCTTATTTTGACTATCATGGCATGGGCTTCACTGGCCTTATGTTCGGTGTTGATCCTGAACACTATCGCCGCATTGATTACCCAACAGACTGACCAGATTGGCATCATGAAAGCAATGGGTGCGCGGCGTTCGACTATTGCACGTATTTACCTGAGTGTCGTGTTGATCTTGGCATTGCTTGCGCTAACCTTGGCCGCGCCCCTGAGTATATGGGCTGCGTTTTTTAGCAGCCGCTGGTTATTGGACTTGTTTAATATTGAGATGAATGGGTTTGAATATTCATCCCGCACCCTGTGGCTGATGATTGCAGGTGGCCTGCTTGCGCCCTTTCTGGCGTCGTTGTGGCCGATAGGGCGGGGTGCATTCATGCCGGTCCGTCAGGCTATCGCCAGTTACGGACTGGGTGCTGATTTTACCAGCAACCGATTCGACAGATGGTTAGAAGCAAAAATATTCAATACGTTACCGACGCTTTATGCCGTCTCATTGGGCAACCTGTTTCGCCGTAAAGCGCGTTTGTTGTGGACGCAGAGTGTGCTGGTCATTGCCGGAGTCCTGTTTATCGTGATAATGAGCCTGCTGGAATCCGTCAACCTGACATTGGATAACGAGTTGGCGCGTAGCCGTTATGCGGTGCGTTTGGGGTTTAGTGTCGATCAGCCTATGGCTGAAGTTGAAGGCCTGGTTCGAACCATTCCGCAAACAACCGGGGTGGAGTTTTGGGACAGGATGCCTGCCGAACTGGCGCATAATGGCCATTTGCTGCGTCAATCGGGCAGCTTAGGCGCACAAATCGTTGCTTTGCCTGCGGACACGACGATGTACCGACCGCTGATCGTCGCCGGACGCTGGTTTGCAAATACGGACAATGCACAAAAAGTGTTGGTACTGAATGCGGAAACAGCCGAATTAAACGGCATTGCAGTTGGCGACGGAATTAAGGTGAGCCTTTTGGGGCAACCCAACACTGAATGGCACGTTATCGGATTGTATCGCTGGTTTGCAGGTTCCGGTTATGCCGTCGAGCCCGTTTACGTACCTTTAAGCGCCGTGCAAACGATGACCCAGAGCAGACAAAACTGTTCGTTTGCCCTGGTTTCGGCAACGATTAACTCCTTGTCTGAAGAGAAAGCTTACGCCGATGCCTTAAAAGAAACCTTTCAGGGGCAGGGCATAAAGCTGGATGTTTACACCACGATTGCCAAACTGGAGCAACGGCAGTACGCCAAGAATCAATTCCGCCCCATCACCAGCATGTTGTTGGGGCTTGCGGCATTAATCGCTGCTGTAGGTGCAATCGGGCTGTCCGGCATCCTGGCTATCGGCGTTTTACAACGTACGCGTGAGATAGGTGTGTTACGTGCGATAGGGGCAAGCACCGGGGCGGTTTTTAAGCTGTTTATGCTGGAAGGTTTTTTTCATGGCCTTATGGCTTGGCTATTGAGCGTTCCTATCGCGTATTGCGTGGCTGAACCGCTGTCCCGGAAATTGGGTGAAATCATGCTGGGTATACAGCTAGACTTTACCTTTTCATCGCTGGCGGTGTGGATCTGGTTGGGGCTTGTCAATCTATTGGTATTTCTGGCTTCCTATTGGCCTGCACGCCATGCAACCCGTATTGTTGTTCGCTCTAGCCTGAGTTATTAGTGTGGTTAAGCTAAAATGGGGCAATGCGGTACAAATTCCATCAAACCAAAATGATCGTCAGGCTTCTATCAATCCGACCACGCCATTAACACCAGGATTAAACGCAACCCCCCGCTCCGTCACAATCGCTGAAATCAATCCCGCTGGCGTGACATCAAAAACCGGATTCCATGCGCTGACATAAGTATTATCGGTATAACAATCAGGTAACAGTTCGCTTTGTTGGCGTTGTTCGATTTCTATCTGATCACCGTTTTCTATTGCACCATCGATGGTCGATGTCGGCGCAACCACCATCACCTTAACATCGTGCTGTTTTGCCAATACGGCCAGGGAATACGTGCCGATTTTGTTGGCGACATCCCCATTCAGCGCGATGCGGTCGGCACCCACCACTACCCAGTCGATGGCACCTGATTTCATCAGCCAGGCAGCGGCGGAATCGGCGATAAGCGTCACTGGAATTTCGTCTTGTGCCAATTCCCAGACCGTTAAGCGTTGGCCTTGCAGCCAGGGTCGGGTTTCTCCTGCATAGATTTTGATGGGATTCCGAGCATAGACGGTCCTAATGACACCTAATGCCGTTCCGTAACCGCCCGTTGCCAGTGCTCCGGTATTGCAATGCGTGAGGATGCCTGTGGCATTTGCCAGGACATCGGCCCCCAGTTCCCCCATCTTATAATTGGCGGCAATATCATCGGCATGGATTTTTTTCGCACAAGCAAGAATGGTGGGTAGGGGATCGTCGCTTTGTCCGTCCAAAACGGATTTCATCTGGGTTAAGGCCCAAAAGAGATTGACCGCCGTCGGCCTGGAGTTTGCGAGTGTGGTTATATCAGTCTGAACTTGCTGTTGCCAACTACTATTGGACTTGGAGTAATGTTGATTGACTGAAAGCACCACGCCATAAGCGGCGGCAATCCCTATCGCAGGCGCGCCCCGTACGCGCATGGAGGCGATGGCCTGGGCAACGCCTTGAGCATCGGTGTATTCATCATAATTAATTGTGTCAGGTAACTGCCGCTGATCCAGGACTCTCAGGCTATGTCCCGTCCATTGTAGGGCCAGGACAGCGGATTGTTGTTGTCTTGTCGTCATTTGTTTATTGAAATCGCTATAAATTCAAAAGCTTTTGCCATGAAAACGTAAGTGTCGCACAACTCGTCATCTCGGTAGGGATTGCCGAAATCCAGGAGTCATGGCCGGAGTAAGTGCGGCGTTATAAATTATGGTCTATATCACTGAGTTTTATTAAATGTAGGACTTAGGTTAAAAAGTTATAATTCGACCACCTAAATTTGGAAACTATCATGATCGTCGTCGATACCCTTATCCATGCCCGTTGGATTATACCCGTTGAACCGGAATCCGTAACCTATGAATACCATAGCTTGGCCATCGATAAAGGCCGAGTTATTGACTTAATACCCACGGATGTCGCCAAGTTGAAGTACCAAGGCATAACGACTGAAAACCTCAGCACACACGCCCTGCTGCCTGGTTTTATCAATTGCCATACCCATGCCGCGATGACGTTAATGCGCGGCATAGCCGACGACCTGCCCTTGATGGACTGGTTACAAAACCATATCTGGCCGTTGGAACAAAAATGGATGGGCGAGGCGTTTGTTCGCGACGGTACTGATTTGGCGATAGCCGAAATGTTATTGGGCGGGACGACTTGTTTCAATGACATGTATTTTTACCCGGACGTGACCGCCCAACAAGCCGTACAGCATGGCATACGTGCTTGTGTGGGCATGGTCGTGGTCGATTTTCCCACGGTTTGGGCCGAAAACAGCGCGGCTTATATTGCTAAAGGTCTTGAAATACACGACCAATTGCGCCATCAACCGCTTATTACGACATCGTTTGCGCCTCACGCGCCTTACACGGTTTCCGACGATCCCTTGCAAAAAATCAGGACATTGGCAGACGAACTGGAAATACCCATCAATATGCACGTCCATGAAACCTTGCATGAAGTCGAACAGGCGCAAGCCAATACCGGGCAACGGCCTTTACAGCGATTGCATAGCCTTGGCTTGCTCACGCCGTCCTTTATCGCCGTCCACATGACCCAATTGACGGCCGAGGAAATCAGTTTAGTTGCCGAATCGGGGGCCCATATCGTCCACTGCCCCGAATCCAACTTAAAGCTGGCGAGTGGTTTTTGCCCAATTGCCCAGTGCCTAAATGCAGGAATCAATGTCGCCTTAGGGACTGACGGTGCAGCCAGCAACAATGACCTGGATATGATGGGTGAAATGCGGTCTGCGGCATTGCTTGCCAAAGCCGTTGCCCAAGACGCGAGCAGCGTACCCGCGATGACGGCCCTGCGGATGGCGACCATCAACGGTGCGAAGGCGTTGGGCTTGGAGCAGGAAACGGGCTCTTTAACGATCGGCAAATCCGCCGATGCTATCGCCATCGACCTCGATCATCTGGAAACACAACCCTTATACTGCCCGGTTTCGCAAATTGTTTACGCCGCAAGCCGGCAGCAAGTCACCGATGTCTGGGTGGCAGGGAAACGACTGCTAAAACAGCGACAACTGACTACCGTCAATGTAACGGCCTTGAAAGAACGGGTTGCTGAATGGCGGCATCGGTTAATGGGTTGACTATAATCAATTTGCTATTGGAATCGCTGGAGAGCGGCGCTTTGGATAGGATAAAAAGACAAAAAAAGAGCCGTTAGGCTCTTTTTCATTACTATTGAAAAGCAGGTTGAAGGTTTAGCTTTTATCAACTTCTTTCATGCTCAATCTGACACGGCCTTGACGGTCTATTTCAAGGACTTTAACCCTGACAATATCGCCTTCACTGAGCTTATCGCTGACTTTGTCTACGTGATCATCCGATATTTGGGAAATATGCACGAGGCCATCTTTGCCGGGCAGTATGGTGACGAATGCACCGAAGTCCATGAGCCTTGCGACCTTGCCTTCGTAAATTTTTCCGACTTCGACTTCATCGGTGATTTCTTCGATCAACCGACGGGCCTCTTCGCCTGCGGCTTTATCGACGGAAGCGATTTTGACTACGCCATCGTCGGTGAGGTCGATGCTGGCACCGGTTTGCTCGGTAATGCCACGAATTGTCGCGCCACCTTTGCCGATGACTTCGCGGATTTTGGCGGGGTCAATCTTGAAGCTGATGATACGGGGCGCAAAGTCTGACATCTGGTCGCGGGTAGCGGACAATGCCTTATTCATTTCACCCAGGATATGCAAACGGCCTGTCTTGGCTTGGCTTAACGCGGTTTTCATGATTTCTGCGGTGATACCGTCAATTTTGATGTCCATTTGCAGGGCAGTGATACCGTCCGCTGAACCGGCGACTTTAAAATCCATGTCACCCAGATGGTCTTCATCACCCATAATGTCGGACAGCACGGCAAATTTGTCGCCCTCTTTGATAAGCCCCATGGCAATGCCCGCTACGGGGGTTTTGATGGGGACACCCGCATCCATTAAGGCAAGGCTGGTGCCGCACACGGAAGCCATCGAGCTTGAGCCGTTGGATTCTGTGATTTCGGAAACCACTCGCAGCACATAGGGGAATTCTTCCATATTCGGTAATACGGCGAGTACGCCACGTTTGGCTAATCGGCCATGCCCGATTTCACGACGTTTTGGCGATCCGACCATGCCGGTTTCGCCCACACTGTACGGAGGGAAATTGTAGTGCAACATGAAAGGTTCTTTAAATTCGCCAGCCAATGCATCAATGATCTGCGCATCGCGTTGGGTACCCAACGTAGCAACGACAATTGCCTGGGTTTCACCGCGCGTAAACAGGGCGGAACCATGTGTCCTGGGCAGTACGCCAGTACGGATGGAAATAGGGCGGATAGAATCCAGGGCACGGCCGTCTATGCGCTTGTTGTCATTGAGAATGGCGTTGCGGACGATTTTGTATTCCAGGTTTTCAATGATGGTGCGAATATCTTTTTCGGCATATTCACCCGTAGCAGTCAGTTTTTCTACGACCGCTGCCCTGATTCCTTTGAGTTTGTCTTGCCGGACCAGTTTTTCGGGGATTTGGTAAGCGGCTTTGATGTCGGCTTCGACGTGGCTGGCCACTTGCTTTTCAAGTTCGGTGTTGGCGGCTGTAGCCGACCATTCAATTTTGCCCGTACCTGCAGCTTGGGCAAATTCATTGATCGCGTTAATGGCAACCTGCATTTGTTCATGCCCGAACAAGACTGAACCTAACATGATTTCTTCGGATAAGCCTGCGGCTTCAGATTCAACCATCAGGACCGCTTGGGCGGTACCCGCAACCACGAGGTTTAATTGCGATTCCTTGAGCATGGCAGAGGAGGGGTTAAGCAGGTATTCGCCGTCTTTATAACCGACGCAGGCCGCACCTATCGGGCCGTTAAACGGCAATCCAGAAACCGCCAAGGCGGCGGATGCCCCAATTAATGCCGGCACTTCGGTGTCCACTGCTGGGTTTAAGGACATCACGGTGGCGACAATCTGGATTTCGTTGGTGTAGCCTTCGGGGAAAAGCGGGCGGATGGGACGGTCAATCAGGCGGGAAATGAGGGTTTCCTGCTCGCTGGGACGGCCTTCGCGCTTAAAAAAGCCGCCCGGTATCTTTCCCGCCGCGTAGGCTTTTTCCATGTAGTTGACGGTGAGTGGAAAAAAATCGCCGCCGCTGGGTTCTTTTTTGCCGACCACCGTCACCAACAGCGTCGTGCCTTCCACATCAATAATGATGGCACCATCGGCTTGGCGGGCTATTTCCCCTGTTTCTAGGGTGACGGTACGGTCACCGTACTGAAATTGTTTCCTGACTGGATTCACTATAAGATTCCTTATGTGCTAAAGATTGAATGGAGGGATTTCACTGCAAAGGAGTGAATCGTAAACGACCTGTTTGCGGGGCGTAACAACTAAAGCAAACAGGTCGTTCCAGGTATGGGTTATTTACGTAAACCAAGACGCTCAATCAAGGAGCGGTAACGGTTAATATCTTTGTTTTTTAGGTAATCCAGCAGCTTACGGCGTTGGTTGACCATCCGCAACAATCCGCGACGGGAATGGTTGTCTTTTTTATGTTCGGCAAAGTGCGGCGTTAATTGCAAAATATGCGCTGTCAGCAAGGCTACTTGCACTTCGGGTGAGCCCGTGTCGGTTTCAGACAGGCGGTATTGTTCGACAACGGCTTTTTTTTGTTCTGCGGTAAATGACATCTAGTAATCCCTATTAAGATTAATAAAAAATAAAGCACTCGATTGAATTTAGAAAAACAGCAAGTGCCAGTAACAAACCATTTCCACGATAGGGTGTAGCAATGGCTTGAGTTTAGTTGACAATCATTACTATCATGATTGGCATTAAATGTTCAGGTTGAACAGTTTTTTCGGCGCTAGTTTACCATCCAAACGCATTTCCCCCAAGCCTAAAAACTCAGTCGTAGCATACATGCGGACTGAACCCAGCAAGCTTTCATTCAAGTCCAGTAATTGCCCGTATTTGATGGCCGTAGCTTGTTGGTCGTTTAAATAGACAGCCGGCATGGTTTGTAGCGGCGCATCAACATTAATAAGCGTGGCCAGTAATTGTTCATCGTCCAATGCTTGTAATTGCTCCAGTGTATTGGTTTGTCCAATATGGAATCGCCCGGCTTGTGTCCTGCGTAATGCCTGGACAGTTGCGCCGCAACCCAGTTCTTGGCCAATATCCTCGGCGAGAGAGCGTATGTATGTGCCTTTTGAGCAATGTACCTCAAGCGCCAGGCTATCTTTTTGGAAAGCCAATAACGTCAATTCAAAAATCGTAATGTGCCTGGCCTTCCGTTCGACGGTAATGCCGTCCCTTGCCAATTCATAGAGTTTTTTACCGTTCTGCTTTAATGCCGAATACATGGGCGGAATTTGGTCGATTTCGCCTGTAAATTTTGCCAGGATAGCCCGTATCGTTTCAACGGAAAATTCAGGTATGGCATGGGTTTCAACAATGTTGCCTTCCAGGTCGCCCGTATCGGTCTTGATGCCTAGCAGGACAGTGACTTGATAGCGTTTGTCGTCATCCAGCATCATCCCGGAGACTTTTGTGGCTTCACCAAAACAAATGGGCAATAAGCCCGTCGCCAACGGGTCCAAGCTGCCAGTATGTCCGGCCTTATTGGCATTGAACAATCGTTTTACTTCCTGTAAAGCCCTGTTTGACGAGACTCCCAAGCGCTTATCCAGCAGCAATATACCGTGGATATTGCGTTTGGCGTAGCTGGTTTTCATAGGGTATCGTTCTCGTCTTTTTCCGGTGTTGCCGCCTTGTTCGCGTTACTGAGCAACTCTGCGACTCGCATCCCCGTGTCGAATGAATCATCGTAAAAGAACTTCAATTCGGAAATGTGCCGCAACTGCATTTTTTTTGCCAATAGATGCCGGATGAGGGGGGACATTTCGTTCAGCCGCTTAACATGGCTCTTTTTGCCCTGCTCATCAGAATTCAGCACGGTAAAATAAATCTTGGCAGATGCCAAGTCCTTGCTTAACACAACTTCATTGATGGTGATAAACCCCAACCTGGAATCATCAATATCGCGTTGCAGTATGAGCGCAAGCTCTTTCTGCATCTGCGAAGACACCCTTGCGCTACGGCCAAATTCTTTCGGCATATCCTTACAACACCCGTTTGACTTCGGTGCGTTCAAAGACTTCGATTTGGTCACCTATCTTGACATCATTGTAATTCTTTACGCCGATGCCACAATCCATGCCCATTTTAACTTCGGCCACATCGTCTTTGAAACGTCGCAAGGATTCTAATTGGCCTTCATAAATCACCACGTTTTCCCGCAATACGCGGATGGGCAGGTTGCGCTTGACATAGCCGTCTACGACCATACAGCCCGCAATCGCACCAAACTTGGGTGATTTGAAGACATCACGGACTTCGGCAAGGCCGACAATTTGTTCCCTGATTTCAGGTGCCATCATGCCGCTGATGGATTTTTTGACTTCATCAATGGCTTCGTAAATGATGCTGTAATAATGCAGGTCTACGCCTTTTTCTTCGATCAAGCGGCGAGCCGTCGCGTCCGCCCTGACATTGAAGCCCATTAAAATGGCATTTGAAGCTAATGCCAAATTAACGTCACCTTCGTTGATGCCACCAACGCCGCCATAAACAACCTTAACTTCCACTTCTTCGGTGGATAGGTCAACCAAGGAGCCCCGTAAGGCTTCCAAGCTGCCTTGGACATCGGTTTTGAGGACGAGGTTGACGCTCGCGATTTCACCAGCCGTCATCCTGGAGAAAACTTCATCCAGTTTGGATGCGCTTTGGGCGGCATGTTTGCTGAAACGCTTGCGGTCTTCGCGGTGTTTAGCCAAGTCTTTGGCGATACGCTCGTTTTGTACGACCAGGAATTCATCGCCAGCAAAGGGCGTTCCAGACAAGCCGAGGATTTCTACTGGAACGCATGGGCCGGCTTCTTTGATGGTTTTGCCATTTTCATTGAACATGGCGCGAACCCGACCAAATTCATGTCCGC
This sequence comes from Methyloglobulus morosus KoM1, assembly GCF_000496735.2. Classification (GTDB taxonomy): domain Bacteria; phylum Pseudomonadota; class Gammaproteobacteria; order Methylococcales; family Methylomonadaceae; genus Methyloglobulus; species Methyloglobulus morosus. Next base: position 43,293 of record NZ_AYLO01000044.1, read on the forward strand.
ACAAGACCATTTGGCCATTTTCCAACGTGCCTTTCTGGATCAAAATCGTTGCCACCGCACCTCGGCCTTTGTCCAAGCGGGATTCGATGACAATACCGGAAGCCGCGCCTTCAATAGGGGCTTTCAGTTCCAGGATTTCGGTTTGTACAACCAATGCTTCGATCAGGTCATCAATACCTTCCCCGGTTTTGGCGGAGATTTTAAGGAATTGGACATCGCCCCCCCACTCTTCGGGGATGACATTGATGTTGGCTAGTTCCTGCATGACTTTTTCAGGATTGGCATCGGCCTTGTCGATTTTGTTGATGGCGACGATAATCGGCACATTCGCGGCACGGGCGTGATCGACGGCTTCTTTGGTTTGCGGCATCACGCCATCGTCTGCCGCAACTACGACGATGACTACGTCCGTGACATCCGCCCCCCGTGCGCGCATTGCGGTGAATGCGGCATGGCCTGGGGTGTCGAGAAAGGTCACCGAGCCGTGGTCGGTCTTGACCTGATACGCGCCGATATGCTGTGTAATGCCGCCCGCTTCGCCTGCGGCAACACGGGTTTTACGGATGTAATCAAGCAGGGAAGTCTTGCCGTGGTCCACATGGCCCATGATGGTCACAATCGGTGCCCTTGGTACGGCTGCACGGTTGTCTTCCTGTTGGGCTTCGGCAAGCAGTTCTTGCTCAAAGTCGTCTTCATTTTGCATGACGGCCTTATGCCCCATTTCCTCCACCAAGATAGCGGCCGTTTCCTGGTCTATGCTTTGGTTGATGGTCGCCATAATGCCCAGCTTCATCAGTTGTTTGATAACTAGTGCGGCTTTTACGCTCATTTTTTGGGCGAGATCGGAGACGATAATCACTTCCGGGATTGTCACTTCTTTGACTATCGGGGCAACAGGCATCTCGAATTGATGCTTGCCGTCCGATTGGATGGTATTACGCGAAGAAGTTTTTTTCTTTTTGCCGCGTCGCGGTATTGAGCGACCGTCATCATCCAGTTTATTCCTGTGCAGCGTTTCCTTTTTGCCTTCTGCCAGTTGCTTGACCCGTTCGGAATTCCTTTTGATGGATTCCTCCAGACGCCGCTCTTTTTCGTCCAGCTTTTTCTTGGGTTCTTCCGCTTCCTTAAGTTTCGTAGGTTTTTCGTGCTTAACTTTCTTCTCTGTTTTTATGGCTGAAGCATCATGTTCGCTAGCCAAGCCAGGTTTGGCAATTTCGGGGGCGACCGCTTGCTCAACTACGGGTTTGTCGGCTACGGGTTCAATTATGTCGGTTGTTGAAGTGGGTTGCTGCGATTCCGGCTCGATAGGTGCAGGACTTTCGTCAACAACTGTTTGTGTCTGCGGAAGGGGTGAAAGATCAGGCTGGATAACTTCCTCGACCACTTCAAGCTTTTCGGGCTCGGATGCCTTCAATTCTTTAGGGTTGATATAGGTTTTCTTTTTACGAACTTCTACGCTGATGGTTTTTTGTGTGCTTCCAGGTGCATTTGGTTGTTTGATTTCAATGATTTTTCGGCGTTCAAGCGTTACCCGCCTAGGGGCGCTTTCAATTTCTGCTGTCGGTTTTCCGTGCCGATTACGCAGATGCGCCAGCAATTTCATTTGATCGTCGTCGCTAATGACATCATCAGGTTCGCTGAGCGTAAGCCCTGCTTCTTTAAGCTGTACTATTAGCCGTTCCAAAGGTATTTTTACTACCTCGGCTAATTCACGCACTGTTTTGTCGCTCATAATTCGCTCCTTTTATTCGCCTGATGTTTCAGCAAACCACGGTTCGCGGGCTTTCATAATTAGTCGTCCGGCACGGTCTTCAGTCATGTCCGTCAAACCCAATAAGTCGTCAACAGACTGTTCCGCCAAGTCTTCCATAGTTAAAATGCCTAGGCTTGCCATTTCATGGGCCAAGTCTTTATCCATGCCTTCCATGGACAGCAAATCATCCGCAGGCTCTGCTGATTCAATGGTTTCTTCGGCGGCGATGGCCTTGATAAGCAGGGCATCTTTGGCGCGGCTACGCAATTCGTTGACCAGGGCTTCGTCGAACCCTTCGATTGCCAGCATTTCGCTGAGCGGGACGTAGGCAATTTCTTCGACGGTATTGAAGCCTTCATCGACCAAGATCATGGCAATATCGTCATCGACATCCAGTTGTTCAACGAATAATTGCTTGATTTTAGCGCCCTCGGCTTCGCTTTTTTCTTCTGCCTTGGTGGCATCCAGGACATTGAGTTCCCAGCCTGTCAGTTGGGTCGCCAAGCGTACGTTTTGGCCGCCCCGTCCAATAGCTTGGGACAGGTTTTCCGAACTTACCGCCAGATCCATGCTGTGCTTGTCTTCGTCCACAACAATGGACTGGATTTCGGCAGGTGCCATCGCATTGATGACAAACTGCGCTTCACTCGGATTCCAGAGAATAATATCGATACGTTCACCCGCCAGTTCGTTGGTGACGGATTGGACTCTTGAGCCGCGCATCCCTACGCAAGCACCCACAGGGTCGAGTCTGGGGTCATTGCCTTTAACCGCTATTTTGGCGCGGGAACCAGGATCACGGGCCGCCCCCATAATGGAAATCATGCCTTCATTGACCTCCGGCACTTCCAGGCGGAACAGTGCGATCAACAACTCTGGTGCGGTGCGGCTGATGAAAAGCTGTGGGCCACGAGCCTCCGAACGGACTTCTTTAAGATAGCCGCGAATTCGGTCGCCATTGCGGATGGCTTCACGCGGGATCATGTCTTCTTTCGCTATAAAGGCCTCGACATGGCCGCCCAAGTCCAGATAGACATTGCCTTTCTCTATGCGTTTTACGATGCCCGTAATGAGTTCGCCAACCCGGCTTTGATAGGCTTCAACTATTTTTCTGCGTTCGGCTTCGCGCACCTTGTGGATAATGACCTGTTTAGCCGTTTGTGCGGCAATCCGGCCAAAATCGACGGATTCGATTTCTTCCTGGATGACATCGCCGACCATGATGTTTGGATCTTCCATTTGGGCGGCTTCTAATAGGATTTGCGAGGCGGGGAATTCCACGTCGCCGTCTATTTCTGGGTTGGCATCGACGACATCCCATTGGCGATAGGTGACGTAATCCCCGGTTTTTCTATCGATAATGACGCGAACTTTTATTTGGTTGCTATGGCGCTTGATGGTGGCTGCTTCCAAGGCTGATTCAATCGCTTCAAAGACAATTTCTTTATCGATGTCTTTTTCGTTAGAAAATACCTCGGCCACCAATAGAATTTCTTTATTTGCCATTGCGTCCTCCTTTCTCAATTAAATAGTCAGGCACCAAACGCGCTTTGCTCATCGCTGCGAAAGGCACTTCAAAAATCTGGTCTGCTTCACGCAGGGTAATTATCTCGTCTACAACCTTTTCAATAACACCGGTTATTTTTTTTCGTTCGCCGATGGCTTGGTACAGGTTCACCAAGACGGTGCTGCCGATAAATTGTTCGAACTGGTGGAGGTTAAAAAACGGCCTGTCCACACCGGGCGAAGACACTTCCAATTGGTAATTGCCCTGGATCGGGTCTTCCACATCCAACACGCCGCTGATTTGGTGGCTGACTTTGGAACAATCATCCACCAGTATGCCATTGGAACTGTCGATATAAACCCTGAGTAAGCCGTTTCTGGGGTGCGGGTGATATTCAATGCCCCAGCACTCATAGCCCAGCCCTTCCACAATAGGTTCGATCAGTGTGAGCAAATGCTCAGGCGCCCGCTTCATTCGTTCCTCATAAATCTTCACACATAAAAAAAGAGCCAACGGCTCTTCCCTAATCATACCTGCAAGATGTTACTTGCAAGTGAAACCTGCCCATCCGCTTCCCGTTCCGAAGCCCCAAAATAAAAAACCCCAAAGTGGGGCTTTCTTATTATTGGTAGCGGAGACTCGCAACCGTTTTATCCTGCTTTTTTCAACAACAGGACTGCCTGGGCAAGTCCACTAAGCTAAAAGATTATTATACATATAACAAGGAAGATTTGTACAGTCATTTCTTGAAGGCGTGAAATGATGGGTATTAAAAAGGAGTTCGGTAAGAATTAAGGCTTTGCCCCTTTTTCTATCCTCTTTTTCCAAAGTGCCCTATCTTGAACATCATTGGCAATTGCCAAAAGGCTTTATCGATAAAAATCAGAAAAATCCATTTAATTTTACGAGGGAAGAATGGAACAAGTCGTTAAGAACCGACAAGCATCCCGAAAAAATAATAATTCAGCTTCAAGAATGCTGGTTCATCTTCGATAGCCGAAAAGCCTTTGAGCAAGCCTTATATGATGGGGGATATGCTTTGGTTCGTGACGACAAGCGCGGCTATGTCGCTGTCGATAGCCATGGTGAGGTCTCTCGTGTATTGGCTCAAACCCGACCTGACAGTTACCGAATTTTCAGGGTGTCTGTCAGTTTAGGTTTGGTTCAGTTTTTTTTCATCCCAAATCAATTCCCCACTGAGCAAGGTTTCCATTAGCGTTCGACCATTACAGTCCTTGCCTTGATGAGTCCTTTCATTAAATAAACAAGCCATTTGTCTTGGTTTTTCTGTAAGGTTTCCAAATATCCGTAAAGCCGCCCACGGAAGGTGATTTGATAGAACTCCTGAGCCTTAAGTGCGCTTAACCGGCCTTTGATGTTTTTAAGTTGTGCCTGAGCTAATATAGAACACATGCCAGTCCCCAGAATAAAGATACCACACTGCGCAACTTGTTACTGGTGCGATGTTGGCCGTATGCAGGGAAATCTATGGCGCAACTGATAACGGCTTGTTCGGTGGCATCGAAAATTTAAGTATAGATGTAATTGCGTTTTCTCACCCCAACTGCTTGCCTATGTGTCGATAAGCCATTGGTAGGTCATTTGTTAATGATATTAAAGCAACATGCGCCACTACCCTTTGCCATACATTCCGAAAGCTCAATGTCTTTTTCCAATAAGGCCGTCATAAAGGCAATATCAAATTTACAAATCTCAGTATGCTTTTGTGCTAAATCATGAAAAATACAGTTGTATGCTTTGATCGTATTCTGTTCAGGACTTCCAGGATCAACCTTGTTGTGAGTTTTAAAACCCAATTCGTCCATAATTTTTAACAACTCCAACTTGCGCTCGTCCGGCGATTTTCCCGTAAAACGGTATAAATAACTTTGCGAGAGGCTTTCGCCCAGCTTAGACATATAACGCTGAAAAGCTTCTGCACCTATTTCGGTTTTTAGGTCAGAAAGCATAAGTTGGGAAAACCAGGCATATTGCTTAGGGAAGCTGTTGATGCCGGCTTCGGTCAGGACGTAACGCCGCACAGGACGACCGCCTGTTTTGTGCAGCACGCCCGCCTGAAGATAGCCTTCCAGTTCCAATACGGAAATGTGCTGCTGAACCGCATTGCGAGATATATGCAATGACTTGGCAAGTTCATCAATGCACAGCCCTTTTTTATGCTCTAGCAGCAGTTCTAATAATTGGCGTTGGCGCAAGCCGATTGGGTCAGCCATGTCGTTTCCTATTGATGTCGCATTGCGAGCGTATCAGTAAAAGCATGTCAAAGTCTGTGAAATATTACCAAATTCACAGCTTATGACATATTATTATTGTATTAATAATAGTTATTCGATATTATACTGCCATGATCTACAGCATTCGGTTGCGGTAGGGTCATTGCGTGTTTTAGCACTAAATAATTCACTTATATATCGGGAGATTACACATGAGCACAACACTTTACGAACGAATCGGCGGTGAACCGGCAGTCAATGCTGCTGTTGAACTTTTTTACCGCAAAGTGCTGGATGACAGCACGGTATACCGTTTTTTTGGCAACACCGACATGGACACACAAATCGCCAAGCAAAAGGCGTTCTTTACAATGGCGTTCGGTGGGCCCAACAACTATACCGGACAAGACATGCGGAATGCCCATGCCAAACTGGTCACTATGGGCTTAAACGAAGACCATTTCAATGCCGTCATGAAACATTTGGGTGATACCTTGGTTGAATTGAATGTACCGGGGGATTTGATCGCCGAGGCCGCAGCCATTGCCGAAAGCGCCCGTGATGATGTGTTGGGCAAATAGCTAACACCCCCGTGAACCGTAAGGGTGGTCACGTAGCCCTCCTTGCGGCTTGCTGGTGCAATCTATGTCTACTACTTTAACTATCGACCAAAACCGTTACAAGTGCGAGGCTGGCGAGACCGTCCTCGATACTTTATTACGGGAAAATGTTAACCTTTCCTACGCCTGCAAAAAAGGCACCTGCCATAGTTGCCTAGTGCGAAGTGATGTCGCCCCTCCGGGGCTTGCTCAGTCAGGGTTGAAAAATACCCTGACAAAACAGAATTATTTCCTTGCCTGCCAGTGTTATCCAGAACAGGACATGCAGATAAGGCTTCCCGACCAGTCGGAGTTTTACCGGATGGGGACAGTCATTACTAACAAGTTGCTAAACAGGAATACGATCCTGTTAGTCATGGCATTTGAGGATGCCTTTGAATTCAATGCCGGGCAGTTTGTCAACCTGCAACGCAGTGATGGCCTGACGCGCAGTTATTCCATCGCCAATATCCCGGAAGTATCCAATACGCTGGAATTCCATATTCGTCGCTTGCCTGACGGTGTGTTCAGCACATGGCTGCATGATGAAGTCAATGTCGGCGATTCCATTGCCGTCTCGGAGCCACGAGGACACTGCTTCTACATCCCTGAGCGCCGTGAGCAAGGAATACTGCTCGTTGGCACTGGAACTGGCTTGGCGCCGCTGGCAGGCATATTGAACGATGCCTTGGCGAATGGTCATTCAGGGCCCATCCATCTGTTTCATGGTAGCCGTGAACTGGAAGATTTGTACCGGATTGACGAAATGCGTCAGTTAGCCCAACAGAAGCCCAATTTCCATTACACCCCATGCTTATCGGGCAGCGAAGTGCCTGAAGGTTTTGCCGCTGGTCGAGTCAATGACATTGTGTTTTCACAAATTCCCGATCTCAAAAGCTGGCGTGTCTTTTTATGCGGTCATCCAGAAATGGTCAACCTGATGAAAAAACGCACTTTTATCAAAGGTGCTGCAATTGCGGATATTTATGCCGATGCATTCTTGATTTCATATCATTAAACGAAAAAGCTATCTCGATGGACATGGCATCGATTGACCTAGTAGTCAGTCATGTTGAAACCGCAGGATAGAGTCGAGCCAGTTTGCGTCGAGCGTCCTGATTGGTGAAGCGCCAATTGACCGGTGTGGCCTTTAAATTACGTTCCTGCACATTTGCCTCAACCTCACGACGCAGAGTTTCTTTGTCTGGGATTCGCTTCGACAGGCACATATTGGACAAGACAGCCAGTTCGATTTCGGCGATATTCAGCCAACTCCCATGTTTTGGGGTGTAGTGGAATTCCAACCTTCGCGCCAATTCCCGTGCCTGTTCGGCCGGAAATGCTTCATATAAAGAAGCGATTTTATGCGTATTAAGATTATCCAGTACCACACGAATGACCATCGCATCAGGATAAAGGTCTGCGATATGTTTCATGCAGTGGGCAAATTCAATCTTGGTGCGTCGATCAGTGATGTCCACTTGGCGAAAGCCGCGTTTCGGTTCACAGATCATCATTAAATCGCAAACGCCCATGCGTTCATATTCGGTGTCATAGCGTGCAGGTATCCCCGGTTCAGCAGGTATGGGCTCGCGTGCTTCAGCGATAAGTTGCTTGGGGCTTTCGTCAAAACAAACCATCGGGCGTTTGGGGTCATAAGGTTCTTCGTAAAGATCCAGGACGTCCTCCATGGCGGCCACAAAATCAGAACTTACCCCTGGAATGCACCATTCCTGCTTCTGCCAGGGTTTTAGGGTGTTTTTTTAAAAGCTGACGGATGGTTTCATAACTACAACTGTCGGAATAGGACAGCTCCACGACTTTGTCGGCTAACAGCCGTAATGTCCAGTGATCATGCCCTTCCGGCGCATCACTACAAGCCACGGCAATCAGATGGGCGGCTTGCTTCTCCGTCAGCTTTGGCGCCTTTCCGGGGCGTGGGCGGTCTTTCAGTGCGGCCTCCGGCCCTTCCTCGACACACCTCTGGCGTGTTTTGTAGACCATTGACGGGGAAACAGCCAAGGCTTCAATGATGGCTTAGTCTTGGAAACCGGCTGCGGCCTTTAACAAAATGCGCGCCCGCGTATGGCTTCGCGATGCGCTTTTCCCTTTGCGTATTAGCCTTTCCAAGTTCTGAATTTCGTCGTCAGACAGAGTCACTTTATATTTAATGGCGGGCATGGGCAAACCTCGGGAGTCGTTTGACCTATGCTATAACATAGTGGTTTAAAAATATATCCTATCGCTTTGTTTTATAATGACTGACTACTAGTCCATTTAAGCTTTAAAGGGAAACTCATTTCCGTAGTTTCGTGTTTCAACGCAATCCTCGTAATCACATGGGTATCTCAAGCGTTTGCATTGAACAGCGACTAGTGAGTGACGGTTTGCTAAAACCATCCGTTTTTTGAGTATCCTCATCAAAAAAGCCATCGATAATTATCTAAAGCAGCCAAGTCGGAACTTCATTTTTGGATTGCTTATGCGCCGGTGAATTAAGCCGTTTATGGTTTGTCCTTAATGCCGTTAATGAAAAATTTCAGCAAAAACCGCTAACGGGAAAAAATCGTATCCAAAGCGAAACTTAGGGGGAGATCAACCAGCGGATAACGGGGCGGTGTTACTTTAATTTTTTTGAGGGCCGCATGATTTTTTGTCAATGCTGACCAATCCAGCCTAGTCCCACTATAAACAAACATCCGCTGATTCAAAGGAAGGTCAGTGTCCAATGTTTTAAAGGTTGCACAGCCGGATAGGGCAAAGATACAAAAACAGACGGATACAAATTTTTTGAATATTCATCACTATAATACGGGTTGGGGTGAACAGAGAAATAGCCTGATAAATGCCTTACACCCGCACATTGCCTAAAGCCATCAATAAGCAGGCTAACGCTTTATAATACTTTAAGTTACTGATTACTTTTGATTTTCTCTATGCGGTTAGCTTGGACAGAAAATATTTTCAAAATTGGAAAGGTTACACCGGGACAAAGCCAGTTTGAAGCGTGGCTGTTTGGGTTGTACATGTCCGCACCCCATTTCCCTTAATCAAAAATCCAATGGAGAGTTAATCATTCATGAAATTTTATTCCTATGCCCTGACGCTTTGTAACAACTTACTTGAACGAGTCGCTACAGATACCAACCTCAATTCACCGACCAGCCAAAATCAACAAAACGAAACTAACGCCAGCCACTGCTTAGGAATGCCCCAAGAACTGTCCCCTGATAAAGAATTAAACGCTGGATTGGATAACCAAGACAAAATTGATCCCATCGTGCGCTTATGGATATTGCGCCTTTTGATACCGTTGGAATGCCACCGTCAATTTATCCGTAAGAGTGACTTCTATAATGATGAAATTGCCAGGTTGTTTGCTTTGCAGGTTGGTTTCGATGAAGAGGAGGACGATTATGAAATCGACCGGATGCTCGAATGTGCGCTCAATCATGGAGACCCTGATTTTCCCAAAAATAAACCTGAACCGCTGTTCGATCCCAAGCAGGCGCTCCGTCAATTGAAACGCTGCCATAAGGAAGTCGAACAAAGTGCTGCCAAAATTAGCCTGCCACAACCTTTGGCGGGGAACATCCGCTTGCTGGCAAGGCAAGTAGGGCTTACAGAGATAGAATGCGCTATCCTGGCATTTGCAGTAATGATACACACCGACCGCTTGCTGAATGAAGCCGCTGGCTGGTTGGGTCGGGAACTCAATCCGCTCGACGTTTACCATGTACTGTCGGTGCTGCTGGGCTATCCAGAATCAGAAATCCGTGCAGCGTTATCCATGCATTCTACCTTGTCGCAAACAGCTTTGGTGATTATGGACAGGCGTAGGCATGATGACTTGAAAGACATGCTGGACTTGCTCTCTTCTGGGTTTGCCTGCAAAATAATATCGGAAAACGGCTGTCCGATTGATTGGTTACGAGATATGGTAATCGAAAGCCCATTGCCGCACCTGGGCTTGGCTGACTATCCCCATCTCAAGGATACCCTGGATTTCCTGCAACCCTACCTACAACAGGTATTGCGAACCAAAAAGAAAGGCGTAAATATATTCCTGTACGGCACTCCGGGTACGGGCAAAACCCAATTGGCTAGGGTGTTGGCGCAGCAACTGGCTTGCCCTTTGTATGAGATTGCCAGTGAAGATGAGGACGGCGACCCGGTTGAAGGCGCACAACGATTACGCGCCTTCCGCACCGCCCAGGCATTTTTCCAAAACTCGCCGACTGTAATGCTGTTTGACGAAGTGGAAGATGTGTTTAATGACGGCAACGGATTGTTCGGTAGGAAAAGCACCGCGCAAACCCGCAAAGCCTGGATGAACCGCTTGCTGGAAGAAAATCCTGCACCCACCTTCTGGCTGGGCAACAGCATCGATAGCGTCGATCCGGCGTTTATCCGCCGCTTTGATTGGGTTATTGAACTGCCAATACCACCTAAAGCTCAGCGTGAGCGCATTATTCTGGAAAATTGCGGCAATATCCTGACCGACAAAGAGATAAAACATCTGGCAGCTTGTGAAGACCTTGCGCCTGCCGTGGTCACCCGTGCCGCGCAAGTCATCGGTTCGTTAAAAGATCAGTTTTCGGTCGAACGCTTGTCAACCGCCTTACAGCAAATAATGGATAAAACCCTGATTGCTCAAGGTCACCCAGGGCTTAATAGTGATAACGCCATGTGCTTGCCTGCGTATTACGATCCTGCCCTCATCAATTGCGATTCCGATCTTAGCCAAATTGTGGACGGGATTAAGCGCAATGGCAATGCGCGATTGTGCTTGTTCGGAATGCCAGGAACGGGCAAAACCGCTTATTCACACTGGTTGGCGAAACAACTTGAAAAGCCGCTGCATGTCAAACGCGGTGCTGACCTGTTGAGCATGTGGGTGGGCGGCACGGAACATTGTCCGTATCTTCAAGGAAGCCGAAGAAGACAAGGCTGTGTTGCTGATTGATGAAGTCGATAGCTTTCTACAGAATCGCAGCAACAGCCGACATTCCTGGGAGATCACTGCCGTCAACGAAATGCTGACCTGCATGGAAACTTACAACGGTGTTTTTATTGCTTCAACAAACCGGATGGATGGCTTAGACCCTGCTTCATTACGTCGCTTTGACCTGAAAGTGAAGTTCGATGCCCTCAAACCCCAACAAGCCTGGAAATTGTTGAACAGCTATTGTTTGGCGTTAGGGTTAAAGATACCGGATGCCAGCTTACAATCCGCCTTGCAAAAGCTCGATGGCCTGACACCCGGTGACTTTGCAGCACTGGAACGGCAACACCGTTTCCGTCCGATTGGCGATGCCAACGCACTGATAGCCGCCTTGCAAGCCGAATGCGCCCTGAAAACACCGCATAAAAAGGCGATTGGGTTTACCTGATAACGGTATAACCGATACAGCTTCATTGATCACCCTCTCCCGCCGGAGAAGGCTATTGTGAGGAGATTGATAGCAAACGTTAAATTGGTAGGATGGAAACTTGTACTATCCTTTAACGAAACAAGACACGAGCATTCTTGAACCGATGGGAGACAAACATGAGTAATACGTGGTCAGATGGCCTCAAGGAAGCAACCCGCAAGGCTTTTCAGGATTGCCGGCCTATTTCGGAAGAGGGTTGCCTTCACATGAAAAACAACAATGGCAGCTTTGGGACGATGCGTTCAGTGGATTTGTTAGACGAAAAATGGTTGATTAAAGACAAGAAGGCTGGTGCTGAATATTTTTTCGCCACTATCGACGCGTTGATTGCAGGAGGTTGGGCGATTGATTAGTGTTATTGGGGTTCACATGTTCACCCCAACGAACTAAAAAAAGTTGTATCTGGTAACAAACAAAATATACTTTTATTTAATTTGAACCTAAGGTTAAAAAATGCAAGCACAAAATTTAACGGAATTATTCTCTAATAGATTTTTTAAGATACCTGATTATCAAAGAGGGTATGCATGGTCTGAAAAACAGTTATCGGAACTTTGGGAGGATTTAAATGAAATACAAGAAGAAAACGGTGTTTTTAAACATCATTACGCCGGAGCTATTTTTTTAGAAAAAATTAATACCCCCGAAAACGAATTCTGGATTACTGGATCAGGCTTTTTTAACATTGTCGATGGTCAGCAAAGACTAACTACGGTTTATATTGCTTTATATGAGTTAATAACAATGGATGATGAAGGTTATCAAGAAAGCTCAAAAGAACAATTAATAAGAGATTATTTGTACAGAAAAAATAAATCTGGTGAAAGCAAGGCATATAAAATTGATTATGAAATAACTTCAAAAAATCGAGAATATCTCCATAACAAAATATTTAATGATAATAATGTAATATTAGATAATAAAGAAAATTTATATACAAATAACTTATGGTTTTCAAAATCATTTTTTAGAGAAAAATTTAGTAGTACAAACAAGATCAATCGTGAAATTTTATTTAGAAAGATTACAGAAGCCTTGCTTTTTGATATAAGAAACATAGAAAAAGATCTTGATGTTCAAGTTGTATTTGAAACAATGAATAACAGAGGCAAACCTCTTACAGTTCTTGAGAAACTCAAAAATAGGTTAATTTATTTGGGAGAAAAATTAGATTCCCCAATAGAAGATAAAAAGAAATTAAGGGATAACATCAATAAGTCATGGGGTATTATTTATAGTAGTTTAGCTGAAAATAAGGATAAAGTTTTGGATGAGGATGAGTTTTTATCAGCGCATCTATCACTATACAGAAAGCCAGAAGAATATGTTTTTTCTGAAAAAAAAGCAGAAGAAAAAGTTTTTCAGATGTTTTGCAACAAAGCCTCAGAATATGGTGAAGAAGAAGTATCCTATAATAAGATTAATGATTATATTTTAGATTTAGCCGTGGCTGCGCCGAATTGGTTTAAAGTTAACAACACCGAAGAAAATTCAATAAAAAAAATTCTCATTTTAAATAGCACAAAAGAAATAAAGATATTTTTATTGTCTTTGTTGAAAGATGATGAAATTGAACATAAAAGTATTTTTGAAAAGGTTGAAAAAATTTTATTTAAAAATAAATTGCCAGGAATAAACATATTAGATGAAAGAGTGTTTTCAAATTGGGCGAGAGATTTATATGAAAAAAACAATGATAAAAAAGAAAAACTCTTTGCAGATATAAATAAATATGTTGATACGCCTATTTCTTCAGATAGCTTTATTATTGCAATACAAAATATGTATACTTATGAAAGAGGAAACAAAGGCTTTCATAGATGGGTATATCTGAAATATTTTTTATTTGAATACGAAAATTATTTGAAATTAAAATACCTAGAAATTAATGACAATGTTAAATTAGACGATTATGATTCTACAACAATTGAACATATTATACCTCAAGAATGGAGTTTAAATTGGCGTGGTATTGTTGATCCACTAATTATCCAAGCAGATCAAAATTATAAAGATCAGTTATCTAAAGTATTATTAAATACATTAGGAAATTTAACTATATTAAAAGATGGAAAAAACTCATCCCTAGGCAATAAAAGTTGGCAAATTAAGAAAGAAAGGTTTAGTGTTGGATCATACAATGAAATTGATATTAGTAAAAATCTAAACTGGTCAAAAAATGAGATATTTTGCCGTGGTACTGAAATGTTAAATTTTTTAATCAAAAAAGTTGATTGCTTAAAATTATCAGATGATCAAAAAGATAAAATATTATATTTTGATGATTACTTTATCGATAAACTAAAGCCATAGGTGCCTTTATTTCGAGGAACTAGGAATAACTTGAATCATATACTTTCTTCTATTTTTACCTATCATGATAATTGAAAACGCAACTTGATTAACTATGCCGCCTTCACCCACACCGGCAAACACCATCGCCAAAACCAGGATGCCATATTCTTGCCTGGAATCGTGCAGCAAAAAGCCGGGTTTTGGGAAGGCCAGTTTAACCTGGATGCGCCACTGCGCTTTGCGGTAGCGGATGGGGTTGGCGGTTTGCCCAGTGCGGCAACAGCCAGCCGTATTTTGTTGCAGGAGTTAATGGTGTTAGATACAGCCCAGCCTGATTTATTGCCACGGCAACGCTTGTTCCCGTTACACCACCGCTTGGTTAAATCCTGCCAAAGCCAACGTGCGTTACAAAATGCCGGTTCCACGTTGGTTACTGCTGAGATTGCTGCCGATGGCCAGATAGGCTTATGGCATGTGGGTGATTCGCGTGGTTATCATTACAAGCCGCAAGGTTTGCGCCGACTGACCGATGACCATACCCTGGCCTATTGCCTAAGCCGTTCCGGTAGCCATTCCCAAATCCAATTAGATGCCGTTGCCAAAACCCGCATGGGACAAGCGTTAGACAATTTGTTCATCTATTCACCGGAAGCCGAAGAGCCGTTTATCGGCTTGCAACGATTGCAATTATTGCCGGGCGAGACATTGCTGCTGGTCAGCGACGGAGTGACATCTCACCTGTCCGATGATGCCTTGGCTGTTTGCCTTAGCGGCAACGGCCTTGCCGCCAATGTCCAACGGATTTTCGATGCAGTGATGGCGCAAGGTGCTGAGGATAATTTGAGTGCAGTGGCTATTGCCATAATGTAAAAACGACCATGTAGGGTCGTCCCTGCTACCTTTTAGGTTTTGCATTTAAAGGCAGGTCGCGAAAAGCTGCGCGATTCATGGCTTCTGCTCTAGGGTTTTTAGATTTCAATTGATAGGATACCAACAATGTTTGCAGAAGAGCTGATTGTTAAAGTAAAGAATGCCCGTAGCATTGTCGTGTTTACAGGTGCTGGTGTTTCGGCAGAAAGTGGTATTCCCACATTCCGGGATGCACAGGTGGGCTTATGGGAGAATTTTGATGCGACCTTGCTGGCCAGTCCTGAAGGTTTTCGCACCGATAAGGCGTTAGTCTGGGGTTGGTATGAATGGCGGCGTATGAAGGTGCTGCAAGCCCAACCTAACCCGGCACACTGGGCGATAGCCGAGCTTTCTAATCAAGCAGATCATTTTTCCCTCATCACCCAGAATGTTGACGACCTTCATGAGCGCTCAGGGATAAACGATGTTATCCATTTACATGGGAGTTTACATCAACCACGCTGCTTTGCTTGTGCCAGGGCGTACATTTTTCCTGAGACAATGCCGGATGAGCCAATTGACGGGCGACGCTCGGAACCGCCAAGATGTCAGCATTGCAATGGTTACATCCGTCCTGGTGTAGTCTGGTTTGGGGAGTCGCTGCCTAAAGCAGCGTGGGAAAATGCCCAACTCGCGGTGAGGAACTGTGACGTGTTTTTTCGATAGGTACGTCCGCTGTCGTATGGCCAGCGGCACAACTCCCCATAGAAGCAGCGCATTCCGGCGCAACCGTCATTCAAGTCAACCCTGAGAAAACCGATTTGGATAAAGTGGCGCATTATAATTTGCATGGACAGGCTGGAACAGTTTTGCCACAATTGATTGAAGCGTTCACTCAATAACAGACATACAAATTTTGAACAAAACAACACCGCATTATTAGCTAATTATTAATCGTGACCGACCGCTATCGTTTCTCTTGCAGGCATTAAGGCATAGCTAACGGTGGCGTTTAATCGCCACTCCTAAAACTTTAAGCTATTTTTGTAAAAAACGAACATTACATCATCAAAGTGTCCAGCCTCAATAATCCCTTTGATGATGGATAATTAGAAGCCCGGATACCACATCGTTTTATCCGGGCTTTTAAAGTCGTTGTTTTAATGGCTTGCCAGCGGTACTGGGCAGTCAGCTTGGTTGCCGACGCACATCGGCCTCATCATGTCGTTATCCTCGTGCGATAAGATGTGGCAGTGCCAGACATACAGGCCGGGCCGGTCGAACCGGGCTTTTACCCGAGTCACTTCGCCTGGATAGGCAATTAAAGTGTCTTTCGATCCGAGTTCCCATGCTTCTGGTCCACGGACTAGACCCTGTGGTGTTGCTGGGAGCAAAGGGGCGATGGTGTCACTCAGCAATGGCTCACGGTTCACTACTTGGAATTCCACCAGGTGCATGTGGATAGGGTGTGCATCTTCGGTGAAATTGTAGATTTCCCATATCTCAGTTGTACCGTTGCCGGGATTTTCAGTAATGGGGTCCATCCAAGGGAAAGGTGCAGGCGCCCCAAAACTATCCAATGTACCAAGCATCGAAATAGTGGGCCCGAACGGTACGCCCGTGACACTTTCGATAATATCCTTTAAGTTTCCGTTGGTATCGGTGTTGTAGTTCGCAAAAACAGTCCCGGACTCCATTTCATTGACAGAAACTTTGCGTACATTTCTGGGATTACCCAAGTTTTGGGTTGGCAATAAGGCCGGTATTAGATGCGGCGGAACTGAACTATCCACCGACGTCTTGGGTACGACATTAAGTTGCATCACCTGCCCAGTCGTGTATGGGTCGGAGTATTCATAATCCGCGCCGCCTACGCCGCCACCATAAGGCTCGTCTGGCCCTTCGTTAATCAGGTAAAGCGGACTGCCATTAGGGACATGGGTAAAATCAACGACCACATCGAGCCTTTCGGCTGGAGCAATCAGTAGCGAGTCTACTTGTTTCGGTTTAGTTTGGAACCCTCCGTCTCCACCAACCACCCAGAACGGTACTGCTGCAGTTGCAGGTCGGGCAATAGCATCGCTGGCGATTTTTAGGATCATGAAGCGTGAATCGGAAGCATTGAGAATGCGGAAACGGTAGCGGCGTTTTTCAATGTCTAGACTCGGCCAACTGTTGCCGTTTACCAAGATCACATTAGAAAAAAATTCCGGATTCCAGATAGGCGAAACATCGCTGTTGCCTCCGGTTGCCGTATGGCTTGGGATAAAAGGTATTTTAAGATCCTTCTTAGCCACTCCCTCGAAGAAAGCCCTGTCTCCCGGATAGAACAAGCTGCCGTCGCTATTGAAAGCGCGGTCATGTATCAGTAAAGGGATCTCGTATTTTCCTTGTGGCAACAGTAAACTCGGAAGATCTGTCATTCCACCACACAGCATATAATTTCCCGCCAAACTTGTATATACGTTGCTGCGGGTCATGCCCAGGGTGTGGTCATGGAACCACATCTGGGTGGCGCGTTGATCGTTGGAATATTGGTAAGTCGCTGCACTGGCCTCATTCGCCGCGCCGGCAATTTGAGCCCAGTGCGTTCCTCGGGTAGCGTAATGGGCGGGGATGTTCGATGCCGCTGGCAATGTCCATGATTCTGGATAACCATCACTGCCGGGACTACATGTGAGCCGTGGAGATGGGTAACTAAAGGTACTGGGCCTTGATACGGAGTTGGATCTGAGCTCATGCTGTCTTGCCCGCCTGGACCGCCGGACGGATTCGCCCAGTGAACGGTTTGGTCTACGGGTAACAAATGGGGTAAGAAATTTCCATTGCTATCTTTGAGGTCGTTGGACCATTTCACCCGTACTGGGCGATTGACCGTTGCCTCGATGGTATAAGAAGGTGAATGGAATGTTTGCGGATAATCGCTAGAACCATACGCTCAGAGTGTTGTGTTGGGCAGTGTCCTAGGCAGTACCTGCTGCTTAATTTGACGAGCGGCAATCTTACCCCCGGTACGCCACCGTTCACTATTTTGGGCATTGCCGGAGGGACGTATAAGGGTGTGGCGTATTTGGGTATGGTCATAGGATCTAAACTGCCACCCGGCAATGCTGCCCAAGCCGTACTCACCATCCACGGCGTCATAAGCATAAGGCCGATCCCATTGAGTACAATTGTGGGTGTGAGCTTAGTTAAATCGGCATTCACTGCTGCCCTGTTTTGTTGCGTTATCTTCGACATTTTGGATACCTCATTGCCGATAGGTTAAGAAGTTTCCCTGCATATGAAAAAATTGTACAAAGCTCAAATAATCCAGCGAAATGTCCGCGATCCGGCATCTTTTAGGCAAACCAAGCGGAAAAGTACAAGGTGGACTAATGGCTACACAATAATAAAAAACGGTGTTTAAATAATATACGTACAAATACCTAGGCAGAATAGGCAGCACTATAGGGCATGGTCCGGCATTTATTCGCAATCAGGCCATGACAGCAAAAGACTCGTAAGGACTGGTTAAAATTAGTGATAGCGGAGGTTTGAAAAGGAGAATGCAGAAAGGCGAACGGGTGTCGGTTGGGACGCAACTTTGCTAGCTTGGCAGGTGTCGGTTCTTATGGAAAAAGTGAAAAACTCCAGGATCAAGTCGCCCAGAGTGAACTTGTGTTTTTTTAAGGTTGTTGCTTAAGAAATCGTGGATAGTTTCTTAGAATTGCCAAATGTGGGCTTGGGTGGAAAACCCAGGCCACATTTGGCTAAATTAGGGATCAACTTCGACTCGTCCGCAGTTGCCTTAATCACATTGAGGCTAACCAACCAAGCATCCGGTTATGAAGGCAAAAAAACCGGATTGAAAAGCCACACGGGCCTGTCAGTTAATATGGCCGATTGACCCCCTATGTTTTTTGCTTAATGTGTGGAATATTGCGAACCAACCAATTGATTTAAGGATAAGTTGGATGAATCAAGGTGTTAACCCTTGTCCAACGACAATTACCTTAAGCGCATTTGTCCCACCCTTAACGCCTGTCAAATCACCTTTGGTGATGATGAATTTGTCGCCGTTATTGGCAATATTCCATTTCCGTAGTTCACGTACCACATCGCGGTTAACTTCGGCGTGGTCGTGGCGTTCGTCGATTTTATGGTAGATGGGGAATACGCCCCGAAATAAAGTGACCCGCCCTAAAGTGGTTTCCGAGCTGCTCATAGCGAAAATAGGGATGCCAGAACTGATCCGCGACATCCATAGCGGTGTTGAGCCGGATTCGGTCAATGCGACTATGCCCTTGATTTTAGAATGGTTCGCCATGTACATGGCAGACATGGCAATGGCTTCGTCATCACGCTCGAATTCCTTATCCATGCGATGGTCAGAAATGCGCACAATCCGTTGTTTTTCCGCTTCCAGACAGATCCTGTCCATGGCTTCGACAGCTTTGATCGGGTGTTTGCCGGAGGCCGTTTCTGCCGACAGCATGATCGCGTCAGTGCCGTCGTATACAGCATTGGCTACGTCAAAGACTTCTGCGCGGGTTGGGATGGGGTTGTCGATCATCGATTCCATCATTTGCGTCGCGGTAATCGCAACACGGTTAAGTTCACGCGTACGCTTGATCAACAGTTTTTGGACGGCAGGCAGGTTGGCGTCGCCGATTTCGACGCCCAAATCACCGCGAGCTACCATCACGGCATCGGATGCGAGGATGATTTCATCCATCACGTCCGGCACGATGGCCTCCGCCCGTTCAACTTTGGCAACGATACCGGCATAGCAGCCTTCCGCTTGCAATAAACGACGGGCTTCGTTCAGGTCTTCCGCTGTCCGTGGAAAAGAAATTGCCACATAATCGCATTTCATCAAGGCGACAGTCTTGATGTCCTCCTTGTCTTTTTCGGTTAACGCCGCCGCAGAAAGGCCGCCACCCAACAGGTTGATGCCTTTGTTGTTAGATAAATCGCCGCCGACGACAACTTTACAATTGACGCGCATGTTTTCGACATTCACCACATCCAGCACAATACGCCCATCATCCAACAATAGCCTACTACCGGGATTGACTTCCATGGCCAGCGGTTCGTACGTGATGCCGACCTGTGTATTGTCACCAGCCAAAGGATCAAGGTTGATATCCAAAGCAAAATCCTGGCCTTCATTCAAAAACACTTTGGTGTCTTTAAAGCGGGCAATACGGATTTTAGGGCCTTGTAAATCGGCAAGAATACCGACACGCCGCCCCGCCTTTTGGCTAAGTTCGCGAATCATGTTGGCCCGATCGATATGGTCTTGTGCTGAACCATGCGAAAAATTCATGCGGACGACATCAACCCCGGCCATGATTAATCCATCGAGTACGCCGGGTTTGTCTGTGGCGGGGCCGAGTGTCGCTAAAATTTTGGTTCGTCTTAACATGAGGTGATTGTCAATTTAATGATGAGTTATATTATTTGGCGTTAACTAGGGCAACTGTTGTATCGAGCATACGGTTTGAGAAACCCCATTCGTTATCATACCAGGATAATACTTTCACGAAATTGCCTTTCAATATTTTGGTCAGGCTGGCTTCGTAAATGGATGATGCCGGATTATGATTGAAGTCCATGGAAACTAGCGGTTTTTCGTTGATTTCTAGGATACCTTTCAAGAAACCGTTGGAGGCATCTTTTAGCACCTGATCTACTTCTTCTTTGGTGGTTGCCCTTGAGGCTTGGAAAACCAAGTCCACAACCGATACGTTAATCGTCGGAACCCGCATCGCAAAGCCATCCAATTTCCCTGCCAGTTCTGGTAGCACCAAGCCTACCGCAGCGGCAGCGCCGGTTTTGGTGGGTATCATGGATTGCGTTGCAGAACGGGCACGGTGCAAATCACTGTGGTATACATCGGTCAACACTTGGTCATTCGTATACGAGTGGATAGTGGTCATCAGGCCGTGCTCGACACCAATGACATCATGCAAGGCCTTTACCAAAGGAGCCAAACAGTTGGTGGTACAGGATGCATTGGAGATAACGGTATCGGAGGCTTTGAGGGTGTTATGGTTAACGCCGAATACAATTGTGCCGTCGACATCATTGCCGCCTGGGGCAGAAATAATAACTTTCTTCGCACCAGCCGCGATATGCGCCGAAGCCTTAGCTTTGCTGGTGAACAAGCCGGTACATTCATGAACGACATCGATACCCAGTTCACCCCAAGGCAACTTAGAAGGGTCGCGTTCTGCAAATACCTTGATTTTATCACCGTTGATAACGATGCAATCGCCTTCTACACCCACTTCAAATGGGAACTTGCCATGCACGGTGTCGTATTGGGTCAGGTGGGCGTTGGTTTTAGCATCGCCCAGGTCGTTGACGGCTACCACTTGAATTTCGTTGGTGCGACCTGATTCGTAAAGTGCGCGGATAATATTACGACCAATACGGCCATAACCGTTAATGGCAACTTTGATAGGCATTGAGGTTCTCCAGAATTATTTTGGGTGAAGGGTAAACAGGAATTGAATAAGGTTCTGTAATCCCTTTCATTATACAAAAAAGGGCCTGATTCGTCCATGACCAAAAAGGTCAAGGGTTCGATAAGCGCATGAAGAAGTTTTTCGCTTCAATAAAATAAAGAAATTTTCTTAACAATTGGGTTGGCCATTTAGATCTTTAATATTTTCTTTGCATGTTCGATTGCTTTTCTTACCGTTTCTGGTGCCGTACCGCCAATATGCTTACGTGCAGCCACTGAACCTTCCAACGTTAATATGTCGTAGACGTCATCGCTAATCAACGGTGAGAAACGCTGAAACTCAACTATCGTCAAATCCGATAAGTCGCGTTTGCTGGCGATGCCTAAACGGACGGCTAACCCGACAATTTCATGGGCATCACGGAAAGGAAGGCCTTTCCGGACCAAGTAATCGGCAAGATCGGTTGCGGTCGCAAATCCTTGTTTCGCGGATTGGTACATCATGTCTTTTTTGGCCTTAATATGCGGGATCATATCGGCATAAGCACGTAAGCAATTGATCAGCGTATCCACCGTGTCAAATATCGGTTCCTTGTCTTCCTGGTTGTCCTTGTTATAAGCCAACGGCTGGCTTTTCATCAGCATTAAGAGTGCAATCAAATGGCCTGTTACCCTGCCTGATTTGCCACGGACCAGTTCGGGTACGTCCGGGTTTTTCTTTTGCGGCATAATGGAGGAACCTGTGCAAAAGGCATCAGGCATGTCGATGAAGTCAAACTGGGCGCTGCTCCACAGGATGAGTTCTTCGGAAAAACGTGACAAGTGCATCATAATTAAGCTGGCAACTGCCGTAAATTCAATCGCGAAATCGCGGTCGCTTACTGAGTCGAGCGAGTTGGCCGAAGGATGGCTAAAGCCAAGTAATTCCGACGTTAAATGCCGGTCGATAGGATAGCTCGTGCCTGCAAGCGCTGCTGCACCTAGAGGCATGACGTTGACGCGTTTGAGGCAATCTTGCAGGCGCTCGTGGTCTCGGCTCAGCATCTCAAACCAAGCCATCAAATGATGCCCAAACGTGATAGGTTGGGCAACTTGCAAATGCGTAAAGCCGGGCATGATGGTATCAACGTGTTGTTCCGCCAAGTTTACGATGGCGGCCTGAAGACGGCGCAACTGCATCCCTATTTGCTGGATTTCACTGCGAAGATAAAGCCGAATGTCAGTAGCGACTTGATCGTTACGAGAACGTCCGGTGTGCAGTTTTTTTCCCGCTATGCCGATAAGGTCAGTGAGTCTGGCCTCGATGTTCATGTGGACATCTTCTTGTTTGATTGACCAGACGAACTCGCCGTTGGCTATTTCTGCCGCAATTTGGGTCAGCCCATCGATGATTGCTGTGCATTCATCCGTCGTTAGGATGTCAATCGAACATAACATGGTGGCATGGGCAATAGAGCCTTGAATGTCCTGCTCCGCCATGCGTTTGTCGAACAAAACCGAAGCGGTAAATTCTTCCACAAACGCATCAGTGGCTTCCGTAAATCGAGCGCTGGAAAGTTTTTCTGAATTAATGTTGGTCATGAGGGAATCAACTGGATGGTAGTTTAGTGAGCCATAAAATAATTGATAAAGGTCGGCTTATTCTCAATCCAATAGAGAATCGGGTTTTGGATTTATACGGGCGGAAAGCAGAAAGATTTTGGGAAGCAGGGAAAAGTATTGTTCACTGGAAAAAGAAATTTTCTGTGTCGTCGTTCTCAGTCGGGATGGGTGCTCCAGGTATAACTTTTTCCTCATTCGCCCATTCGCCTAAATCAATAAGTTTACATCGTTCGCAACAGAAAGGACGAAATGGATATTCCTCAGTCCACGATACAGGCCTCCGGCATTGGGGGCATTTTAAGGACAATGGTTGCCGTGACGCATCCATCAGAACAAGCAACGTGTCAAGGAAAAGGGGATGTCGTCATGGCTTTGCGTAGGCCGTTGTTCATCGGCAGACGGTACCATGAATCGTATTGAACAACGGTGTTTGCCGCCGCTAATTTCGGCAAAACAAGGCTGTGACTTGTTCAAACTCACTTTGATAAGCTGGTAAGCTAGGTTTTTGTCCAAGGCTATTTGGAAAAATCCCGCTTCGGCAATTTCTTCGCTGGGTGTGTTGCTGCTACGGATAAAATCGAGGATAAGGGTAATTGCGGTACGTATCTCATTGAACGGACTAATCCAGCGTTCCAAGTCTTTTACGCGGATTGATTCATCCTGCTCCAACCAATAGTGAAATTCGGGCAAGTCAAAAGAACAGGTTCCGCCTGGGATTGAGCTACGTTGTGCGATGCTTTGGAACAGGTCGCTTTCCATGATTGCGATACCAATTTTGCCGCTGGTCGCATAGAGCTTTTTGCTGGTTTCATTAATTCTACTCAATATAGACTCCAACTGCGTGGAATTGATATTATCGCTATCGGTATATTTAACCAGCACTTTTGTGTGCCTGTCCAATTCCTTTAGAATTTCGGATTTAAGGTCATTGCGCCTAAAAATCGACATCACATCCAGTAACACGCCAATAGCGGCGCGTTTGTCTGCGATAGTCGGGCTTGCCGAGAAATGGCTGAATTCTTGAAATAGCTGCTCTAGCCTAATGAAAACCCGGATTCGTTCATTGAGTGGAAATTCATAGGTGACTTGATTTTTCACGAGCGTGTTTGTCCTGATGCGCTAATTGAAAGGTAAAGATTGTGCAGTTTTTTGACGTGTTCTGCAAGCTTGCTATAGGGTATATCGGAATTATCGATGACATCATCCGCATGGTTTAGCCTAAATTCTCGGTTCACCTGGCTGTGTATGATGGACCGGATTCGGGCATCGGGCCAGCCATTCCGCTGTTTAACTCGAGCTATCTGGCGTTCAATCAAACAATCGACCACGAGTATCCGGTCAACAAATTGGGTCCTGTGTATTTCAAACAGCAGTGGGATGCTCGCAATGCAATAAGGGCTTTCAAGCCGGTTAATCCGTTCCTGCATATCGATAAATATCCTGGGATGCAAAATTGCTTCAAGTGCCTGTTTTTTGGTAGGGTCTGAAAAAATAATGTCCCTTAAATGGCTCCTGTCCAAAGAGCCATCCGGGTTGAAAACTTTATCGCCAAAGACGTTGCCTATTTCCAATAAGGCGGGTTGACCCGGTTCCACCAGTTGGTGCGCGATCTCGTCAGCATCAATGACGGGGACATTCAGTTCCGTAAACAATTTGCTGACCGTGCTTTTACCGCAGCCGATGCCACCGGTAAGGCCTACTTTGAACACCCGATTACAAACCTGCCATTTTCAAATAAAGCCGGTTGATGTCAGCCCCCCAGATTAGGGCGATCCAGCCTGCAGCGGCCAGATAGGGCCCGAAAGGGATAGGCGTGTTACGGTCATGTCGGGAAAATACAATCATGGCGATGCCCATTACGGCACCGACCAACGACGATAGCAAAATAATGGCAGGCAGCGATTGCCAACCTAACCAAGCACCAAATAAAGAAAGCAATTTGAAATCGCCGTAGCCCATGCCTTCTTTGCCCGTCAACAGTTTAAACAGGTGAAACACACACCATAACGCCAAGTAACCCGCAACCGCCCCGATAATGCTGGAATGGCTATCGGCAAACAAATCAAACACGCTCAAAAAAAGCCCTAGCCAGAGTATAGGCAATGTGATGGAATCGGGCAATAAGTGATGGTCAATATCGATAAAACTCAAAGCAATCAATGACCAAGTTAACAGCAAGGCAAATCCTGATTGGGGTGAAAATCCAAAATGCCACGCGATCATGAAAGACGTTATCGCGGTAAATGCTTCAATGATGGGGTAACGCAATGAGATTGCGTGTGCGCACTGGGCGCATTTGCCGCGTAAAAAAATATAACTGATGACAGGGATGTTCTGGTAAGGTTTGATAGGTGTGTTGCAGGCAGGGCAACGCGAGAGCGGCAGGACTAGATTAAAAGGTTCGTTTGATGCCATGTCTGCATCGACGCCCAAATATTCTTGGCAATCCCTACGCCAGTTTTGCTGCATCATCACGGGCAGGCGGTAGATGACTACATTCAGGAAACTACCTACCAACAGGCCGACCAGGCCGATGACCGTACTAAAAAGGATGGGGGAGCTAATGAGATAGTCGAATGATTCCATGGCGAGTCAGTTAGCGGATCGCTGTTTTTTAAATTGATGCCAGCAATGGTTTAACCGACGGCTGCGCCCATTTTGAATATCGGCAGGTACATGGCGACGACCAAACCGCCGACAAGCGTCCCCAAGATCACCATAATGATGGGTTCCATCAAGCTACTCAGATTATCGACCAAGTTGTCGACTTCTTCTTCATAAAAATCGGCCACTTTAGCGAGCATGGCATCGATAGAGCCGGATTCCTCGCCGATGGCGACCATCTGTTGCACCATGTGCGGAAACAGTTCGGCTTGGCTCATTGCGTATTGCAGACGCTGGCCGGTGGCGACTTCTTCGCGCATCTTTAACACGGCTTCAGAATAAATAATGTTGCCGCAAGCGCCGGCAACCGATTGCAGTGCATCGACCAACGGCACACCGGCTGCGGACATGGTCGACAAAGTCCGTGCAAAACGGGCGATAGCCGACTTGTTCAAGATCAGGCCGACCACGGGGAGCTTTAATAAAGCCCTGTCCAGGAAATGGCAAAATTTTCTGGATCGTTTTTTGAAGTAACCAAAGGTGTAAACACTGCCGACAACAATGCCGATGACAATCCACCAGTAGTCCTGCATCCATTCCGATATGGCGACGACCATTTGGGTGAATGCGGGCAAGTCGGCACCGAAGCTCTTGAACAGATCTGCAAACACAGGCACCACAAAAATCAACAGAATTGTGGTGACAATAAAAGCCACGACGACTACCGCTATGGGGTAAGTCAGCGCTTTTTTGATTTTTTTCTTCATGGACTCGGTTTTTTCTTTATAGGTGGCGATTTTGTCCAGCAGGGTTTCCAGCACCCCGGCATGTTCGCCCGCCTCGACCAAGTTACAAAATAGTTCG
Source organism: Methyloglobulus morosus KoM1 (assembly GCF_000496735.2). Taxonomy (GTDB): domain Bacteria; phylum Pseudomonadota; class Gammaproteobacteria; order Methylococcales; family Methylomonadaceae; genus Methyloglobulus; species Methyloglobulus morosus. Next base: position 69,489 of record NZ_AYLO01000044.1, read on the forward strand.
TCAAAGTAAATAGGCCGTCTCTTCAATGCTTCCGCCAATCTGTCCCCACCTTCGATATCGCTTTTAATGCCCAGCAAAAGATCCTGCATGTTTTTATTTTCGTTGCCTCTGCCAACAATATCAAAGGACTGTACAAGAGGTACGCCAGCCTTGAGCATAGTCGCCAACTGTCTTGAAAAAACCGCGATATCGCCAGGGGTGATGGCTTTAGGTCGTTTTTTAAATATGGATTGCGATTTGACCTTGATTTTGGTTACCCGGTAACCTTGTTTTCGTAATTCCGCTTTTGCGACCGCTTCGCTTTTCGCTGGAAATACCCCTTTGCTAGGCTTTCCGTTCTTGTCTTTCCCTTCCCAGAGAAAGTCTTTTTGTTCTGTTAGTTCTGCCATTGCTATTCCTTGGTCACTCTGTCAATTTCTTCTAGGCTGGTAACGCCCATGCGGACTTTATTTAAACCGGATGCACGTAAGTCATTGATGCCTTCGGATTTTGCTTGTTCAGCCAACTGCATGGCATTACCCCCTTCGAGGATCAGTGAGCGCATTTGTTCACTCAGGGTCATCACTTGGTAGATACCGACCCGGCCTTTATAGCCATTGGTGCAAAGTTCGCAACCTACGGGGCCGTATATCTTGAGGTTTTTTAGCTCTTCCTCGACAAACCCTATGGATAAAAGGGCATGTTCCGGTAAGGTAATCTGCGTTTTGCAATGTTCGCACAACCGTCTGGCCAGACGTTGCGCCATAATTAAATTAACGGCTGAGACGATGTTAAACGGCGCAATACCCATTTGCATCAACCGGTTCAAGGTTTGTGGCGCATCATTGGTATGCAGGGTGGACAGCACCAAGTGACCGGTTTGCGCGGCTTTCACGGCAATTTCGGCGGTTTCCAGGTCACGAATCTCACCCACCATGATAATATCAGGGTCTTGCCGTAAAAATGCCCGTAATGCGTTAGCAAAGGTCAATCCCGACTTGATATTGACATTGACTTGGTTAATGCCTTCAACGGTAATTTCGACGGGATCCTCAGCAGTGGAAATGTTACGTTCTATCTTGTTAAGGATATTCAATCCCGTATAAAGGGTGACTGTTTTACCGCTACCCGTCGGCCCGGTCACCAAGACCATCCCGTACGGTTTATGTATGGCTTCCAGAAACAATTTTTGCTGGTTTTCTTCAAACCCCAGTTTTTCGATGCCAAGCTGGGCACTGGTAGGATCCAGGATACGCAACACCACTTTTTCGCCGAAAAGGGTAGGGCACGTGTTAACACGAAAATCGATGGCACGGGTTTTGGACAAGATCATCTTGATACGCCCGTCTTGTGGAACCCGACGTTCCGCAATGTCCATCTTGGACATGACCTTTATCCTGGAGGTGATGCGGTTGGCGATATTGGCGGGAGGGCTAGCAATCTGGTGCAAAATACCATCCGACCGGAAGCGGATGCGGAAATTTTTTTCATAAGGCTCTAAGTGGATGTCCGATGCGCCTTTTTTGATGGCATCCAGCAGGATTTTGTTGACGAAGCGTACGATAGGGGCATCGTCAATTTCAGTATTGACATCATTTTTGGCCAGATCCTCATCGCCGCCTTGGACGTTTAAGTTGTCCAGATCGGTGTCCATCAAGTCTGCCATCGATGTGTCAACAGCTTCCAGGGCGGTGTCTATCAGCTTAAGCAGCTTGGTTTCTTCGACTAAAACGGTTTCGAGATTCAACATGCTCTGGAATTTAATGTCATCCAAACCGTGCGCATTGGTCGGGTCGGAGATACCGATGAACAAGGTTTTGCCTCGTTTCAATAAGGGCAGGGCATTAAATTTGCGGATCAGTTTTTCGTTGACGACGTTAGTTGGCAGGTTACGTGGATCAATGGCATCCAAGTCAAAAAACGGTATCCCGAATTCAATCGAAGCCTTTGAAGCGACAGTCTTGCTATCGACTAGCTTATTGGCGACAAGATAGCTTATTAAGGAAACCTTATTCTTTTGGGCTTCCTGAATATGGGTTTTAGCATCTTTTTCTGTAAGCAGGCCTTCTTGGATCAAGCATCTTGCCAATCCACTGAAATGAAATTCTGTTGTCGCTGTAGCCATGAGTTTCTACCCGATGATCGTGTCCCATGAATATAGATGAAAGGGGGATAAGGTTCAAGGTATAATAAAAGTTAGCCAGCTTGCATTATGCGCCGTAAAACTGTTACTGCTATAGCCAGTCCTCAATTATGAGATGTATGTGCAATAAAAATAGCCCTTTGGGGGGCTGGCAGGCCTTCACAAGTCAGTGTTGGGTCAGTCGGGTCCAGATGGTCTTTTAATGAGTGGAACGTCATCCACTCAGTACTTCGTTGTTCTTCCGGCGTGGTTGTAGTGACATCGACCAAACGGACATTCCTGAATCCGCAACGCTTTAGCCAGCTCATTAGCGTTGGGATGCTGGGTAAAAACCAAGTGTTCCGCATTTGGGCATAGCGGTTTTCGGGCAGTAGTGTTTCGCCTAATTCGCCATCAATAACCAGGGTTTCCAGTATCAGTTCACCGCCAGGGACTAGGCAGTCCCTTAGTTCCAGCAAATGATCGATGGGCGAGCGTCGGTGATAAAGCACACCCATCGAAAACACGGTATCAAACGCCTTCAGCCCATAAGGCAGGTCTTCTATGCCCAATGGCAGGACGAAAATGGGCGGATTTTCCCCGTAAAGCTTACGGATGAATTGGAATTGCATGACATTCAATAACATAGGGTCGATGCCGACCACCATTTTGGCTTCTGCCCCCAGCATACGCCAGCAGTAATAGCCGTTGCCGCAACCGACATCCAGCACCAACCGATGCTTGAGCGGGGAGATATGTTGTTCGACGCGCCGCCATTTCCAGTCTGAACGCCATTCGGCATCGACGTGAATGCCGAATAACCCGTAAGGGCCTTTGCGCCAGGGATGTAGGCTTTTTAGTTGGGCTTCTAGCGTTGACTTAGCCAAGTCGTCCAGGTCATGTGCAGAACCTATTTGGACGGTATCCGTATTTAAAATACGTTGTCTAGTGGAGAATTCCGGCAGGCTCCCTATGAGTCGTTGCCATGTCGCCAAATGGCCGTGGCGGGCGTGGCCGAATGCTGCGCTGGTTTGTTGCGGCAAACGATCTGCCCATACGTCTGCTTTAGCTGATCGAAGTGCGTGATATAAGGGTTGGTAGTCTATCACTTAAGGGCAATGATCGAGGCGAAATTAAAGTATTGAAACCAAATTTCGGCGCTGCTGAATCCGGCGTTATGCAGCCGTTGTTGGTGTTGGTTCAAGGTTTCGGGGATAAGGACGTTTTCCAGTGCGGTACGCTTTTGGCTGATTTCAAGGTCGGAATAACCCTTGGCCTTCTTGAATAAATGGTGCATATCGGTTTGCAGGGTATTTTGCCTTTCATCAGCGGATTTAAGCTTTTCAGAAAGGATCAATATCCCATTAGGTAAAAGCCCCTGGTAAACCTTTCGGATGAAAGACTGGCGGTCTTCGATGGGGACAAATTGTAAGGTAAAGTTCAAGACGATTACTGAGGCGTTTTCGATGCTTATGTCCCTGATGTCGGCAAACTGCACGTCAATGGGGATTGAAACTGGAAGGCCCTGCAATTTGTCCTTGAATCCAGACACCATGGACTGAGAGTTGTCGACCGCAATAATGCGGCAATTTTCGGCCTCAATTTGGTCGCGCATGGCTAACGTGGCGGCGCCGAGGGAGCAACCAAGATCATAACAAAAGCTGTTGGGCTGGGCATAGCGTTTTGCGAGCAATCCAATTGCGGTGATTATTGCGTTGTAGCCCGGCACTGACCGTTGGATCATGTCGGGGAAAACGCTGACGACGGTTTCGTCAAACGTGAAGGCGTTGATTTCACCTAGGGGATCGGCGTAAATCGAATCTTTCAGTGAAGTCACGGTTATATTGTTGCGGTTACAGGCTACAGTTCAAGGTGAACCGGCTTGCAGGAGTATTTTTTGTGGAAGACCTATAGTTATTGCTGCCTTGTCCACCATCCTTCCTGACTGGAAAGGATGGTGTCAGATAAAAGTTTTAAGAATTGTTGGCGGCCAATGCCTCCGCGTTCCTCTTGGCAAGCCCATCAATCACCGCGTCCAAAGAACCCTTGGTTTTGACTTCATTGCTGAACGTAGAACGGTAGTTGGTCACCAGGCTAACCCCCTCGATCATGATGTCATAGGCTTTCCATTCGCCATTCGCCAGTAGCATGCGGTAGTTGACGCTGATAGGTTGCAGGCCGGGTTGTAACACTTCCGTCTTCACTACCACTTTGTTGCCGCCATTTGGCATGTCCAGTGGCAGAAAGCGCACCGTCCAGTCCTTAAACTCGACAAATGCGCGGGAATAGGTCCGTACCAGCAAGGTTTGGAATTCACGCTTAAAGCGTGCCTGCTCGTCGCTACTCGCAGTGCCCCACAATTTACCCAAAACCAATTCGGAAATTTTGTCAAAATCGGTATGGGGGTAGATGGTCTGGTCAACAAATTGCGCGACTTGGGCAAAATTCTGGCTAAATGCCTTATCCTGTAGCTTTTGCTGGAGCTTGTCTGATGCCTCCTGGATTGCCATTTGGGGAGGCAGTAGGTCAGAAGCCTTTATGGCAGTTACAGATAACAAGCCCAATAATACGATTACTAAACCTAAATATTGTTTTGTTTTCATAAAACCCTCTAAAATCGAGCCGATACGCTTGCGTTGTTTACAATGGCGAACAGCGGTTGAAATGGTGAATAACCAGGAATGTAATTAACTTCTCAAAATCATGCCGTTTCAATCATATAATTCATTCAACATGACGAAAAAGCCAGAAAAAATCCTAATTTTCCGTAATCCATGAGTACACATAAGATGTCTTATAGTAACATTAATTTTCCTTCTACGCGTATGCGAAGAATGCGCTTTGATGATTTTTCCCGCCGTTTGATGCGCGAAAATCAACTCAGTGCCGACGATTTAATATATCCCATGTTTGTTACTGAGGGCTTAAATCTGCGGGAGCCGATTTCCTCCATGCCCGGTATAGAACGGTATTCCTTGGATGGGTTATTGGCAGAGGCTCGGGAAGTTTGCAATCTCGGCATTCCGGCTATCGCCCTGTTTCCTGTGGTCAGTAGCGATAAAAAGTCCGAGAATGCCGCTGAAGCGTATAACCCGGACGGTTTGATCCAACGTTGTGTTAGGGCGTTGAAAAAATCGCTTCCGAACCTGGGCATTATCACTGATGTCGCCCTCGATCCGTTTACCCTGCACGGTCAGGATGGCTTAATCAATGACAGCGGCTATGTCGTTAACGACGAGACGAACGAGGTTCTCGTCAGGCAAGCACTTTCCCATGCGGAGGCCGGTGCCGACATTGTTGCGCCATCGGACATGATGGATGGGCGTATTGGTGCGATTCGTCAGGCTTTGGAGGCAAAAGGGCATATCAATGTGCGAATCCTTGCTTATTCCGCCAAATACGCATCCAGTTTTTATGGGCCATTCCGGGATGCCGTCGGTTCATCGGGCAATTTGGGCGGAGGCAATAAATACAGCTACCAGATGGATCCCGCCAATTCCGATGAAGCCTTACGCGAAATCCAGCTCGATTTGCAGGAAGGTGCGGATATCGTTATGGTCAAGCCCGGAATGCCGTATCTGGACATTATCCGCAGGGTAAAGGACAGTTATGGCGTACCCACTTTTGCATATCAGGTCAGCGGGGAATATGCTATGATTAAAGCCGCTGCCATGAATGGTTGGCTGGACGAGAAACCGGTTGTTCTGGAAGCTTTGCTGGCTTTCAAACGCGCAGGCAGTGACGCGATTTTGACCTACTATGCAAAATCTGTGGCTAGCTGGTTGGGGAAATGAATTTTAAGGGGCGGGATCACGAGTCAATAAGGGAGAGGGATCGCCTAATTATTGATCGGTCAGGGCAGGTAGGTTTGCTAAGTATAAAACAGTATCTTCAAGGCACTACCCCATCGAAGGTTGTGCTATAAATCAATAACAAATTACTACAGAGGTATTGCTATGGAATTAGTTACAACAACGGCCGGTTATGAAATGCTGCTGCGCTGGGGGCATTTGTTAGCCGGTGTCACTTGGATTGGGTTGCTTTACTACTTTAACTTTGTCCAGGGTGAATACTTTAAAGAAGCCGATGGTGCGGCAAAATCGGACGCTATCCAAAAATTAGTGCCACGGGCACTGTGGTGGTTCCGTTGGGGCGCTGTGTTAACCTTGCTGACCGGCTTGGGCATTATGGGGCTACGCGGGGCAGGGCAATCATTGGACATTTATGTCGGCGCACTTTTGGCAATCATCATGTTCGCGAATGTGTGGTTAATCATCTGGCCTAACCAGAAGATAGTGATCGCTTCGGCAACCCAATTGGCTAACGGTGGACAAGCATTGCCCGAAGCGGCGGGTGCTTTGGCGGCGGCGGGATTGGCATCGAGGACAAATACCTTGTTTTCAATCCCCATGTTGTTTTTTATGGGGGCATCAACGCACTTTCGGCACGATTTTAACTTCTTGGCGTTTTTGATAGCGGCTGTGATTATCCTGGCCTTGGAGTATAACGGTGCTTATCCGGCGCTGAAAAACATCGGCGCTTTGAGTAAACTGCCAGCCGCCGGAAAAATGGGGCCTTATACCAGTGTCAACGGCGTGATCCACTGTGGCTTAGGATTGACAGTCATCTTGTTCCTGATTGTCGATTTTATTAAATGACGGTTTAACCAAGGCACATAAAAAAATAGCCGCATTATGCGGCTATTTTTTTTGCCCAATTTTTCTTAGGGCGGCGTTTTAGGGCAAATCAGTTCGGCTGGGGTTCCTATTTGGGCCGTTCACATTAAACCTTCCATATTCAACTATGTAATTTAAATTAGTTGCGTAATATACTAAATATTACGGAACTAAATTTAAGTGGTATCAGAATGTCCAATAAAGATCGGTATGCAGTATTTGGCAGCCCAATAAAGCACAGCAAATCGCCGCGTATCCATCAGCTTTTTGCTGAACAAACGCAACAATCACTTGAATATACAGCCGAAGAAGTGCCTGCGGATAAGTTCAAGGAGTCGGTTGATAGATTTTTTTCGCAAGGTGGGAAGGGCTTAAATTGTACTTTGCCTTTGAAAGAGTTGGCGTGGGCATATGCCGATCACAACACCGAACGAGCCAACTTAAGCAAGGCAGTCAATACGCTTGCATTACAGGACGATGGTTCTATTTTAGGGGACAACACCGATGGTTGCGGCCTTGTTGCCGACCTGAATGACAATCACGACATTTTTTTGAAGAACTCGAGGATTCTGATCTTGGGTGCAGGCGGGGCAACACGCGGTATTATTGCCCCGATTCTCGAGAAATCCCCTCAACAACTGGTCATTGCAAACCGTACATCAGAGAAGGCAAGGGATTTGGCGGAAGGGTTTCGCGATTGGGGGAAAATTATCGGTTGTGGTTTTGCTGAAATCCAAGGCCATCAATTCGATTTGATTATCAACGCGACATCGGCGAGCTTGTATGATGAACTGCCGCCGCTTGCAGAAAACCTGCTGGCTGAAGGAGGCGTGTGTTATGACCTGGCTTATGGGGGGAAACCAACTTCATTTGTGCGTTGGGGGGTGTCCCACAAGGCTCAAAAAAGCCTGGACGGCCTGGGTATGTTGGTTGAGCAAGCGGCTGAGGCATTTTTTCTATGGCGGGGAGTCCGCCCAAAAACTAAGCCAGTTATTGAACGGTTGAATTTCGCACGCGGATTTGTTTGAGCATATTTAGGCAAATCTACACAAGATGGTGTTATCGGGAAACAGGGCCAAGATATTTGTTCTTAAGCTCTACGTAATGCTGGCTGGAATACACCAGAAAATCCCGTTCACTCTCCGTTAATGCCCTGACCAATTTAACAGGCGAGCCTAAGTATAGGTGTCCGCTTTCTAGAACTTTGCCGGAAGGGACCAGTGCGCCAGCGCCTAGCATCACATAATCTTCAATGGTTGCATCGTCCATGATAATGGCACCCATGCCGATCAGGCAATAATCCCCGATGGTACATGCATGCACTATGGCCCTGTGGCCGACTGTAACGCCCTTGCCAACCGTCAAAGGATAGCCGCGATCCGTAAATTTTCCGTAATGGGTGACATGTAATACCGAACCGTCCTGGATATTGGTGTCATCGCCAATGGTGATGCCTTCAACGTCACCCCTTACCACCGTCGTCGGCCAGATGGACACATTATCACCAAGTTTTACATTGCCGATAACCACAGCGCTTTCGGCAATGTAGGTCGAATGGCCTAAGATAGGCAGGATTCCGTTAAATTCTTGAATAGCCATAAGGTCTCCTGTCGCGTGTTTCGTCGTATACTCAAGGACAATTTCGAAGGATACAATTCTCTCCGAAAGGGTTAGTTTGACGATTATATGCGTGGTTTAGCAGGGGTTAAATAGGGTTTGGTTTTTTGCCTTAAATTTCGTACCCTCAGATTTGATAAAGTCATTGTGACCTCACAATGGCGTAAGCTTCAGTGAGATTGCGAGAGTTTATCTAGCGTTCCGAATTACGAGATAGCATCCGTTCAACGATATGGAATAGGGCGATGCGGGAGCCTGGTCGAGCGGATTAAAAATACGCCTGGCAGAATGTGGCTCTGCCAGGAGGCAATAATCGAGTTACTTGCCCGCAGCAGCACCGGCTGGATCGGTGGTGGCATCTTTTGCTGTATCAGTTGCAGCGGCTTTTGCGGCTTCTTTTGCGGCTTCGATAGGTTGGGCAATGGCTTCTTTAGCGCCTTCAACAACGGAGGCACCGGCTTTGCTTGCCGTGTCAGCCGCGTCACCCGCAGCGGCCTTAGTTGCATCGACAGCACCACCCGTTACGGCAGCGGCACCTTCCATCGCAGCAGAGCCAGCATCTTTAGCGCCTTCAACAGCGGCTGCGCCAGCAGTTGTTGCGGTTTCGGCAGCGCCTTTAGCGGCCTCTACAGCACCACCGGCAACGGCTGCTGCGCCTTCGACTGCAGCAGTGCCTGCGTTTTTGGCGCCTTCAACAGCGGCGGCTCCGGCATCGGCTGCATCTTCGACAGCAGCAGCGCCTGCGTTAGCGGCACTTTCAACGGCAGCAGCGCCGGTGCTGGCTGCGCTGTCCACGGCTGCGGCACCCGCAGCAGGGGTGTTCTCGGCATTAGAAACTGATTCAGTAGCTGTACTGGTTGTGGATTGCTCCGTAGAAGAAGTCTGTGGTGTGTTTTCACCCTTATCGCAGCCTGCCAATAAAGCGATACTGATCATACTTGTAGCAATAATCTCTTTAGTTTTCATGCGTGTATCCTGATTTAGAGTTACGAATTTTTATGTCAGTTACCTGGAGAATTCATAGGTAATGTCTAATACTAACACATCGATAAATGCGCTTTGCAAAAAAATTGCTCTTGAAAACCTAGTTTGCATTCGTTTGCAAGGTGCGATAGCGCATTTTAGCGCTTTTAAAATACTGATAATTTTAGCAAAATAAAACGTCTCCTTAAAGTTCCTGAATAGGGTCCATTAGCTTTGTGCTTTTTTCATGGCATACAAAACAACGGCTAATACCGACAGGCTGGGCAGTAGCGCTATTAGCGGGGGATTTAAGTTATAAATCAAGCCCATGTGGTTAATGATCTTGTCAAAAATATTAAATCCCATCCCAATTGTAACGCCTATCATGATGCGGGCACCTACGCTCACACCACGGTGAATGCCAATAACAAAAGGGGCTGACACCAACATCATGATGAAGGTAGTTAAGGGGCTGACCGCACGACCCCAAAAAGCCGCCTCATACTTATGCGATTTTTGATGATTACCTTTTAAGAATTCAACATATACCGCTAAGTCATATAAGGAGAGATTGTTCGGATCAACGACGACTATTTTCAATAAATTAGGTGCGATAGATGATTTCCAGATTTGTTCGGCCACTTGGTTTACTTGAATTTTCTGCGTAGAGATTGCCGATTCTTTGATGTTTAAGAGTTTCCAGGTTTTGTTTCCCAAAAAAATCGCCTTTTCTGCGTGGATTGCCCTATCTAAATGGTGTTGATCGTTCAACGCATAAATACTCAGGTCAGACAATACGCCGTCGTCTTCCGCCTGACGGACATTGACATAGCTGGAGCCTTCCCGTAACCAAACACCGTATTTGGAGTTCATGATGACGTGTTCATTTAAGGCGGTCGCTTTGATTTTTTGCGCGAGTTTTTCACTGACGGGCGCTATAAATTCACCAACCAACATGGCCAAAATAACCAAAACCAGCCCTGCCAGTAGCACGGCCTTGATAATGCCCAACACTGACAAGCCAGCGGCTTGCATGGCTACCAATTCGCGATTATTGCCCATCGTGCCCAAGACGAACAAGCTGCCAATCAAGGCGGACGCAGGCACGAGTTGGTAAAGCACGGTCGGTGATGTCAGTGCAACATAGTAGAAGATTTGTTTTAGGCCATATTGCCCTTCCAGGTCTTTTAATTCGTCAGCCAAGGTAAACAGATTGAAAATGGTCAACAAAATTAATAGGGTAATCAACGTGCCTTTCAAGATTTCTTTTCCAATATGGAATGTCAAGACATTCATTTTGAAATCCTTTTTTTGATGGACAGGATAACCCATTGGAATCCGTACCAATTTGCCAATAGCATAAAACCGATCAGGATAAACGCCAGGATGACCCAAAAAACACCCGGCCAAACCGGAATTGTCCCCTTAACAACCCAGCTTTGGGTAATGCCAGAAAAGTTTCCGTGGCTAAAATAAATTAAAAAACCCAACATCATGCTTCCGTATATGCCGCCCCTAGGCGAAATTTTTGCCAGCGGGACAGCAAGAAATGCAAACAACAGGATAGTTAATGGGACGGAAAGCCGGTTCTGCAATTCTGTAATATCCCTGGGTTCGACCGACTTTGATAACTGGCTGCTGGCGACCGCTTTGGGCGTAAGGGTATTAGATAAGGCTTTTTCTTCAATCTTCACGGCGTATGCCTTAAATGCTTCAATGGTATAGTTGAAGTCGCCAGGATGCCCTTGCGTGTGCTCCCCGTTTTCAAAAACCATATAGCGCCCGCCCGGTAAATCTTCAAAATGGCTTTGTTCGGCGGTAATGATGCTTAAGTCGGCATTTTTTCGCTTTTGCACAAAAACAGACTGCATTTTGTTATCCGACGTTATATTCTCGACATAAAAAACCAAGTCGCCTCGGCTGTACTCGCTAAATTTACCCGCTGCAATCCCGCGAATATCGGAGGATTGTTCGTCCTGGTTCATGACACCTTGCATTCTTGCTTCAGCCCAAGGCGAGGCATACATGGATAAGCCATAAGTGAGGATGCTCAATGGCAGGGCCAGTAAAAAAACCGCCCTGTAAATCGTTCCGGCACCGCCCCCGGCGGTAGCGATTGCGGACATTTCCTGGTCTTTATACAATCGGCCCAACACCATCAAAAGTGCCATAAAGGTGGCGGCGGGCAATAAGGTAATGCCCACGATAATGGTTTTTAAGCCAAGGACAGTCAATATCGTATCGTTGGAAATATGCCCTTCAACGGCCTTTTCCAGGATTTTGATAAATTTTTGACTGACGATGATGACGACGATCACCGTCCACACGGAAAACACAGTCTTCAACAAGTCGAGGGCAATCATTTTGTCCAAGACAGTAATCACGGGGCGCCTAGCCATTTTGTAGCCTTTAGGCCAATCTACGTCCAAGCCTATCTCCTCAATCAAAACGATAATTGTGTTGTATAATCGAACGGTTTTGGGCAGGCACTTAACCGCGACTGTCCGCTTGTTAACCTTGCCATACTAAAAACAGCGTAAAATCAAAATGGATTATTCTATAGAAACCGCAACCATAGAAACACTGCCCTGTGATTGTATCATTATCGGCCTTTATCAAAACCAGCAACTAGTAACTTCCGGTCCTGTACTATCCGAAAGCCTGCAAAACCTAATCGCCAAGGTTATAAGCAGGGGAGACACGAATGGAAAAGTGGGTGAGACCGTATTGATAAACATCATTCCTGACGGCGGTGTTGAACGTGTCCTGCTGGTCGGGTTGGGTGAAAATAAGCCCTTAACGCCTAAGAACTTCAGAAAAGCCCTGTCGGCTGCGGTCAACAATCTAAAAAAACCTTATCTGAAATCAATTGCCTGTGGTCTGGCGGCGGTCGCTGTCGAAGGTTGCGATTTGCGATGGAATGTCCGGCAAATTGTTGAGGTTTTCAACGATGCCGTTTATCAATTTACTGCACTCAAATCTGAAAAAGAAACCGAAAGCAAGCTTCAAAAAATCATGATTTCCGTGCCGGAAAGTAATCTGGCGCCTGCCCAGCAAGGGTTAACGCAAGGTTTGGCAATTGCCGAAGGTGTCGGTTTTACCAAAGCGCTTGCCGATCTTCCGGGAAATGTCTGTACGCCAACTTATATGGCCGAACAAGCGGTAGATTTGGGTAAAAACTATCCCGAACTCCATGTAAAAATCCTGGAAGAATCGGATATGAAAGAGCTAGGTATGGGTTCTTTCCTCTCGGTTTCGCGCGGTAGCCGTCAACCCGCTAAATTGATTGCCTTGGAATACCACGGTGGCAAAAAGGACAGCAAGCCGGTAGTCTTGGTTGGTAAAGGCCTTACCTTCGATGCGGGGGGTATTTCTTTAAAACCAGGACTAGGCATGGACGAAATGAAATATGACATGTGCGGCGGCGCAGCAGTCATGGGGACATTGCTTGCTGCCGTAAAAATGCAGTTGCCGCTCAACATTGTTGGCTTAGTGCCGTCGTCTGAAAACATGCCGGACGGTGATGCCAATAAGCCCGGCGATATTGTCACCAGCATGTCCGGGACAACCATCGAAGTGTTAAATACGGATGCAGAGGGCCGCTTGATCCTTTGCGACACGTTGACTTATGCGGAACGCTATAAGCCGGATGTCGTCATTGACTTGGCAACGTTGACAGGCGCATGTCTAGTTGCTTTAGGCCGGGTGCCCAGTGGCTTGCTTGGCAACGACGACAGCTTGTGCAATGCCCTAATCAAGGCGGGGGAAACTGCTTGCGACAGTGTTTGGCGGTTGCCCTTATGGGAAGAATACCAGGAATTGCTTAAGTCCAACTTTGCCGATCTCGCCAACATTGGCGGTAAGGATGCCGGCACGATTACTGCCGCTTGTTTCCTTTCGCATTTTGCCAAAAATTTCCGTTGGGCGCATTTGGACATTGCAGGTACGGCATGGCGTAGCGGACAAAACAAAGGTGCGACAGGCCGTCCTGTGCCGTTATTAAGCCAATACCTCATTGATCGGGCTTTATAATAATAGGTTGGCAGTGTGCCCAAAATCACATTTTATGTGTTGCCGACAGAATCATCCCAAGAACGCTACCTGTTTGCCTGTAAGCTGATAGAAAAAGCTTACCGTAACGGCACTTTTGCCTATGTGCTGACCGATTCAATCGAACAAAGTAAACACATTGACGACCTGCTCTGGACATTCAGGGCAGGCAGTTTCATTCCGCATCAGGTATGCACGGCTGAACAACCCGATGTTGAAAATGCGGTATTGATTAGTTTTAACAATCTGCCTGAATATCGGCAAAAGATAATAATTAACCTGTCAGCCCAATGCCCGAAAAATTTTCAACAGGCCGAGAGGATTCTGGAAATACTGGACAATAGCGAAGACACCAAAGTATGGGGCAGGAATCGTTACCGGCAATACCAACAGGCAAACATGGAGATCGTCACGCATAAGATGTGACGCGGTTGTCGCCTGCTTAAAAGGGGAGTTCGACAAGCAGCGTGGCCAAGGGTTGGGCCTAATAAGCTTTTGTGCTGGTAAAACCTTTGAGGATCGTGAGCAACACGATTTTAATGTCTAACCACAATGACCAGTTCCTGATGTAGTTGAGGTCGTGTTGTATCCGTCCTTCCATTTTATCAATGGTGTCTGTTTCGCCTCGGTAGCCGTTCACTTGTGCCAGTCCGGTGATCCCTGGCTTCACCTTGTGCCTTAACATATAGCCTTTGACTTGGCCGCGATAAAACTCATTGTGGGCCACCGCATGGGGCCTTGGCCCTACTACGGACATCCTGCCTTGTAGCACATTAAAAAATTGCGGCAATTCATCCAAGGATGTCTGTCTTAAAAAACGGCCCAACCGGGTGACACGGGGGTCATTTTTTTTGGCCTGGACAACCTGCCTGCCGTCTTCCCTGACGGTCATTGACCTGAATTTCCAGACAATGATTTGCTCCCCCCTAAATCCATAGCGGCGTTGTTTAAACAAGATGGGGCCAGGGGATGTTAGCCGAATTGCCAAGCTAATAAGCAATATTGGAACTATTATGAGTATGAGTATGAAACTACTAAAAGCGATATCGAACATTCTCTTGACGGCACCGTCAACGCCGTAAAAGGGCGTGTCAAGTATGCTGATAATAGGTATCCCTTTAATGTTGTCTATGCTTGCGCTCAACATATCAAACACGAATAAGTCAGGGACATAATGGACGCTAACCGTTGAATCCGATAATTTCGCGATGATGCCGTCAATACGTATTTCCGCCCGTAACGGCAAGGTAATATACACAGCGTCTACCGCACCCTCTTTGGCGAGCTTGACGAGATCGTTGGAATTACCCACCAATTTTGAATAATCGAATTGGTAAAGACCTTCCCTTCCTTGTTTTCGGTCGTCAAAAAAACCGATAAAGTCTATCCCCATGGCCTCTTCTTCACGGAATATTTTTTCCAACTCAACACCCAGCTTGGTGCCGCCTACAATCGCGACACGGTGTTTGTGTTTGTTTATTTTTCTGACCATATTGGCTACGCTACGGGTAATGACGTGCCAGGAAATGATTTCTATGGGTACGGCTAGGCTCCAGATCCAGAAAAGTCGCTTATAAATGGGGTCGATCAACAAATAAGCTTCATCGACACACAGTAAGACCAGCAATACGCAACCCCAAGACAGCGCAATAAGGCGTATCTCCGTCAGTACGGACATAGTGCGTCCGCCACGGTACACTTCATTGAACGATGCAAATACACCAAAGCCAACCACAGAAATAAATAGCCACCAAGTGTGCTTGTTGTCCCACTCAACGGCTGCCAGGTCGAGTATGGATGATAATGTCAGTCCGATAACGATAACGTCCAATAACCTTGCCAATATGACAAGCTTATTGCTGTGTGAATGAATGCCTTGAAAAGTATTGGGTGGGTTCACCATATTTTTACTGAAACAAATAATTTAGGCGGTAGTGTTCGATGCACGCTGATTTCATCCGGTGAGATTGTTAGGCAGTCTAGTCTTAAACGTCTTAACAACGCTAAGGAACAGCATTGCATGGAAACCTTTCAGGGGATTAAGCTCCCTTACTAAAGCATAGCAATCCTGGTCAATACTTCAAGGCATTCCATCGACGGCAGGCGGGGTTGTGGCTATGCCTGTGCTGAGGAAAATGGATTGGTCGGATAAGTCATTGGCTTTTTTGAGCGCTTCCAGGAGTAGGGTATCGTGTCCGTAAATATCTGGATAAAAGTCCAAGTTATTGTTTTGGTCGACAAATGAAGTGGTGTAGAAAAACAGTACGGGGATCGGTTGTTGTAACACGACTCGTTGGTTTGCGGGATTTTTCATGGCTTTTGTGATGGTGTCGGTATTCCACTTGCCTTGATTTTTTAGGGCAAATTCAGCCAGGACCATGGGTTTTTCCACGCGTACGCAACCGTGGCTAAAATCCCTGCGCGATTTGCTGAACAAGGAATTCGCGGGGGTGTCGTGCAAATAGACATCGTCTTTGTTAGGGAAGATAAATTTTACCTTTCCTAAACTGTTTTTGTTGCCAGGGCGCTGTCTTACCCTCAAGCTGCCTCTTTTGAGTTTCTCTAAGGTGTCGTTGTTTACCGCAAGTATCTTGGCTGTGCTATTGGAACTGGAAACAATCTCCATGTTTTGGGAAGTCAGGTAACCCGAGTTTTTGCTTAGCTTGGGCAGGATTTCGTCTTTCAATATATTTCTGGGGACATTCCAATAAGGGCTAAATTCGATAAAACTCATTTGCGCCATCAAAACTGGCGTTTGATTTTTTAAGGCCTTGCCTACAACAACTCTCATATTAGTGATATTGGTGCCATCGCTTAAATCATCAATCGCCCAAAGTTGGAATGCAGGGATGTTGACAATAACCGAGCGGTTGACATTCATGTCGGGTAGCCAGCGCAGCCTTTCCATTGCCAGCTCTATCTGGGTTATGCGATGTGCCAAGGGTTCGTTAAGCGCTGCAGCCGTGCTTGGGCCTATCGTGCCGTCCGAACCCAAGCCGTGGCGAAGTTGGAATTTTTTGATGCCATCAACAAGTTCAGGTGTGTACTTTGGGTTTTTTTCGGCATTACTGGGAATGGCACTTTCAGGCAAATCACCCACACTGGCTAAAAACCTGCCCAATTCCGCCAGTTGCGGATGGTGTTCCCCAGGGCGCAGCTTGCCTTTGACAAGCATATTGAGAGGGGATGCTTTTGCGGCAATAAGGCGATAAGTTGCCAGTGCGGATTTTAATTTGTGGTATTGCTGCAACTTGGGCTCGACCAAGAGGGGCAATTGGGAAATCGTGTTCAGCGATAAGCTGTCTTTTATCAAGGCAGGAAAATCAAGTAGTTTTTTATCCCTCAACTGCAAATTGAAGTTTATCCCTTGTGGATTTACCCGACCGTACTTAATATCGTGTAGGTAGCGTAATACCGATATACTCAGAGCCGTGTCGTACAGGGCGAGCTCTTTATAGGCAGTAGGCGGGRGGGCGAGCGCCAGCTTGTATTTTTCCCGCAGCAGGTCGACATCATAATTGGCCTGGATTAATCCTTCCGTTGCGGCATCCGCCAACAAGTCTAGTGCATCAGCCGTGTTTTTAGACGACTGGGTATTGCCTAGCCAAAGCAATTGGTAATTGGCCCGTTTATAAAGCGCATCCAAATCTTCTGTGCGGTTGGCAAAGTTAGCTTGTTTCAGGTACGGATGCTGCCTTGCCGTAATGATGGCATTAATTTCATTGCTGACACTTGCTTCCCTAAGTGTCGAGTCTTCTGCAAACAGTTGTTGAAAAGGCAATATCACCAAAAACAGCAGAAACCACTTGGCGGCGAAAAAATTTGCTTGTTGAGTCAAAGGGCAACTTCCTTGGATAAATATTAGGATAAGTTTCAGATGTTGGCGTTAACGCCGTTATAATCGCTAATTATACTTAACTACTTACAATCTCACACAAAATTCATTTTGGTTGGGCGATAAGTAATGTGTCGGCTTATTTCAACTGATTTATTTAATAAAAGCCTAATAAGCTAAAGGTAGTATAGCTCAGCTAATAGGAACCTATAGCGGGCCATAACAATGGCAAGACCCATAAAGTTCACTTAAATTTTTATGAAGATTATCGATTTTTCAACATTTTTTACAGGCAACGAGCCAGGATATAGGGTCAAGCTCTTTTTTTTGTTGGTTTTGATTTCAGTCGGTATCGGCAATGCGCAGGCCGGACAGGTTTCTGATAGCGTTTCATCAGGGAATAAACACCATGAAATCACCCAAAGTCAGATTAAGGCCAAAATTGATGAACTGAACGCCAAACAAGGAACTGATGAGGCTATCAAGACGAAATTGCTGCCCATCTATCAATCGGCTCAAGAAAATCTCGCCAATGCTGACGGATATATTGCAAAAACGGCTGAATTTGAGACGGCAATAAAGCAGGCACCGGAAAAAATCAAAAAATTGCAACGAGAAATTGAGCAAGGGCAGCAAAAGTTGGCTAAACAAAGGACGGAGGACTTTTCTAAGATTTCCGACGAAGAGCTGGAGCAGCGCCTGATATTGGAAAAAGAAAAAGTAAGCAACCTAGATGAACAGATAACAGGGATCGAAAAAGACCTGGCCCTGCAGAATGACCGTCCCCAACAGATTCGGCAAGAAACGATTGTGGCTCAACAGGCCCTGGAAGCGGCACAAAAAAAATCTGACATTTCGGCAATCCCTACTTCAAAATTGGAAACTGAAGCCCTGCAATTAAGGCAAGCCACGTTAATAGCCGTGCGCAACACAGAATTGAAAATGCTGTCGGCGGAGGCGAACAGTAATCTTGTTCGGGTCGAGTTGCTCAAATCGGAGTTGCAGTCATTAAATGTGCAAAAAGACCTGATAAGCCCGGTCATAATGGCTATTGAAAGCCTAGTCAACTCGCGTAGGCAGCAGGAAGCGATCCACCTGGAAAATGAGCTGACCCAAGCAGAGAAAACGGCTAGCGGCAAGCATCCCCTGATCCAGCAAACGACACGGGAAAATATACAATACAGCCGTGATTTGCAAGTGATAACCAGCAAGATAGAAACTTACAATGAATTAAAAAACAAGGTAGATACGGCTGCAAGCGAAATTGAGGCCGATTTCAAAAGCGCCGAAAAGAAAATCAGCTTGGCGGGTTTAAGCCCGGTTTTAGGCAAGATCTTGCGCGAACAACGGCGCAACTTGGCGAGTCAGGCGCGGCTCAATGTGGATTCCGAGTCCATTCAGGATGAGATGGCTTTAGCTAGCCTTGAACAGTTCAAGGTTGATGACAATCTCAAGCCTTTTGCGGATTTTGACGCCTACTTAAAAGTCCTGATGGATCAACATGTCGATAAGGCTATGCCGGTAGATAATCGCATGATGATACAAGCGGAACTACGGGTGGTGCTTAATAACCAGAAAGACCTGTTAAACAAACTTTCTGCGGCTGACACCACTTATCTGCGGACATTGGGCGATTTTGATTTCGCCAAGCATCAGATGCTGACCCAAATCAATAAATTTGCCGGCTATCTGGATGAACGGTTGCTGTGGGTACCGAGTTCAATGCCCATTAACGGCGCTTATCTGAGTGGTTTGTATGACTCAATCAAGTGGTTGATGTCGCCGTCAAATTGGGTGGCGTTGATCCAAGACATCACCGTGGTTGCCTGGCAAAACCCATTTCTGACCTTGATTGCCCTGATAGGGTCGATAGTATTGCCTGTGCTTAGGAGTCGAGCCAAGGGAGAATTAATTACCATAGCGAAGCGTATTGAGAAAATTTACACCGACAATTTTTCTTACACGTTAAAAGCACTCGCTTATACCCTCATACTGGTGTTGCCCCTACCCATATTTATCTATTTTTTGGGTTGGATCCTAAACGCCAATCCGCATGTTGCCAATTTTAGTAAAGCCGTGGGCGTAGGCTTGCAGGGCGCGGCCGTGCCTTTGTTTGTGATCCAGTTGTTTTATCGCTTGTTTGCGAATAACGGGATTGCCGTCAAGCATTTTCAATGGAAAAAAAACACGGCCAACCTTTTGCATAAGCAAATTGCGTGGTTACGCTTTGTCATTGTGCTGGGGGTTTTTCTGATTAATGCCACGGGTGCCGCGTCGTCATCCAGTTACAGCGACAACCTGGGTCGTTTGGCGTTGATCCTTAACATGATCGCCATCTCTGTGTTCTTTGCTAAAGTGTTAAATCCGAATACCGGGCTGTTGCAGGCATACATTAATACGCATCTTGATGATTTGTCTGTCAAACTTCGTTACGCCTGGTATCCGTTTGTGGTCTTCATTCCCATAATCGTTGTAGGGTTTGCGGTCGTGGGTTACTACTTGAGCGCTTTGGAATTACAGCAAAAGCTAATCATTACGATACGGCTCATTTTTGCGGCCGTTATCGTCTATGGCTTGGTTATCCGCTGGTTAACTTTTGTAAATCGACAATTGGCGTTAAAAAATGCCCGACAAAAACGTAAGGCGGCGAATGAAAAGCAAGCATCCTTGGCTGGTGTGGTGGGTGATGAGCCGGCACTGCCTGTGGACGAGCAGCTAATTGATATACCCACCATAAATGCACAAACGATCAAATTGTTGATTGTGTTTATCGGATTAAGCTTGATCGTTGGGCTTTGGTTGATTTGGAGCAATATATTGCCGGCCTTTTCGTTTTTGGAAGACATTATGCTTTGGCGGCATCTCGTCATCATTGACAATCAGGAAACCTATCAAGCAATAACATTGACCAATTTGTTGAGGGCAGGTTTGTATGTGTTTATTGTGATGGTGTCGGTACGAAATTTTTCTGGGCTGATGGAATTATTGGTCTTCAGCCGCCTGTCAATTACGACAGGGGCGCACTACGCGATCAATCAATTGGCAAAATACCTGATTATGGCGATTGGTTTTATCTGTATCGCCAATGAATTGGGCGGTAGCTGGTCGCAAGTCCAATGGTTGGTGGCTGCGTTAAGTGTGGGCTTGGGCTTTGGCTTGCAGGAAATATTTGCCAACCTGGTGTCCGGTATTATCTTGTTGTTTGAACGCCCTATCAGGGTGGGTGATACAGTGACTATCAACAACGTGAGCGGCAAAGTCAGCCGCATACAAATGCGGGCGACGACGATTATTGATTGGGATCGCAAAGAGTTGATTGTGCCGAATAAAACCTTTATCACCAATCAATTGATTAATTGGACGTTAAGCGACACGATAACGCGAATTGTTATCCCAATCGGGATTGCCTATGGTTCGGATGTGGAGCTGGCCCATAACCTGATGCTTGAGGCGGCGCGTATGACACCGCTCGTATTGGAAGACCCGGCGCCCAGCGTGATCTTTAAGGGCATCAAGGAATGTGCTTTGGAGTTTTCTATTATGGTCTTTGTCAGCGAGTTGGGGCATCGCGATTTGGTCACCAACAATCTGCACACCAATCTTGAAAAGATGCTTTGGGAAAATAAGATAGAACTGCCGTCAACACAGTTGGATATTAAGAAAAGCGCCTTGGGCTTAGAGGATTAAGCGCTCCCAAAAATCTTAAATAGGGGGGGTCAATAGCCCCGTGTGCGGTTCTTCACATGAAGTACCTCAGCATGGGTAATATACAAAAGCCGGGCAATCTTATCGACCAAGTATTCTTCATCCATATCCAGGTTATTGTCAACGAAGGCAATTTTCCACATAGACTCGATCAACTGAATTTTTTGGTCGTGGGTGTAGGCATTGCAAATTAAGTGGGTAAATTCAAAATAGTCGGTTGCTTGCCGTCTTTGGTGATCGGCATAAGCCATCAAGGTGTTGGCTTGCTCCTCAGTCAAGGAAAACGAGTTTTCCAGCAACGTCAATATCAATTGTTGCTTTTCGTTGGCCCCCGCTTCCTCTGTATGCATCATTTCTATCAGCAACGCGGCGCTGGCAGTTTTTAATTTGTCTTCACTGTCACCATTCGGTTCGGTCAAGGCGATATGTCGGTCAAAGAAGTGCTTAATTTTTTCGAGCATCATGAGAGTCGTAAAGTCAGGTGCGAAAGATTTACAGGTTAGGATATGGGCTATTGTAGCTAACAATGACGGTTTGCAGTGCCCATTGATTGGATTGATAGTAAACTAGCGGGCTTGATGAAATTGACTAAGAGGTGTCCGTTGGCGTGGTTGCTATTATTTTCTGCGGGTTTGGTGGAAATCGTTTTTGCGTTAAGCCTTAAATATAACGCGGGCTTTACCCGCTTAATCCCCAGCATAATTTCCCTGGTTTCAGGTGGATTGAGCTTATTTCTGTTGATGACCGCCTTAAAATTTCTACCTGTGGGAACAGCTTATGCAGTTTGGACGGGCATGGGCGCAGTCGGGGTTGCCATACTCGGTATTATTTTGTTCAAAGAGTCCGCTGACTTTTACCGTTTAGTGTCCATTTCTCTAGTCATTATAGGTATTATTGGGCTAAAGCTAACTGATAATAATTGATGCTGCACTTGATTTTTCAATCGCCTGTCGATAAGGCCGTGCTGGACAGGATGGCTTCCGGCGATGTCGCCGTATTTCTTGACAGTGCCGTACTCAGTGTCTTGAAAAATGGCAAGATTGCTGGGTTATTAAGCAATAAGCTTAACAGCAATCGTTTTTGTGTGTTGTCTGAAGATATGAAAGCCAGGGGAATCCTCGCGGTTGAATTGATGGCAGGATTGGAAGTTATCGATTACCCAGGTCTCGTTAACCTTACCGTTGAAAATCCGTTGATTGCCTCATGGAGCTAAAAGTCAACGGCCTTGCCTTGAAAACTACAGGGCAAGGTTTTCTGGTGAATAGGCAAGATTGGAACGAAGCCGTTGCAAACCAGCTTGCCCGTCACGAAAACATTGTACTTACAGAGCAGCACTGGGAAATCATCCTGTTTATACGTTCGTATTACGGGCAATACCGGCATTTGCCGAATACGCGGGTGTTCATCAAGGCCGTCGCCCATMCCTTGGGTGAAGATAAAGGCAACAGCCGGTATTTGCACCGATTATTTCCCGATGGGCCTTTGAAGTACGCCTGTAAGCTGGCGGGTTTACCTAAACCGCCGACTTGTCTATAACGCTTACTCAAGATTGGCTGGGTAACTGCAGCCCTTCCAGTGCGTTGGAAAATTCACAATCCTACTAAACTAGGGGCTGTTCTCAATTACTTTAACAAATAACCGAAAGCCATTGTAAAATATAGTTTTCACAGATATTTTGTTATGGTCAGAATGGTCTTGAGCGATACAAA
>NZ_AYLO01000045.1 GCF_000496735.2 Methyloglobulus morosus KoM1
GCCGTCGCTTATAACTTGAAAAGGCTGCCACGGTTGTACGTTGAAAGCCCGTTGCCGCGGTTGCCACAGGCAAAGCCTGCCTAGCGGCCGGAAAACGGTGAAATAAAGCCGGTAATGACGAACTTTTGGCAAAGATTCGCCGAAATTACCCCCTGTTTTTCAATAGTAATTTGGTTTTTACGGACGTTCTAACCAATAACGGTGGTTTTGCAAAGGTCTCTATTGATGTAGTCCTTTTTCCCTAGCCCAACACCATGATGTCGGAGTATGGCGCAAGCAGTGGTGACATGGAAATAAAAATGGGGGATGATCACGTCCAGCAAATAAATCTGTGCCGTGTAAACCACTTCTTTGTCATTCAGCTTTATCGTGATGGGTTGATCATAGCTGTTGTCGATTTGTTCGCTGTCAATGCCTTGCAAGAAGGTGATGGCCTTGGCAATCTTGGCCTTAAAATCGTCAAAGTTGGTCTCATTATTTTCGTATTTGGGTATATCGACCCCAGCCAGGCGGGCGGCACAAGCCTTTGCCATATAGGTGGCAATCTGTATTTGTTGGCTTAAGGGGTACATGTCAGGCGCCAACCGGGCGTTGACAAAAACAAACTCTTCGATATTTTTGGATTGGGCATGGGCGATAACCTTGTCGAGTATCGCCGATAAATTACCCAACATACGGATAAAGTGTGGTATGGAGGCTTCGTACATGGAAATCGACATGTTTTACTCCGGGAAATAGCCATAACTTAGGGCGAGACTATATTATGATAACGCTTACCGAACGCTGCAATGCAAAAGCAATAAAACCATAGCTTTAAATAACCATCAATATTAAGCCGAGTTATGCTTGATTTTCGCCGCTTGGAATCGATTGACCTGATGCGTGGCCTCGTCATGGTGTTGATGGCGCTGGACCATACCCGCGACTTCTTTTCGGATGCCTTATTCAGCCCTACCGACCTCAGCAAGACCAGCGCCGGGCTTTTTATCACCCGCTGGATTACTCACCTTTGTGCGCCTACATTTGTCTTTTTGACAGGTGCCAGTGCTTATTTATCTACAATACGGCGCAATCTCTCTAAGCGCCAACTTGCGGGGTATCTGGTCACCCGAGGCCTATGGCTGGTTATTTTGGAACTCACCCTGGTTCGCTTTGGTTGGCTGTTCAACTGGGATTATCATGTCCTATTTGGTCAGGTGATCTGGGCTTTGGGTTGGTCGATGGTTGGGTTGTCTTGGCTGATTTTTTTGCCTCGCTGGGTAATTGCTGGCTTTGCAATTGTCTCAATTGCCGGACACAATGTACTGGATTTCTTACGTCCTGATGATTTTGGTGGTTTAACTTGGTTGTGGACTGTCCGGCATGTTCCAGGCCGGATCGAACTGATGCCCGGATATAGTTTTTATGTTGACTACCCGCTTATCCCGTGGCTGGGCGTGATGGTCGCAGGTTACAGTTTTGGGCCGATATTTTTACGCTCTGCGATTTCAAGAAGGGCTTTATTGTTCCAGTTTGGAATCGGTTGCATTGGAATATTTTTACTATTGCGCCTGAGCAATATCTACGGCGACCCCGAACCTTGGCAAGCCCAACAGGATCCGTTATTCACCGTTTTCGCTGTCCTGAATTGCGAGAAATACCCGCCGTCCTTGTCCTATCTGCTGGTGACAATAAGTATCATGATGCTTCTGCTAAGCCTATTTGAAGGGTTTAACCTGCTCCTGCTTAGGGAGCCATTGCTCATATTCGGTCGGGTGCCGTTATTTTTTTACCTTGCCCACCTGCCCCTTATCCATGGCACGCGCTTGCTGTCACATATTTCAGGGGGCTACCGGTTGATTGGCTGCTTGGCCGTGGCAGTCATGCTTTTCCCAACATACCAGCACCGGAATACGGATTTAACTTGACGATGGTTTATGGAATCTGGATTGGTAATACTTCTGCTCTTATACCCCCTCTGCAAAGGTTTTGCCCGCTATAAACGCCATCATCCCGAAATGCGGTGGTTGAGCTATATTTAAAAAATAACCATCATCATGACTCGATTCCGGACACTCGCCAATGTCAGTTTAAGTTCGAAGTAAACTTGACTAAACGACCCAAACCGGTCTATGGTGAACACAACTTAACCATACTACAAAGCAGACTTTCATCACGGGTTTGTTGGTTATGCATTAAAAAGACACAGTGCAGATAACTCCAGGAAGTAGTTTTTTAAAATTTTGGTAAAGTTTTCTATGAAATTATCGCAATCTTATTGCCAGCCGCCCATTCCCCAACATCACCCTTAAGCAAAGCCACTGCCATCAGGTCGGGGAATTGGTCGGGGGTGCAGGCGAATACCGGTGCGCCCATGGCGGCGATGGCGTGGGCGTTGTTGTCGTCATGCCAGGGCTTGCCGTCGTCGCTTAGTGCCAGCAGTACGATGACGTTTATGCCTTTGTAGATCATGGCTTGTACCCGTGCCAGCATTTCTTCCTTGTTGCCGCCTTCGCACAAGTCCGAGATCAGGATGAAATGGGTTTGGCCGGGATGGGCTATTTTTTGGTCGCAATAAGCCAGAGCTTGGTTGATGTCGGTGCCGCCGCCGAGCTGTACGCCGAACAAGAGGTCGACCGGATCGGACAGCTTCTCCGTCAAATCCAGAATGGCGGTATCAAAAGCAATGTATTGGGTTTTTAACGACGGGATGGAGGCCATCACCGTCGCGAATATTGCCGAATACACCACGGAATTCGCCATCGAGCCGGATTGGTCGATGCACAATACGACTTCATCCAACTGGGCTTGGCGTTTTTTGCGCGAATATCCGATCAGGGTTTCCGGCACGATGCTATTGTGGTCTTGCTGGTAATGGCGCAGATTCGCCCGGATAGTCTTGTGCCAGTCGATATCGGCAAAGCGCGGCTTGCGTGTCCGCTTGGCTTTGTTGACCGCTCCCAACACGGCCTGGATGGTTTTGGCTTCCAGCTTCGCCATCAATTCGGCAACCACTTTGGCGACCACCTGGCGGGCGGTGTGCTTGGTCTTGTCCGGGATAACCCGGCCCAGGCTAATCAAGTCGGCAACCAAATGCACATCGGCTTCCAATGCCGACAGGAATTCCGGTTCCATCAGCATTTGCTTCAAACCCAGCCGGGTAAAAGCATCTTTCTGGATCACCTGCACCACGGTGCTGGGGAAGAACTCCCGGATGTCGCCCAACCAGCGGGCAACACGTGGTGATGAACCGCCCAAACCGCCCTTGCGGTTTTGCTTTTGGCCGTCCATCGCGCCATCGTCGCGCTGGTATAAGGCATTCAGCGCGGTTTCTATCCTGATGTCGCGGTCACTGAGTCCATCGGCTCTGGCGGCGTGTTCGTCGCCGCCGCAAGCCAAGCGCCAACGTTTGATACGTTCGCAATTGTTCATGGCTTATTCCTTGCCGATGGATAAGTTAAGGATTGTGGCCAACAACGGTAAGGCCAACTCAAAATATTTGCCGCCTTCATCCAGTTCGATGGCTTGCCCGCTTGTGCCTGGGTGGATGGCGGTTGTACCGGCGCGCACTTTGGCCAACAGGCGATGGCGTTGGCTTAGGCCGAAACCGAAAAATGCCCGCCTTATCAGCGGGATGGTTTCCATAAAGTCCTCTTCCGGCAAGGCCATCAACCATTCATCCATGATAAGGAATAAAGCATCGTCCACGATAATAATGTCCGCGCTGCCGGATAAAAAGCCTTCCAGCCAACGCGCGCTGTGCAGCGGCGGCGTTCCATAAGACATCACTTGGACAAGCAGCTTATGCAGTTCCTCGGCGGCAAGTTTGGCGTTGTCGTACAAAAAATGCGCTGCCAAGCCTTGGATGCCTGCATTGCAGGTGCTGGCATGGATCAAGCCTTTTAACAGCGTATACCAACGGCTGACGATGTCCTCGTCGGCCAACAGGTAGACGGCATGATGGAAGCTGCCCAAGCGTTTCATCATCGCATCGCCCTCTTGCTCGTCCAGGTTTTGGACGGCATAAGGCAGGCGCACCAAGGTTTCATTCATCATGCTGACGGTCAAGCCCCTTAAGGTAAGCTCGGGAATCGGCCTGGCCGTGCCATAACGCAAGATGTTGACCAGCGGGACGACTGCATCGATCAAAAAATTGACCTCATTGCCTTGCACGGACAGCGATTCCAAACGGGTGATGGCTTGTCCTGCCGCCTGGGTCAAATCCGCCAGCAGGCATTGTTCGACCAGCTTGGCCGCATCGGCGACGGTTTTGGCTTGCCCGACCTGTTCGATGGCCGAATTCAACGCCGCCTGTTGGATGGTCGGGCCGAAGCGGATGGCTTCATTCAGGCGGACGCTGAAGGCCGGATCCCAGCATAAGCGCCATTTCTCGCGGAAGGTGCCGCGCCCGGTCGACGGCAAAAAACTGCCCCAGGGAATATTGAGCAACAGCAGGCGGTTAAACAACACCGATTTGGCAATCCCGGCTTCGGAACGCAAATCCAAGGTCAACTCTTGGCTGTCGGTTTCCAGCTTGAGCCGATATTTTTTCAACAACTTGCCCAAGTCAGCTTGCAGCGGCGGTTGCGGCACATCGGGCGCGACTTCGCCCACGCTTGCGCCGATAATCAACCGCTCATGGATTAACCTTAGGGGCAGCAAGACACCGCCGCACAACACCGACAAACTGGCATCGTTCATTTCCGCCAAGCCGGGCGAAGGGCGAGCCCGTAACGCCGCCAACGAATGGGATAAGCGCGCCGCCTCGATCACCGCTGCGGTGGAAGCCATCAGCCCTTCCGATCGTAACAAATGGGCGACCCGTTGTTGCCAAGTCGCCGCCAAGCTTTGGTTTTGATGGCCTTGCCGCCACAAGAATTGGTACCAACCGGGTGACGATACACCCGCGCCATAACCTGTGGCTGCCGCCAAGTGGCGGTCGCTCCACGGCGCCCATGTCGCTTCCGTTTTGGTTTTTGGCAGCTTGTTCAGCGCTTTTTGGTCTGCGCCGATACGGCTTAGGTCGCGTAAGGCCGGGGCATGCCACGCACCGCACACCACGGCGATGGTGCCGTCGGTTTCCTGCAATGTCTTATGGATTTGTAGGCGCATGTAGACTTCCCGTTGCAAGGTTTCGGTCGATTCCTTGCAGTATTCGCGCAAGGCGGCGACGGCGTTTTCGATGGCCGAAAAATGGCTATCACCGTGATGGCCTTCTTCGATGATGTCGTTCCACCAAGCTTCGGCATCATCATAACCCGCCAAGGTTGCCAAGTGGAAAAAAGGGTCGCGGGTCAGCGCTTCTTGCTGTGGGCTTTCCTCAGCGCCAGGCTTATCCGGCAGGGGGGCATCTTCGCTTATTTCCGTATCTGGTTGAGACGTTTGCGCCAACGCCTTGGCCAAGCGATAAGCGCAGGGCAAGTCGATAAACTCAGCGGGGATATTGTTTTCGTTGCCCCAGACCATCGCGCACCATTCCGGCGAATAGGCGGCAAAGGGATAAAAACTGGCATGGGACGGATCCTGGCTGGCATAGACCAATATCGCCAACGGCGGTGTCATCTGGTCACGCCCGGCATAAGCGATAAGGTGGGAGGCTTCGGCAGGGCCTTCGATCAGGATTTTGACTGGCTTTAAATGGTTTAACGCAGCCACAAGGCCGCGCGCACTACCCGGGCCGTGATGGCGGATGCCGAAAATATGCAGGCGTGACTCAGTCATGGTTTAAAGCATTTCGCGGATAGCCGCGTACAAATCCCGCCAATCCTTGCGCTGTTTCACCACGTTTTCCAGATATTCTTCCAAGGCGATACGGTCTTGCACCGGGTCTTTAACGACAGCCCCTATGATATTGTTCGCCAATCGATCAGCATCGATAATGCCTTCGCCGAAATAAACCGCTTCAGACCATGCGCCGACGGTCACGGATATGGCATCGGCAGCCGATAAGGTGCTGGACGGTGATTTGACCTTATGCCTACCATCTGCCGTTTCACCTGAGCGCAATTCCCTGAACAACATGACCAATCGGGCTATTTCTTTGTCAGCCTTGGGGATTTCCGGCAAATGCAAGCCGCCGCCAATAGCTGCCACCCGTTGTACCACGATGTTGACTTCTTCCTCGGCGGTTTCCGGCAAGGGCAGGACGACGACGTTAAAGCGCCGTTTCAACGCGGCGGACAGCTCATTGACACCCTTATCCCGGTCGTTGGCGGTGGCAATCACGTTAAAACCTTTGGCAGCATAAATGACATCGTTCAGTTCGGGAATAGGCAGGAGTTTTTCGGAGAGAATGGTGATTAAGGTATCCTGTATGTCTGAACCCATCCGCGTCAGTTCTTCCAAGCGGACAATAGCGCCGCTTTGCATGGCGCGCAGCAACGGCGTCGCCACCAATGCCTCATGGCTAGGGCCCTTGACCAGCAACATGGCGTAATTCCAGCCGTATCGGATCTGGTTTTCGTCGATGCCGGAGGTACACTGGATCAGCAATTGCGAATTGCCGGAGATTGCTGCCGCGATATGTTCCGACACCCACGATTTCGCCGTGCCCGGCACACCCAGCAACAACAAGGCGCGGTCGGTCGCCAAGGTGGCGACGGCGGTTTCAATCAAGCGTTTTTGGCCGATGTATTTGGGACTTATCGGCGTACCGTCCTGGGTTTTGCCGCCCACCAAATACAACACCGCCGACTGCGGCGACAGCACCCAGCTTGCTGGCTTTTGCAGCTTCGGGTTGGCAGCGTCATGCTGTCTTAAGGCTTCCAATTCTGCTTGGAACAGGGTTTCCACGGGTGGTCGAAGCGTCTTGTCAGTCATCGTGTGATTCCTTATTGGTGTTATGCTGGTCAAGCAGGGAAATGAAGGCTAAGTAAGCACTTGGATTCAGGGTTAACCGAAACGGTATTTCGGCTAGTTTCGCTAAGTAGGGTTGATGCAAGGGCGGCGACATCAGTACCGCCATCAGTGCCAATACGTCCATGCTGGTATTCGCCAGATATTGGTTGTCGCCGACGGCATTTTTGCAGGCCGCTTTCACCGCCTTGCCGTTAAGCAATGTCGCCGCCAACCTATCCGGCAGCGGCTGTGCCAGCAGGTCGTGGATTGCCAAGAGATTGGTGGACACCAACGGCTCGACCTCCGCCATCAGCGGTATCAGCCATTCGATAAGCTGCATCTTAATGACATCCGGTGCCGGGTTAAACCAGTCGCATAGGGTATTGGTTTGTCCGAGCAAGGTTTTTTCGTCTTCCTTTTGCAGCAACAGCAAGGCCGTCCCGAAATCGTGGGAAAACGCCGCCGCCCTAGCGAAAGGAAAGGCCAACTCCTGGTCGATCTTGCGCGGCAGTTCGTCCAAGGTCACGTCCAACGCCGCCGCAATATCGGCAATCGCTATATGTTCGGTTAAGGCGTACAAGTCTTGTAATGACTCGGAAGCCTTCTTGCCTTTTTGCTTAACCAGGGTGAATTTCCGGGTCAGCAAGGCAACCGTCAAACGCCCTTTTAATTCCACTTGTTTTTGCGCCGCCCCCTCCGAACCCGGAAACCGCGCCAAGAGATTGCTGGCGGCTTCCATGACTTTGCCGGAGCGGTCATTCGCTAAGCTTTCCAAGAAAGGCTTATCGCTTGCGCTTAAATTGACAGCCATCGCCTCGACATATAATTGCCGCAGTGCTGCCGAAGCATTGGCAAAATCTTTTTCAATCGCTGCCCGCGTGGCATCGGGATTGACGGCGCGTTGCCGACGGAGGAAATCGATTTGCTCGGTTTTGCCGAACAGTTGCCAGTTGTCCCAATTGATGTTTTCTACAGGCTGTTTGGGTTGCTGGGCTGCCAAGGATTGGCAATACCAGTGTTCGTAACTTCCGGTTTTAACGTTGATCACATTTAAAAACCGGTCTAAGCGGCATAAATCGAACGGATGCAGCCTGAACCCGGATGCTTGCAGGTGTTGGTAGACGCTACGGCAGATGGCTTCCCAGGCGATGCCGCCCGCTTGGGTTTTACCGACGAACCGGAATAAGGCCGGGCGTAAGTTATCCGGCAGCAAGAGCCGGGTATCCAAAGGCGGATTGACGGCCAAGGGCAGCACATTGGCCTTGCTTTTGTCATCCCCAAAGCTTATCCGTTCAGCCGCCAAAGCTATTGCCGCCAAGGTTTGCTGTGTCGGCTCAAGCGTCGCCAATGTTTCGTTAAGCGCTACAACCGGCAAGCCGGATTTTTTTAAGCCGAGTATGAGCGTATCGGATAACCTTGCCGCATCTTTGCAGGAAAATTCCACGGCTGTCATGATTGGGCACTCCAAAAACCATACACGGTATCGGCCTGCAACAGGTCGCCGCGCCATCCATCCCAGGTCACGGTAGCGTGGCTTATTTGCAAGCCCAGCAAGGGCAGTAGCGCTGTACGGTCTGGATGCTTAAGCAGGATGACACAGTCATCTCCGGTTCCGGTCAACCAAAACTGGCCTTTGTTATCGGTTACGACCACGGGGTTAGCCACTGCCAGCGGCCATGTCGGCAACCAAGGATTTTTGCTGCGTTGCATTAAACGCCCCTCCAACGCTTGCTTCAGCGGCTGCCCCGGCAAACGCCGACTGCCGTTTGCCAGCAAGGCATGATCGACAATAATGCCGCGCAAAGGCGTTGGTGAAGGATAATAAGCCACCGTACCTGCCAGCCATTCGCCGGGGCGGAAAGGCGGTGCGACATTGCCAGCCGAGGCATGGTGGTAGTCCATCAAGACCGCAAAGTGCTGTCTATCGGCGTTTTCGTCTACCCTGCCCAGCCAAGTTTCGACACGCCTTAAACCGTCATTTTGCAGGTATTCCCGCACCGCCAGCACCAACCAGTGGCCGCTTATCCTGAGGACATCAGGATTGTCCAGCAATTGTTCCCTGGACAGCGTCCAACCGAGCAAGCGCTTGACTTCCTGCTGGAGTTCGGTCGGCAACCCAGCTTGCTGCTGATAAGCCTTGGCCAGTAGGTACAGCGAGCTCAGTTTTTGCTGTAAGTAGCGCGGACGTTCGGATTCCGGCGTTTGCAATGCGCCGCCAGCCATTTCATCCAGTTGCGAGGCCAAGCCCGAGGCTTTGGCATCAACCAGCCTTTTTGCCGCTTGGCGGCAATTGGTCGTGCAGTTCTGCAAGAAATGCAGCAAACCCCTATCATAAACATCAGCCAGCCACGCGTAGAAATCCTCCAAGCCTGCCTGGATTAGCGTTTCGCGTTGTTGTTGGTTACGTTCCCTGGCTTTGGCGGCACGTTCGGAATCTTGTTTTTGTTCCGGTTCGTCAACGTTATCCAAGGCTTCGTTTATGGATGATTTTTTGGCGACATTGGTCTGGTCACTTACATTCGCCGCCGTTTTACCGATACGCCGCTTTGCCGACCAATCCCGCACCCATTCCGGCACATCCCCAGTCGAAAATTCCGCCGTTTTGGCACTATAACGCCACATCAGAGCCAAGCTATGTTTGCAGGGAAACTTACGACTAGGACAGGTGCATTTGTAACCCAAGTCGTTCAATGCCACACAAGCCCGATAAGGCGTGGAACCCGAACCCTGGCATTCGCCCCAAATAAAGCTGTGGTCGCTGGCGACGCCGCAGACCGGCCATTTTTTGCCATCCAATAACTTCTTGGCCGTATCCAATGAGGCTTGATCCGGCGCTAGGGCTTCAATCTTGTCGAGACTGATCATTTTGTTGGTAGGTTATAGCTAGCGTCTATTGGGATGTTGTCATTCTAGGCATGTCGTTTTATCTTATAACTGGGGTAAGGCAAACACTCTTTGCAACCTAGCTTTCCATAAAAAGTAGTTTATTCCCCCAAAGATACAAGCACCGAACTTGAATAGGCTTATTGCTAAGCGTTATCCGGCCAATGCCAGGGAGGTGCATCCAGCATTTCTTGGCCGATAATCTGAGTTTGGCCGAGGTTTTTTTCCAAGGTGATGGAATTGCATTCGTCCGCTTGCTCAAGCGCGGCAATCAGCCGGGTAGCATGGGAGACGACCCACACCTGGGTTGATTTAGAGGCATGGATGATTAGCCTCGCCAAGGCCTGGAGCAAATCGGGATGCAGGCTGGTTTCCGGCTCGTTCAACACCATCAATGGCGGCGGTCTGGGAGTAAGCAGGGCGGCAACCCACAACAAATAACGCAAGGTGCCATCGGAGAATTCCGCCGCCGATAACGGCCTTAATAAACCATGCTGATGGAGCAGCACTGCAAAACGGCCATCTTCTTGACTTGAAATCCTTAAACTGGCACCAGGAAAAGCATCGGACACGGCATCGTGTAAGGCTTCGGCATCGCCGATCTCGAGGATGGTTTGCAGGGCGGCGGCCAAATCCCTGCCGTCATGGTGGAGGATGGGTGTATGCGTCCCCAATTGCGGAATCCGCGCCGGGACTTCCGAATCCGTGCGGAAATGGTCGTAAAACCGCCAACTCCTGATCTGCTCCCTTATCGCCACGACTTCCGGCGTCTTGGTCAGGTCTCCCAATTGGCTGAACAGGCTGTCGTAACTATGGGTATGTTGGGAAACCACATCCCAG
This sequence comes from Methyloglobulus morosus KoM1, assembly GCF_000496735.2. Lineage (GTDB taxonomy): Bacteria > Pseudomonadota > Gammaproteobacteria > Methylococcales > Methylomonadaceae > Methyloglobulus > Methyloglobulus morosus. The sequence continues at coordinate 10,540 of NZ_AYLO01000045.1, forward strand.
GCGCGGTTAGAACGCACCTTAACCAAAGGCCCATCCCGATCCACCAATGCGCTGGCAGGGCGATAGCTATGCCCCGCCCAAATGCATTCGCGTTTAATTTCAGGATCTAATTCGAAAGCGGACATTGACGGCGTGGGCAAACCCAAGGAAATCGCATAACCAAAATCATCACCGGAAAAACCTAGGCGCAGGCGCAGTTTTTTTTGCCTCGGCCCGCCCTAGATGTCGACCGCCCCCTCCCGCATACCCTTGGAAATTTGCTCCGGCCCCGCCCAAAAGGTGGTAGCAAGCCCGCCTTCATTTGCCAAGGCATTGACCACGCCGCCCTGCGCGGTCTCCGCCAACAACCTTGGCGCGATATAAATTGGACTTGCCGCTCGCATTGGAACCGGTGATGACATTTAACGCCCCCAACGGCAGTACCAGGTTGAGTAACGACCGATAGTTGCTGATTGCCAATGTGCGTATCATGTGGAGTTGTCCCGATGGAGGCAGGATTGTTAATGCTTATATCCGACCATCGCCTTAACTCACACCCTGCGAAACCAAATCACCGTTATGGCTGCTGATTGGTCGGCTACTGCCTAAATGTACTTATAAACAATCTGTGATTTGAGATTGGGCATAACTTTGACGGCCAATTCTTTATAGGCTTTATAGATTTTCGGCTCACAAACAGGACCCGGTGTAAG
>NZ_AYLO01000046.1 GCF_000496735.2 Methyloglobulus morosus KoM1
AATAACTATTCACAATTGACCTTGGAGTTAACTCTACTGCAAATCATGAACCGGCAGTATTTTAATGAGAACCTGTTCAAGATTTAAGATTAAGAGTAATCTATAAATTTTTGATGGGCATAGCGAATGGGTTATCCAAGCGACATAAGCAGGGAACAGTTTGAGCAGACCAGGGAGATATTGGAATCGGCGCGGAAGAAAACCAAGCCGAGGAAAGTCGGTGTTCTGTGGGCTGCTTTACGTGCTCAAGAGCGGCTGCCAATGGCGGATGCTGCCGAAGGAATACCCGAAATGGCGGACAGTCCACGAATATTTCCTGATCTGGGGCGCGAAGCCAGCCTGTGACCAGCCGAGCGTGCTGGAGCGGGCTTTAAAAAAATCAGGTTGGCGCGGCGCGTTGCCGGAAAGGCCGCCAAGCCAAGACCAGCTTCCTGGTCATTGATGCACAGAACGTCGCCAACACCGACACCGCCAAGCGGAAAGGTTACGATGCCGGCAAGAAAGTGTCGGGCATTAAGCGTCACATCGGGGTGGACAGCCAAGGGTTGCCGCACTTTGTCGCGGTCACCACGGCCGACGTGACGGACCGGCAAGGGGCGCTGGAGGGGATGCGGAACCACCGGCAGGCGTTGGACGGCGTAAAGACCGGCGGTTATCGCCCAGGAAGTTAAGCGGCTCGTGGGGGCCGAAGTGACGGTCGCCAAACGTAACGAACTGCACACGTTCGCCGTCATCCCCAAACGTTGGGTGGTGGAACGCAGTTTCGCTTGGCTCGGCAAGTGCAGGCGATTGTGGAAAAATTGTGAGAAACACCTTAACTCAAGCTTACACAGGGTGAACTTGGCTTTCTTGAGATTGCTGTTAATAAGAACTTGAACAGGTTCTAAGCCTTAGCCTTTCAAAGCCATGGTCTCAACACTGCCAATCTTGTCGAGTGTAATTTTTCCTTCCTGCGCTAACCAGCCGATGCTGCGTTGGATGATTTTTTCTTCTTCCGGAAGTTCCCGAACCAATTGTGCAACAGGGCTAGCCCCCTTTTCCGACAGGTAATGCCAAATGCTACCTGCGGTCAAACCCACGCGCTCAGACAGTGTGATTTCGGGGATCTCGGCAACTCGATTAGGAGCCGTGGCTCGCGATTTTTTGGGGGTTTTCGGGGTCTGGCTTGGCTTTATGGGCTTTGCCTCTGCGGTAACAGCGACAACAGGCTTTTCAGGTGTAGCTTTAGGTTCTGGTTTTGGTGTTACGGCTTTCGGTTTATTGGGAGCCTTTGGGGCCGGACTGCCTTTCCTTATCTTGGCTTCCGGCACAACGGCTATAACGTGTTGTTCTTTAGGGGTTGTTAATTTTTTCATAGTGATATAAAAATAAATAAGTTAGAAAATAAAAATGGATACCAATAATTATGGCACCCTTGCCAATCGATCAACTTGTCTAGATAAAACAGCAATGACACGTGATCACTATTCGTGTACGCAGGCACAGTCTGTTATTGGCAGTTATTGCCCCGACCCGGCGTACAACACTGCCCGGTCGATTTTTGGCACATTTGCACGTAATTGCCTCCGGCAGGTGTCGAGTTGCAATCCTGGGTAGTGCGAAAGAATTTTCCGCCGCCTATATTCTTGCAAGTCTGGGCGACATTACCAACACAGCGTTTTTCTGCATCCGCCGACACGCAGGGCGTGTTGTTCAACATGTCGTTGGAAGCACCTCGTTCATCCAAGGGGGAGAGATAAGTGTAGCTCGGGCTGAAAAACTGTACACTGTTAGGGTTTAAGCCGACAGGGATGTTCGGGTAATTGGCAACAAACACGTTAACCATCCCGCATATACCCATGTGGTTGATTGACGGATACGGCGGCGATGGGTTGCTCGCCTGGGTTATATTCCTTTCCCAGCCTGGCGACGGTGACACACTGTTCAACAACGAAGTGACCATAAACGCCTTGAGTTCGAACCAACGGCGGCCTTGCCCATCGTCAAAGGCTTGCTCACAATCCATATCGACATCGAGCATCCAGTAGTGCATGCCAAAGTTGTTCTCGTCGGCAATGCCATAGCCGACGGTCCATGCGTAAGGTTGGTTTTGCCCTTGGGCGAGGCTCGTCGTCCATTCGACCGGCGAGCCTCCTCCGAGCCCGCCACCGGGCTGCTGCTGGCCGAGTTCACCTCCGTTCCAGTCCAGATACGCATCACCCCACCGAAAGAAATTCGTGCGCTGGTTAAGCCAGTTGCGATGGCGTATGCGGATAGGGGAACCGCCCTTTGTACCGCCCCGGACGAACACGTCTTGACCCGGCTGTGACTGGGCATAGATGAAGACCACTGTCCGACGTATGTCTCGGTTGGGCGCCGCAGATGCCGGGCCTAGCCCATAGACAACGACTTGGTTATCGTAGGTAGCTTGATAAAGTTTGCCGTTGGCTACGAGTGGCGGCGCGAATTTCGTCGATGCCCCTACGCGGTCATTCGGCTCGGCTTCGCTATCCCAGATAGACTGGAGCGTCCCGGTTGCTGCTGTCGAAACATCATACGCACGCAGTATATTTGGCGTAGGGGCAATGTTGGCATCTGGATCACCGGGGAGGTTTCCAAAGGCCTCATTGGCCCATAAAATTCCACTCGATAAACCATTGGCTGACAACGACAGGATGCCCCCTGGCATACCGCCCGGCGACGATGTCCCCATCGATGCGGTCGCCGTCCCGCGCCCATTGGCATTGATTCCGAAATGACCGGCATTCTTGGTAAATACGTGGACTGCGTTGTTTTCACCTTGCACGAACAGAAGGTTGTTGAAGTAAACGCCGGTTCCGTGGATGTGCGGCGTACGGCCATGGTCGACGTGACCTATGATAAACGGATCGGTCGAGGTGACCTGGTTAAGGTCGTCAAACAGCGATGTATGCCCGTTCCACGGCTGGTAGTCGAACGAGGCGACAAAGGGTGGGTCGAGCAATTTGGTGAAATCGCGCCGGCCTAGGTTGGATCGGTTCACATGGTAATATACGCCATCTTTTCCGCCTACGATAAGGCCGGGTTCGTCGGGCAACGCGATCACGCCACCCGAGGCTAGGTCTTGGTCTTTGTGCGCCCCATCGCGGTCGATATCGAGAAATGGGGTAAACCAATCGCTGGCGGTCAGCGAGCCAGGATTGCCGGGATTCCAGGAGAGGCGGACGACGCTCTCTCCAAGTTGGTCTAGAGCAAACTGTGGATGATAAGGGCCATTGCCCGTTACCACATAGATGTCGCCGTTTGTGTCGATGGCAGGGGCTGCGTTGGCCATCCAAACACCTCCGCCCCCACCGGTTCCAGCGGCATTGTTCGGGTTACTGCACCATACGTTGGCAGGGGCGTCGCCGCTAACTAGCTTGGCGGTGTCGAAAGCGACCACCCAACCTGAAGGCGAGCCTTGGCCTTCACCGCCTGCGAATGCAATAATGACAGCCTTCGCGCCGTTTTTGTTGGCCAATGTAAGACCCGCACGCTGCATTTGTAGGTACCGATTGAAACCGGTCCCACCCACATTGTATCCGTCGATGAGAACGGAGTTGAATTTGTCTTGACCGAGGTCGGACATGTTAAGGCCAAAAAGACGATATGTCGGCCCACTAATGCCGTTTTCGTAGCCCCAGCGAACGACATATAGAGTCCCTGTTTCTGGATCGATGACCGGTGTACTGGCAATGCCCCATTCGCCATGAATAGTGCTAGGTTTGAGTGTATGTAGATCGTTTCCACTGACGGGATTTCCCAGCCATCGCGCGGATAGCTGAACGCCAGTGTCGGCATCAAATGCGTATACCGTGTTGTGCATCGTGGCCACGTAGACGACATTGTGGGTATCGTCCGCGATACTGACTTTTGATGCAAACAGCGGCGAGCCTTCGATCTTGCCGTCTACGGTCATGACAAACCGTTTATGGAATTGGTTGGCACTGGACTTTACATTCGTAGGCGTAAGGATGGTTTCGGCGATATTTGCGCCGGTACGAAACCCGTTGCAACTTCGCTCCAGCACATTGACCGTACCCAGAGCAAGCCCGTTCCCACTCAAAATAGCCAATGACAAGCCAAGTAGAAAGGTTAAAAGATGACTTTTGACTTCTTTCCGCATCTGTTTTTTCATACCATTTGCTACGGTAATATATTGACCTTGAGCAATCCTTGCCCCTGTTTGAAAAGGGTGGCAGTCATGGTTGCCTACCCGTCATTTAGGCCCTAACTTCATTTTTTATCCTATTTTAGTTTACGGACGATTACACAACGATGACTAATCCAATTAAAATATCTTTGTATGTAATATTTATCGTCGCTCCCCCAATATTTCGGGATGTAAATGGGCTAGGCAGCATTGCAATAATTTAAAGCATGCCTTATGCCATATTTTCAGGATTTTAAAAAACAAAAAAATCATCATTGTTAACAAAAAGTTAAGACGACGATAGCGATCCTTAAATGTTAATTAATCAAATTACTTTGTCAAAATAAGTTTATTACGTCCAACAAAAGTGCAAAATTGTTAGCACTTTGCACCAACGTTGAGGCTTATCCGCGTTGAAGTCCTGCCCAAATAGGTTATGTCGGCATAGTTTTGTAGCGTCGCGGTTTGGAGCCCCTATTTAAGTCGATGAGTTGACGTCAAAAATAGCCTTATTGGGTTTGACATCGTCTAGGACAAAGACCAATTCATCGCGCAGTTGCTCCTGCTTGCTGGTGTCGGCCAACGGTTGTAATTGTAAATCAGTAATATAAAAAATATCTTCAACCCGGCTACCGATGGTGGTTATCCTGGCGCTATGCAGGTTAATGCCTTGGTTGTTGAAAACCCGACCAATTTGGGACAGCAGGCCTGGCCGGTCGGTCGTGATAAGCTCAAGGATCGTCCGGTTATTCTGCAAATCGGTGTCAAACTGCACATCGCTAGGGATCGGGAAATACTTGGCTTGCCTGGATAGGCGATGGATATTGATGTGATCCTTGACTTGCTGCTGTAGTAAGTTGTTTCTCAAGGTGTTACAAATATGGGTTATTCGATGCTCCTCACTGACCGGCTGGCCGGTTTGTTCAAGCACTTGAAAGGTGTTGAAGGAATCGAGGACATAATTATCTTTGGTGGTCATGATCCTGGCATCAAGGATGCTCAACCCTAATTGGTCCAGAGTCGCTGTGCTGATTGAAAATAATGTTTCCACATTTTTAGCATAGACAAAGACTTCCGCATTACCCCGGCGAGTTTGCGGGCGTAAAATGACTAACGGCAAGTCACTGTCATCGACCGATGCAATGGCTGAGGCTTGCCAGACTATTTCATCGGTTGAATAACGCAAAAAATAATCGTCGTTGACGTGTTGCCACACTTTTTCCAATGCCGCTTCCGTGTAGCCACGCTTACGCAGTTCAGTTTCAGCTTCATTTTTATTTTCTTGGATTCGATCGTTCAGTGTGATCGGGCTTTGTAATTCCCTCCGTAAGGTGCTTCTCGTTGCCGTGTAAAGTTCTTTAAGAAGGGTATCCTTCCATGAATTCCATAATCCGGGATTGGTCGCCCGGATGTCGGCGACGGTTAACAAGTATAAATAATTAAGGCATTCGATACTGCCCACTTGTTGGGCAAATTTCTGGATAACGTCCGGGTCGCTGATGTCTGTTCGCTGGGCGGTCATGGACATTATCAGGTGGTTGCGGACCAGCCAAGTGACCAGCTTGTTGTCATGCGACGAAAAGTCGTGTTGACGGCAAAAGTCCCTGACCATTTCCTCGCCTATGGTCGAGTGGTCACCGTTTCGACCTTTGGCTATATCATGGAATAGTGCCGAGATATACAGTATTTCCGGTTTGTTGATTAATACAAAAATTTCATTGCAGAAAGGCAGTTCATCCCGGTGTTTATCGAGTGCGAAGCGACGCAGGTTACGGACAACAAAAAGGGTATGCTCATCCACCGTATAGATGTGGAACAAGTCATACTGCATCCGGGCAACAATATTGGCGAAGTTAGGAAGGTAAGCCGCTAAAACTCCGTAACGGTTCATCCGCCGCAATTGCGTGGTAAGCCCATGCGGTTGCCGGAATATTTCCATAAACAGATGATTGGAAACTTTGTTTAGGCGAAAATTATCGTCAATAAGGTGCAGGTTTTTTCGAATCAGCCTGATCGTTGTCGCCCGAATGCCTTTTAACTCTGCATTTTTTTGGAGGATTAAAAAGATCTCGAATAAGGCCAGGGGATGCTGTTCAAACACCTGTTCATCTTTGGCTTCGAGGTAGTTGTTGATGACGACAAAACGGTCATCAAGCGATTCTGTCTCCTTAGTTGATTCAGTAACAACAAAGCGCTCTTGGAAAAGCTGTAGAAGCATTTCGTTAAGATGCTGCAATTCAAGGATGGTTTTAAAATAAAACTGCATGAATTGTTCAACATCCTCGTTATATTGCTGGTTCTCCCTGCTAAACCCGAATTGCCGGGCGAGATCGCGTTGGTAATCGAAAACTAGGCGGTCTTCACTGCTATTGGTCAGAAGATGCAATGCATAGCGAATCCGCCAGAGCACGTGTAGGGCGGAAAAGAGTTGGTTGTATTCAGTTTCAGGTAAAAAACCGTATTTAATCAACTCCCTTAGGGTCTCTGAATTGTAATGGCGCTTAAACACCCAGGTGATAACCTGCAGATCCCTTAAGCCGCCAGGTCCTTCCTTAATATTGGGCTCGAGGTTATAGGCAGTATCATGGTATTTCGCGTGGCGCAGCAGTTGTTCCCACATTTTGACCGCAAAAAACTTGTCGGATGGCCAGATTTTATCGGAGGTGATTTCGCTCTTCAATTTTTGGTAAAGGGCCGGGCTACCCGTAATTAAACGATTTTCCATGATATTGGTCATGATGGACTGGTCGTTTATTGCGGAGGTTACGAATTCCTCAACACGACCGACACTTTGCCCTGGCTTTAGGCCAATATCCCAAAGAAAAGTGGTGAAAGTTGTCAACATTTCCTGGTAAGCGGAAATGTTGTTGTGATCCAATACGATCACAATATCAATATCGGAATGGGGGAATAACTCCCTTCTACCGTAACCGCCCACCGCTATCAGGCATAAATTATCGGCATAATCTTCAAGAAAATGCCGCCAGGTGGAAGTGAGCAGTTCATCGATAAAATCGGACTTTTCCTTAAGAAGATCGACAACTGAACTATGCGGATCAAATTTTTGCTGAAGTTCGAGGCCTTTCTGTTTAATAAGCTGCTTAAATTGCTGTACGCGCCCGTTCTCGAAAAACCAGGAGGACGTGATAGTTTGTGATGTTTCGGGCATTATTCGTCTAATCCTAGCGTCAGTCATTCATAGCCATTTTCCGTTACTGCTTCGGCGTGTTCCTATCAAGGCACAAACTGTTGATAGAAAATTAAGTGTCCATTGTTACTGATAGATTTTAATTTTTATCGTTTATCCCTTTGTAAGTAAAAAATACTATTGATTTTTCTAAATGCAGTTTCAAGGCTGTGCGGGGTAGCGTTAAGGGGTAATTACTTGAACCTTCATCCTTTCAATAAATTACAATTTGCATCAACTACATATATAAAGCACACAACATGCCAATTTTTTGTATTTACCATAACTTCCGTTTAGATCTTTAGCCGAATTGCATAGGAGAATTTAAATGAGCGCCACGACACAAGCCCAATGAATGTTCATGCATTGTTTTTGTGCGGCGTATTATTGGAACGCACCACCTTGGTGAGCTGTTTGAACGATCCAGCGCTTCTTAAAGGGTTGCGGATGACAGCCTTTGGCAAGTGCTTTCCTGTGGGTAAAGCCGTCGCTAAATGATGCGGCAAGGACATTGCGAATAGGACCTTCATCATTCCATTGCGGAAACTTGTATCATGCCATGTCAACTACATCGTTACTCTCGCTCAGGATAACCCATTCCAAATCGGTCATTCTGGACTGCGAAATGAAGGGTTCTGTTGCGTTAGCGAAAAATGTCAGGTTTTAGTTTTACCATAGCTAAAGCATCCGGCGGGTTACATGTTTGTATTTTCTTCAAAAAGCTTTTTAATCGATTTTATTCCCTTGCCCAAAATTTTCGTTTTTTCCATTAAGTTAATAAGCTTTAACATTTCCATTTCAAACTCTTTTGCATCTACCCAGAAAAAAACAACCGACTACGACAGGGCGTTGTTAAATCATTCAAATTTTGGCCACAATGACCCATGTTGGTTCTCGTGTCAGTCACGCAGAATATGGTTCCAATTTTTTCTGTTTTTTGATTTATATCAAAACGGCCTTGCCATGAGTGCCTTAAGATTCATTCGCCATAAGATGCGAAGGTATTAGAATTTTCCCAGGGCGGTAATTTTGCATTTGTTGATGGTAAATACATGTCCTAACAGGAAGCCTTTACGGCATTAGCTTCACCTTGTAGGTTTAATAAAATTAAAGGAGTGATTATGTTGAATATCAAATCTAAAAAAATTATATTGCCGTTATGCTTTTGCGCAATCTCTGGACTATTGTCTCCCGCATTAACTCAAGCAGACACGGTAATTGTGTTGGCCGCCGGCGATTCTGGAAATATAGCTTCAGGGCAGGCTGCTGAACAAAGGGCTGCGAAAGAGAAAAAGGCAGCGGAAAAACAAAAAGCGGCCGATGCGAAAAAGGCGTCTGAGCCCCAAAAGGAAAAAGCAGCCGCTAAATAATTGGTTTACAAGTTATGCTGGAAGCGAGGTATATCGAGCCTGAATTTTGATCAATACAGTCCTGCGGGAACGATAAAAGCTATCCGTGGATCGCCGAATTGTAAACGCCGGACTTGAGCAAATTCAGGAACTCCGCCGTAGTTTTTTTGATCGTGCCGGTTGAAGAACTACATGTCTTTTGGGTCAGCAATGACTGAAAACCGAAAAATGCCACACCAACCTTAATTGCGAAAGCGTTCGCTCGGACTATCTTTAAATTTACATAGCGGCTGCTTTCAATTATAAAAGTTAGAGATACCAAGCCTCTAGCGTCAGGCCGTCCGAAAACAAAAGCAGCCTAGCCTCAATCAGGGCGAGCCCTCAAAAGCGGACTCTGTCGATAGTAAAGCTCTAGCTGACGATAGACAGCAGCAAAGTGAACAGACAGGACTTCAGGCGCGCAGAAAAAATATTCGCTGACAACCGCAAAAAACTCCGCCGGACTCGTAGCGGCATAAGGGTCAATACAAATGCGATGGTGATGTTCGACACGCCGCACCAGGCTTTCATAGGCGGCGCTAAGTGCAGATGTCCACTCTGTAATTGGCATGCGATAATGTAAAGGCGGAAAGCCGTCGGCGGGTCCATTTAGCATATCCAGCTTGTGGGCTATTTCGTGGATCACGACATTGCGTCCGGGTTGTTCCCCCCGGCTATCCCTCTCAACATCTTCCCACGACAATACAAGCGGCCCATGCGGCCAGGACTCGCCCACCAGCGCCCGTTCCTGATGATGGACGATGCCCGCCATATCCATTTCGTCCCTGTTTATCCGAAATGCCCCCGGATAAACGATGATGTCAATCCAGCCGGACAGACAACCCATACCCAAACTAAGCGCCGGAAGGCAGGCTTGAGTGGCGACCGTCAAACACATGGCGTCAGTGAGTTGAAGCCCTTGTACGCCGACAAATCGTTTTTCGTGCAGGAATAGCGTCGTCAGTTCGCGCAAGTGTGCTTTTTCAACCGCCGACATCCCCTGCAAAACAGCCAGCTTTTCCGTAACGTCCACCCAAAGGCCATGCGCAATGGCATGCCGATGCAGAAGGTAACGAATCCGTGCGCGTTTGAAAATATTCATAATGAATCAAATCTTATCCATAGCCTCATAGCCCGATTAAATTGGCTTTTATACTTGTCTTAACGCCTCTTCAGCTCATCGCGTGTTACTTTTCAAAATAGGAGGTAGCGGGTTAATTCTGTGATTAGGCATGAATATCACGCCCGAACTCGACCTTATTAATTAACAGGCCAATAACAATATCATGCATTTTCTCCAGTTTTGAGAAGCAAATGGTTCACCTATGTTTTTGCAATGTAACAAAGGGGCGGTTTCGTCTATTTTGTTTCGTGCAAAAAATCAAACTGGCGAGAGTCCGCCATGGAGCATCTCCCCTTCAAGATCGTTAAATTTAAAATAATGGCTTAACCAGTTCCCGTCTTTTGAAATTTTTAGGATAATGGGTCGCATAAAAATAATAAGCTGGAGATTAGTATGACTGAAGTATTGTTCACCGCAAGTGTTGCCTTTGTCGGTTATGTCATTTATGTATTGGTGGACGAACAAATGAGTCCAGCTAAAAACTATATTGTAGAAGTTCGCCCTGAACCACCAGCCAAAGCCATTAAACAACCAATCCCTAAACCAACCAGAGCCCGAACAAAACCCGCCAAAGCAAGGCAGGTTACCGCAATCATATTGAACCTAAGTGAAAGTGTCGGCATGGCCGCAGGCAGTATTTGGCATTACTTGAACGAAAAAGGGCCTACCGCTGTTGCAAAACTGGTTAAGGAACTACCGGAAAGCAACAATACGCTACAACGCAGCATCGGCTGGTTAGCCCAGGAAGACAAAATAGCACTTGAAACCATTGGACGTGTAGAGACCATCTCCTTGAAAGGCTAACGGTTATCGAGAGTTAGTTGGTGTATGGTTAGAAATCGAATTATTGCAACACTCTCAGTCCTCCTTCTTTTGGCTGGGTGTGCTGCAATACCTCAGATTAGTTGCCCTGCCGGTGAAGAACGTTCCGTCAATGAACTCCTGTATTTCGGGACTGCAAAACCCAACGGGGTTGTCACATCGCAGGAGTGGGAGGAGTTCCTCCGCACGTCAATTACTCCGCGTTTCCCCAAAGGCTTGACGTTTTGGCGGGCATTTGGCCAGTGGCAAAACTCCGGCAAAACCATTATTCGGGAAGCTTCATTCGTAGTCAGCCTAGTTCATTCTGACGATGAACTTAGCGCAATTGCAGTGCACGCCATCATCACTGAATATAAGCTCAGGTTCGACCAAGAAGCGGTACTTCGCGTGAAGGGCTACGCTTGCGTTGGAAAATAAAGCTATCCCTTTACTTCAGCTTGGGGCTGGCGATCCGCAATGCGTTTGGTTTTTGGGATCAACGGAATCCGTGTTGTCTTCGTGCGGTGCGATGAATCCGGATGATGTCCCAGAACAGATTAGCCTCGAACTTTGGCATAGGCTAACAGCCCATCGACAATACTATACTGGCTTTCATTGACGAGTTCCGTCGACCCAGGCTGTCAAACGTAAGCCCCTTAAAACCCCGAGCTAAAGCAACTCTTGTTGATTAGGGGTTAGGAGAGCGTTCGGCTATAACTTCCAGCGGGAGAAATTCATCCAACGGGACGGGGTGTTCGTTCTGTTGTGCCGTATCGTAACGGGATGATGGGCTTTAACGCTATTTTTTACACCATTGTGTGCCTGCAAATTGACCACTGGGCGCGCTTCACACCCATAGGAAAAGCCTGCAGGTGTACTATATTGGTGTACTGCGGCGTATTTTTCAGCGCTACCAACCGACGACATAGAACAAAATCATTTTTATTCAATCATTTAGTGGTGGGGCGTCAGGGACTCGAACCCTGGACCTATGGATTAAGAGTCCACTGCTCTACCAACTGAGCTAACACCCCATGGGATGGGCATTATATACGATCTAGTGGGCTTTTATCCAAAACCCAATGCAAATGTTTCTTCTAATTTATTTGGGCTTCAGTTTGAAAATTGCTTATTTGAAAAATCGCAACAAATTCTGACACATCAAGGCAAGCAACCGCAGCGCTGGCACGTTAGCAAAGATAGCGATGCAATTTTGGCATAGATTTCTTCTTGACTTTGAGATTACGGCTTGTTATCAATGCTCAGCTTTTTAGCAAAAAATAATAACTAAAATAATTATAAGGGGGTTGTCTGTGGTTTCAGAAAATGGCGTAGGTTCGAATGAACTTTCAGTTAAATTAAACCAACTTGAAGATAAAGTAACAAAGCTAACTAATCAAATTAAAGAGAATAAACAGACCATTAGCGAACTTAACCTGCTGATTGCACAACGCGATGCACAGATTCAAGAATTGGATTTGAAGCTGGGTTATGCCCAGCGATCCTTACTGGAAAAAACTACCCATAAAATTCAAGAATGCCGCATCCAGATTAAAACTGGCATAGACGAAAAAGTCATCAACCCAACTATCATTCAGATCCAACAACATATTAAAACCGCCCAAGAATTTGTGGACGAAACCAAAACAATCTTGCTCGAAAAAAAGGCGTTAGTTGATAGCACTATCCTGACGACTAAAGATAAAGTTGTCCAATGCCCTGAACAAGCTAAAGCTTATATTGAAAAATCCATCCTTGCGCCTGCTCAAATCGTTATAAATCAAACGCTGGAATCGATCGGCACGCAAGTAAAAACAAAACGGGCTTTAGTCGAGGATAAAGCTATTTATCCTAGCAAGGTATTGCTTGACGAGCTTGTCATCACGGCACAAAACATACCTGACAAAATTAAAAACCAACTTCAATCGAAAGTGGTCAACCCGCTGGCCACCACCCACAAAAAAGTTTCCACAATTGCTGACGGCATCTATCCCAACACACAGGACTATTTAAGGAAAACAACTGAGTGCTTTACCGATATTGTCAACCAAGCCTTGTTTGAAATCGGAGACCAAGTAAAAAAATCGCCCTTTTGGAACGGTAAAAACAGCTTAAAAGCAAGCAGTTAGGCAATCCAGCGTTTTATCGACAGCTGATTCCATTCCCAGCCCTTCGGCATCTAAAAATGGCAACGGAATTTCTGCCGGACAACCGGCTGCGACCTTCATTTGAATAACGGCACAGAGATTAACCGGCTAATCCCCATAGAGAACCGCATCACATTCTTTAGGCAAAGGTATTTTTTTTGCTGGCGGTTTTTTAGACGGCTTTTTGGCATCCTCAGAAAACCACCAGGCGAGATCTGCTGCACCGCAACCCTGTCCTGCGGGGACAGGTTCTTGCTTTTCACAGTAGAGATTACCCGCTGGGCACTTCAAACGGACATGAAAATGGTCGTCATGAGCAAACCAGGGGCGAATTTTTTGCAGCCAATCATGGTTATTTTTATCTTCGCACAATTCCTGCTTGATGTAAGCATTAACAAAAATCCGGTCGACTTCTGGCGATCGTGCAGCAGCTTCAAGGATATGGCTGTTTGCGGGCGACCATTGAGCAGGATTGATTCCATTTGCGCTAGCGTTTAAAACCGAAGGCGCCCCCCAGCTTTCGCGTTCGTTAATGCTAAGTTCCCGTTTCCCCGCTTCCGGTGCGAGCAAATACCATATATCCACATCCAGGCCAGTCTGATGGCTTCTATGTCCTGACAGCGTAGGCCCGCCCCTGGCCATACCCAGGTCACCCACCAGCAATGTCCCTAAGCCTTGGGATTGTGCGGTTTGTCCTAGTTTTTCAATGAAGTTGACCAAGTCGGGATGACCATAATACCGATTCCTGGACAGCCGCATGACTTGGTAGCCTTGCCCCGTTCTGGCTAATGTTGCCGCACCGCTTAAACAGCCTGACGTATATTTGCCGATACTTTGGACAACTCTATTTCTAGTGGGCATCACGACCCGCGACCAAACCTCGGCATCGGATTGGGCTTGAACACTAGAAAACATAAACAACAATATTAAAGATAGTGTCAGTTTCATCGTGATGATCGCTAATTTTTTGAGTTATCAACTGAATTCAAGAAGACGACAGCAAAGCTTCTATCATTTTTTTTAGATTCCGTTGTTGCCGATCTTTGGTCAATCGGTTGGCAATAATGATGCTTTTCAATTCAGTTAATGCACGTTCAAAGACATCGTTAACCAGGATATAGTCGAACTCTTTGTAATGGCTCATTTCCGTGACGGCATCACGCATTCGTCTGGCGATGACGGCATCATCGTCTTGCCCCCGATCCTGTAGCCGTTGTTCTAAAATCCCAGTTGATGGCGGCAAGATAAAAATGGACAGGCTGTCAGGGCGTATTGCTTTTATTTGTTGCGCACCTTGCCAGTCAATTTCAAGAATGACATCCAAGCCGTCAGTTAAGTTTTGTTCCACAGTCGCTTTTGCCGTACCGTAATAATTATCGAATACCGACGCATGCTCCAGGAGTTCATGGCTATCCAATAAAACCTGAAATTCGGCTTGCGAGACGAAAAAGTAGTCTTTGCCATCGGTTTCGCCTGGGCGTATCGGCCTTGTGGTATGGGAGATAGAAACAACCAAATTTTCCACTTCGGCAATCAATCGTCTGACCAAACTGGTTTTCCCCGCCCCGGACGGCGCAGATATGATGTATAGCTTACCGGTACTCATTCTGTTTTTGTGTTGATTTGTCCGTATGATTGAGTTTCGACTATTCTATGTTCTGGACTTGCTCGCGTATTTGCTCAATAAGCACCTTCATCTCAATCGAGGTTTGTGTCATGTCCTTGTCCATTGACTTGGAACCCAGCGTGTTGGCTTCGCGGTTTAATTCCTGCATCAAAAAATCCAGACGTCGACCGACAGGTTCTGTGTTACCCAGCACTCGCTGCACTTCGTGGGCGTGGGCTGTTAATCGATCCAATTCCTCAGAAATATCCAACTTTTGGGTAAGGTAAACCAGTTCTTGTTCGAGACGGTCAAAATCGGGTTGTGCTGCAAGCTCCGTAATCCGGTCTGTCAATTTTTTGCGTAAGTTTGCAAGCACTTCCGGCATCCGCCGGTTAGCGGCAGCGATGTAACCCTGAATCTTGACGCAACGCTCTTCAATCAACGCTTTTAGCTGCTGTCCTTCCCGTTCACGGGCATCCATCAACTGTGCAACAGCCGCCACAACGAGTTTGTTTATCCCAAGGATGAGTTCGGATTTATCCAATTCGGCTTCTTGTTGGACACCAGGAAATGCAAGTACGTCCAGCGCAGAAAATGACATGGCAGAATGCATTTGCCCTTCGATCACTCGAGTAGCCGCAATCAATGCCGCCACTGCATCATGATCGAACGTAAAATTTTGGCGGTTGGCCTTGTTTTTAAAGCCTATCGCGCACTCTATTTTGCCACGGCTGATTTTTGCGGAAATCAGTGCGCGTAAATCGGCTTCCGCAAAACGAAACCGTTCAGGCAGTTTTATGGAAATGTCGAGATAACGGTGATTGACCGAACGCAATTCGCAACTTAACGCCAAATTATTGAATTCGACTTCCTTGGCTGCAAATGCAGTCATACTTCTAATCATTTTTCACCTATACTTATCGGGTTTCAAACTATCTAGTATTTATGGCTGACTACTACGACCCGGAAACTTATCCCCAACAGTGGAATTATCTTCAGACGGGCACCATTATAGACCAGTATATGATAGAGCGGGAATTGGCGCACGGAGGATTCAGCTCGGTTTATCTGGCCAGGCAGAAGTCAGACCAAGTTCAAGTTGCCTTGAAAGAATATTTGCCCAGGAAACTTGCCCACCGCACCTGGAACAATGTGGTGGTGGCAAACAGCAAGGAGACAGTCGCCATGTTCAAACGCGGACGGGCTTTGTTTTTTGAAGAAGCCAAAGTGCTGGCCTCCTTGAAACACCCCAATATTGTTGAAGTGACCAATTTTTTTAGGGCCAATGATACGGTATACATGGTCATGACTTACGACTATGGGGTGACCTTGGATAAACTCATACACAAAAAAATGTTTGCTATAACGGAAGAATCCTTATTGGCCGTGTTTGATTCGTTACTGGCAGGCATTAGCTATGTTCATGAAAAAGGATTTGTCCATCTTGACATTAAACCCGGCAATATCTTAGTTCGCCCTGGCAACGATGCCCTACTGCTCGATTTTGGCGCGATCCAAAGCCTTAGCGCCACCCATGCCCATAAATTGGATATTGTACTAACCCCAGGTTACTCCCCCCCAGAGCAATATGAAAGTAAGTCACAGATAGGGGTGTGGACAGACATTTACGCGATAGGCGCCAGTATGCGAACCTGCCTTGAAGGCAAAGCCCCTATTCCCGCACCTGAAAGGATTCAAAAAGATAACCTGCCCCCTGCTATCAAGGCCTTTGCCCAAAAACTTCCCGACTATTTGTTGAAGGCGATGGATTGGGCAATGGAACTCAAACCGGAAAACCGCCCACAAACTGTCGCGCAATTCAAGAAAGCCCTGCTAAAACCTTAACCGCCCAAGTAAAACCTAATTCTTGCCATTTCAGGTATACTGGCAGGTTTTAGACTGGTTAGGTGGAGTACTGATGAGACCAAGTGGCCGTAATGCGGATCAACTGAGAGAGATTAAATTTACCTGCGGCTTTACCAAACATGCGGAAGGTTCGGTATTGGTTGAGTTTGGCGAAACGCGGGTACTCTGTACGGCGAGTGTTGATGTCAACAATGTCCCGCGCTTCCTGAAAGGCAAAGGCGAAGGCTGGATCACTGCCGAATATGGCATGCTGCCCCGTTCCACCCACAGCCGGATGGGACGTGAGGCCAGTCAAGGTAAACAAGGCGGCCGTACGATGGAAATCCAAAGGTTGATAGGCCGTTCCTTACGCGCTGCCGTCGATATGAAAGCACTGGGCGAAAATACCATCACGGTTGATTGCGACGTGTTACAGGCCGATGGCGGCACCCGTACGGCTTCGATTACCGGTGGTTTTGTTGCCTTGTCCTTGGCAATCAAACACATGCTTAATAAAAAACAAATCAAGACCAACCCTATTCACGGACAAATTGCCTCGGTATCGGTCGGCATTTACCAAGGCATACCCATTTTGGATTTGGACTACGCCGAAGACAGCCAGGCTGAAACCGACATGAACGTGGTGATGAACGATGCCTCCGCCTTTATCGAGCTACAAGGCACGGCTGAAGGCCATGCGTTCAGGAAAGAAGAGCTCGAACGGATGTTAGAATTGGCAAATTCCGGGATTAAACAATTGCTGGAAAAACAACAGGTAGCATTGGGCAATTACTAGAAAACCGGCAATGGTAAGTGATGCGATAGACATTAACTCTCAGCTAAACAAAGTCCTCCCGCCGTCCACAGTAAGAATTTGCCCAGTCACATAATCGGCATCCTTAACCAAATAAAGCACCGCCTTGGCAATATCTTCAGGCGATCCGCAGCGTGCCAGCGGAACGCGCTGGAGGATTTCATCTTTACCTTGGCTGGGCAAACCGCTTTCAGGCCAAAGTATCGCACCGGGCGCAACGGCATTAACCCTGATTGCAGGCGCGAGTTCCTTGGCCAATATCTTGGTCATCGCCACCAAACCCGCCTTGGCAATGCAATAAGCGGAATGATCCGGCAAGCCACGTTCAGCATGAATATCGACGATGTTTAAAATGCAGCCATGGCGCTTTCCCAAGCCGTCAGACAAGGCTTTGACCAGAAAAAAAGGCGCCTTAAGGTTGCTCCCTAACAGGTCGTCCCATTGCGCTTCGCTTATGCTTGATATAGGCGTAGGATAAAACAAGGAAGCGTTATTGATCAGCACATCCACGCCGCCCCAACTTGAGAGGGCCCGTTGGGCAACCGCCTCAAGCTCCTTCATATCCAGCAGATTGCCTTGAACCACTTTTGCTGAATCGGGGCGTTTTAAGTTTAGCTCATCACAAAGTTGCACGGCTTCTTGTTGAGACGATTTATAATGCAACAAGACATTGCAGCCTTGGTCATGCAATAAACGGGCACAAGCAGCCCCTATACGTTTGGCAGCACCGGTAATTAAGACATTTTTTTCCATCGACGGCCTCCTTGAACCATGAAGACGATCCGCTCGCAACTCCGGCTTTCTTGTTTGCGATAGCCGCCCAAACATTAATAAATTACCCAATGCTACATTATCCTAGCATTGCTTGATGGCCGTTTAACGCAGCCCTATCTTTCAAATATTCTTACCAATTCAGAAAATCTTCGATGAATTGTGGGATTGGCTATACTTTACCTATAAAATTAGCCTTTAAAACAGCCTCAAAGCTAAAATCCATTCAATCTTAAGGTGCAACAGTGCAGAAAGAAGTATTTGCAGGGCTTAAAAAAATTCCTTTTCTATCGGGCTTATCTGATGAGGTTTTATTGTCCCTTGCCGAAAAAGCCAAGTCAGCAAAATTCCCCAAACAGGCGACGATCATCATGGAAGGCGATGAAACCAGCTCGCTATACATCATGCTTTCCGGCAAAGTGCGCGTATTTAGCAGCGATGACAAAAGCAAGGAAGTCACCCTCCTGATACAAGAACCCGGCTCCTACTTTGGCGAAATCGCGCTACTCAGTGACGAACCCAGGTCGGCTTCCGTTGTGTCCCTGGAAACGACAGTTTGTGCCGTCATTTCAAAAAGCGACTTTATTAGCTGGTTGATGGCAAACCCGGAAGTGGCAATCAGCTTATTGGGTGTGTTATCGGAAAAAATCAGGCATCTGACCGATAAGGTCAGATTGATGGCGTTGTCGAATGTCTATGAACGCACCGTCAAAGCCCTGCAAGCGATGGCAGTCGTCGAAGGCAATGTTAGCGTGATCCATAACCGCCCGACCCAACAGGAACTGGCATCAATGGTCGGCTCGTCCAGGGAAATGATCAATAAGATCATGCATGAACTCACCAAGGGCGGTTACGTGACTGTTGAAGATAAAACGATGATTATCAATAAAAAGTTACCTGCTTCCTGGTAAACTGAAACGATAATCTAGAAACAGTTACAATTGTATGGCCCAGTGGCCTTTCATACCTGCATGATAATCCAGGAATTCCTTAACAAGGCCCTTTACATGTAACCCATTTCCCGCCAACTTTACACCAATTTAATGCATTCAAAATCCTTATGCTCTGCTCGTCAAACTCTTCTGGGAAATTATTCATATGCCTTTCCGGCATTTTAAGAGAGACAACAATAAAGTCGGTTAATTCGACAGGCTCCCCTTTGGTAGTTTTAAAACAAGCGGGCTCGCCATTAATTAAGAGTTCCGCTTTTTTTCCATCACCGTTATAAGAAATCATAATAGAAAAATCTATAGGGGGAATTTTTTCAGCAGAGTTGCCACCCATTTCTATAATGGCTACATCTTGATCTGTTATGGTTGCATCGTGAAACATATTTTTCTCCAAGAAAACTTTAAAAATTAAGAGTAATACGCCCGAATACCATACGTTCCGGGAAAAAATCTGGGGAACGTTGTTCATTGAGTTGAAATTGTCGATCTCTATATCTAAAGTTAGTATCAAACAAATTTTTGGCTTCCAAGCTTATTAAACCATATTGCTTTTGAAAACGATAGCCGATGGCCGCATCAACAAGATAAAAATGACTAGTAAAATTACCTGTTCCATCTGGATTAATATCCGATGACAGAACCTTTTGATCAACATAGGTTCCTTTTAAGGTCGCAAATATACCGACTGGATGAAAAAACCGAATCTCAGTTGGAAGGTAAGCGGTTTCAACAAATCTCGGCAAAAACGGCGGGAAACTTTCACCACCTCGATAATTTTCGAAACGAAACTCGGAATTGAAAACCCAGTTTGTAAATGGCGCCCAATTAAAATAGAGTCGATACAACTCTTCTTTAGATTTCGGGAAAGTATCCTGGCTTATGGGGATCTTTAAATCCCGCTTATAAAACTCAATTCCAGCATATACATTTTTATGCATATGGGTATCCACACCCGCGCCATACTGCCAGGCAACTGTCCCATTGGTGTCATCAAAAAATTGGTTAAATCCTGCTACCTGAGTGGGCTGAAGAGTTTGATTATCTATAATTGCAGATTTAACTGATTTAAATGCCGCCGCTCTAAAAGTTATATAGTTATTTGCTTTCCAAAGAAGCCCAAATTTAGGGTTCAATTCACTTAGTCGCGCACCTGTGTCAAAACTACTGTCTTTATAATGATCGTAAGATAACCCTGCCGTAATATTTAAATTATCTAGTACTTTATAATTTGAATAGAGATAACCGAAATATTGTGTTGTATCGTAAAGGGAAGGAAAACAAGGTTTGGCGCTACAATCCAGCCTGTGGTTGTTGGTACGGAATGTACCTCCACCCGCAATAGCGTTTAGGTAGTTATTATGAAACAAATACTGTGTTTCTGCATCATAACTTTTTGTATTTAGAAATTGCGAATTAACGGTTTCATCTCGATCTGCATGTATAAATGACAGTAAGAAATCTGAATGCTGGGCGGGCGATACTTTTAAACCATATCTGTAACTGTCTTGATCAATTTTTCGATGATACGTCGGATCAAAATTATCAGCATTTCCTTTAAATTCTAAATCCCCATGTTCCGTTTCCCGATGACGGTATTCAGCCTGGACATTGACTTCTGGCGAAATCTCGTATTGTGCAAACACATTGTATATATCATGCTTTAGATCATTATTTTTTCTGAAACCGTCGGTGTTGTAATGCAACTGTCCCAAGCTATATGAAAATTTATTGATAATTCCCGACAATGCCGTTTCATCACCGAGGGTACTGTTTGAACCTGCTATACCCGTGGAAGTTAACCGTATGCCATTGCGTTCAAATAAACGGTTATATTCGTTGAACGAGGTATCATTTGGCCCAACCCCTTTAATGATATTTAAATCGGTATATGACAGGCTAGGCTGTATCGGGTTGTAATTAAGTGGTTGCAGCAACTGCGATTGCAAATGCTCGCTGGTGCGTGCAATTTCAAGGCGAGGCTTGGTCGCATCACTGTCTGACAATAGCCGATGCGCCGAATAATTGCTCGGATCAATAATCAGGGAATTCATCGCTAGCCGGTTGGCGACATCATCAAAGCCAAGGCCACTAAAGACACGTCCTAAGCCCGTTTGCCGCGCCGCCTCATCTTTATCCAGCAACAACTTAGAACGATATACTTGCCGATTGTCATTCAATTCAATTGCCTTCTGCATATCATGCAAGGCTTCAATCGGACGGTTGGTGGTTTGCTTGAGGATGGCATCGTAAAAATAAGGTGTTGGGTCTTTGGGATCCACCTCTTTGGCAATTTCGAATTCTTTGCCCGCATAGTCTTTATTTCTTAGTTCGTAATAAGCCTTACCCAAGTAACTGCGGATAACGGCATTGTTTGGATCTAGACTGACGGCAGTTTCGAGTTCATTCTTGCCCGCTTCAACATCGCCTTGCCTGATTTTTGCCAAACCTAGCCCTAGCCGACCTAATGGATCAGATGAGTCCAAGGCCAGCGCTTGTTCAAAAACATGTTTTGCTTTTTCTATCTCTGTTTGTGCTAAGTTAGCAAAGCCTAGGATGGTTTGAGTCCTGGCGATTTTTGGGTTGAGCGCCTGGGCTTTCTGGGCGGATTTAAGGGCGGCATCGTGATCGCCCTGGGATAGCTGCAGTTCTGACAACCTTGCCCAAGCAAGCGCATTTTCAGGTGCCAAGCGGATGGCTGTTTGCGTGGATTTTAGGGCTTCATCGATATTGAAAAGCGACTGGTAAGCGTAAGACTGGGCGATAAAGGCGACCGGGGATTGTGGATTGACGGCAATGGCTTTGTTGGCGTTGTCGATAGCGACTTGCTGCTTATTTTTAGCGACGGCGATAACAGCTTGCAGGGCGAATGCGTCGCTGTTATTGGGTTCCAAGCTTTGCGCTTGTTGGATAAGCGGCTGCGCTTCATCAACCCTGCCGACGGTGAGCAATAAGGCGGCTTTTAGGGTCAAATAATTGGCATTTTGTCGGGCAGTTGGAATTTCATCAAGCCTTGCTAAGGCTAACTGGCTGTCGCCGTCATGGTAAACAGCCAATGCACCATTGAGCTGGCTATCAACCCCCGCGCGACGTTTCGTTTCTTCAATGATAGGCGGATAATACAATGACCATTGCACGGTATCTTCCGGCGTTATCTTGATCGCCTGGACTTGGGGTCGGCTTTTTGCTTCGGCAATGCCTTTATACCCTTTGTTTATCGTTATTTTTCCTGCGGCGTTTTCTCCTGAAACCTTCCCGTCAAAAACAGAAATTTCTGTACTTTTGCTGGATACTGCAACCAAAAATTCAGTGCCTTCATGGACAGCATTAATGAAAGGCGTATTGACATCTAGGTTTTGCGGTTGGCGGCTTCTGAAAAATGCAGCCCCTTTTAACAAATTGACAAACCAAGAAGCCGCTTTTTCCTGCGGGGCAGAAAAAGTCATTGTCGTGTTTTGGTCAACCGTGAGCACTGCGCCGCTTGTCAAGCCGAGTGTTGCTCGACTCCACTTTGCGGTACGTAACGTATCACCGGGGCAAAGCATATCGTTGGCATGGGTGCTTTTCCAGCCCAAAGCGCCAAAACCCAGCACATCGACTTTACCTTGCGCCGATGCAATTTTAGCAATCGGCTGGGAACACGCAGCCGAAGCTATAGTAGCGTACGGCACCATCAAGTAAGTCGCCAAAAAAAATAGGGCGATCCGATTTTTGCGCATTTCGTTTTTGTTGCACAGGCGTTTAATCACTAATATAAGGGCACTAAACATTTCCGTATTTCCTAAAATTAGGTTTTTGTGAAACAGGTATGTTTCTAGGAAAACCTACGGCTTTTCGCTCGCTTTGAGGCCAATAACCACTCAGCTTTTTTCCTAACGCTGAAGTGAACCATACTGCCCGACTCAATGCAAAAAAGCGTTAATATTACCCACATCAATAACTACGGCATGTTCTTTGCTTTGGCTATTCCCGCTATTTTGGTTTTCTGATACAGAGAATAGTTGATTTTCTAAATAACGTATATAAAAACGGGTTGTCCCGTCATGGGGGTGGCTCTCATTGATGGCACGAAATTTTTCTAATGCATGCTGCCATTGCCTAGCTTTAAACA
This sequence comes from Methyloglobulus morosus KoM1, assembly GCF_000496735.2. Taxonomy (GTDB): domain Bacteria; phylum Pseudomonadota; class Gammaproteobacteria; order Methylococcales; family Methylomonadaceae; genus Methyloglobulus; species Methyloglobulus morosus. The sequence goes on from NZ_AYLO01000046.1 coordinate 22,891, forward strand.
AATCCAGCGCATGGGCGAAAGTCGCTGCAAACTGTGGCCAGTTTGTGTCTATGTTAGAAATTTCATCAATGGTGCAGATCAATTCAAAAATAGTCACTGGCTGAATTTTGCCTTTCAACAAAAACGTGCCTATTTCCCTGCTAAAAAACCCCTGCAACCCATTCAGCACTGGCTCAGACACAAGGATCTGTGTGCCTAGCAGCTTATTTAAACCTTCGATACGCGTTGACGTGTTGACGGTGTCGCCGACAGCGCGGTATTCATAGTGCTCCTCAGCACCGACATTGCCCAAGCGCATTTCCCCAAAATGCAATCCCATACGTGTTGCCAACTGGTAGTCACAGTTATCATTGAAACGGGCAATGGCCGTTTTGATTTCCAGGGCAGCATGGCAAGCATTCAACCTGAGTTTAGTGTCTATTTTTTGCGCCGCCCAAACCGCCAGCATGGCATCGCCAATAACGTCGGAAATCATGCCTTTCCGGCTTTTTACCCGTGGAAAGATAGTCCCGTAATAATCGTTCATTAGCTTATGTAGCTCAAGTGGGCTTATCGTTTCCGACAAGCCAGTGTATTGGCCCGCATCGGTCGCCATACAAACGCCCTGCATCAACACCCCAAACTGGTTCATACCTTCTGGATTACGGGTATTGATGGCAAATACTTCTTTTGGCAAGTAACGCTCGGAAACTTTTCTAATTTTGATAAAGTAAGTTGTTGATTGCCATAACAATACGCATAAGACCTGTAGGGTAGGGATAGCCAAGGGCATCCAGATATTTTCGGATGCAAACAACAATAGGCTGTAACCCAAATAAATGGCTGTCAACAGAAATGCCACGACCACGGAGGATTTATAAGAAAATAACCGAAAAGTGCTGCTTAGCAATATCCCCCAAACCAGAATTAAAATCGCTTGATTGGTTTTAGACAGCGGTTTCAACCAAGATTGATCGATCAGATTTGCGGCTGCCGTAGCAGCAATTTCAATAGGGCTGATTACTTTACCGCTTGTTTTTGAATAGGCCGTATAGAATCCTTGTTGTTTTTCCGGCTCCATACTGTCTGAATAGCCAACCAATACGATTTTGTCACGAAATAGTTTCGGCCCCAGTATTTCTGTCGTCAATGCTTGATAAAACGGCACAGTCGTAATCGCGCCCACATCGCCATAATGATTCAAATAAAGTCGTTCGTCGCTTTTCATCAGGGCGAACCACGCTTGTAATAGCTGCTTTAACTTCGCGGGGTATTGAGAATCCGCAATAAGTTGTCTCATTTGAATCAATGAGGACTCATCTTTTGTTATTGCCGTTTGAATGTCATGAAATATTTGTATCGTCCTAAATTTCTGGACTAGCTGATCGAACCTGTTTGGCAACGAGGCACGAAGAACGGGATCGGCCTGCTCCAGCAACTGTAGAATTTCAGGGTACGCTTCTTTGATGACAAAGTATTGAAAAACACTGACGGGAAATGTGGGGATATCCCCTGCACTGTGTTTGTAAGTCCAAAATTCCTTAACGGTTGATGATGTCTTGGGTATCGGAAACGGGGCCGTACCTAAGGCCGCTTGATTAAACAGAGGGATTGGCTCAATCACCTGTTCATAACGGATTTCTCCTTCCGCTAGGGAAGGCACTGTTTTTTGCTTTAAATAGTTGCTGAGGATGACATTTTTCTTTACTGCCATTGCATTTGCCAATTTCTGGTCACTTGCAGCTTCTCGGTCCTCACCAAAATGGATATTGAACGCAAGGATGGCAGGCGCTTGCTGGTTTATTTTGTCAATGAGTTGGGCATAAAATGAACGCGGCCATTTTTCGGGGTCATCTGGCAGGCGCAGGATTTCCGCCGAAGCTTGGTCGATAGAAACAATAACAATATCGGGAGGCGGAGGTAACGAACCCCTAAGCTTGAACAGCCAGTCCAAACCAAATTCTTCCTCAAGGTAAGTCCCTGCTTTTGTTTGGCAAAACAAAAAACCCATGATGCCGATTAACAACACGGAGAGACAGGTATTTATTATTTTTAGATAAGCCTTCATACCTGATATGTAAAAAACCCGAATAATTCTTACGGCTTAATCTTAGCATTTTTTAGCGCCATAATTCGGGCAAAAAAAATGGGGGCCGAAGCCCCCTAATGAGCGCACCTCAAACTTGCCCTGCAGGTTTGGTTAAATCTGGTTTACCAGCGGTCGATTCCTGCTTTAATGAATCGTCCGGTTTGTCTGACGAATCATTGTTATCGGCTGGCGGTTTTGGATCTTTGCCTGCCATCAAATCATCAATTTGAGATTTGTCGATAGTCTCCCACTTCATCAGCGCATCTGCCATCTTATGCAAGATACTGATATTGTCTTTCAACAGGGTTTCTGCCTTTTTGTAATTTCTGTCGATAACCGAACGTATTTCTTCGTCTATCTTGTCTTGTACTGAGTTAGATACTTTTGCTCCTTGCGAGGCGTAGCCCATAAATGGTTGGCCGCTTTCTTCGCCATAGACCAGTGGCCCCATAATGTCGGAAAAGCCCCAACGCGTTACCATGTTCCTTGCCAATTCAGTCGCGCGTTCGATGTCGTTGGATGCGCCTGTTGTCACACGGTCACCGCCGTAAATCATCAGCTCCGCAATACGTCCGCCAAAAAGGCTCGCAATCTGGCTTTCCAATTTGCGCTTACTTGCACTGTATTGGTCGCGTTCCGGCAAGAACATGGTGATACCCAATGCCCTACCCCGGGGCATGATGCTCACTTTATAAACAGGGTCATGGTCAGGCGACATTTCACCAACGATACAATGCCCTGCTTCGTGGTATGCGGTAAGCCTTTTGTCGTCTTCCGTCATAACCATCGTGTGCTTTTCGGCACCCATCAGGATCTTGTCCTTGGCTTTTTCCAGTTCGTTCATGCTGACTTTCTGTTTGTTGGTGCGCGCCGCCAGCAATGCCGCTTCATTCACGATATTGGCAAGATCGGCACCAGAAAATCCGGGTGTTCCCCTGGCGATATTCTTAAGCTCAACATCATCGCCCACAGGGACTTTCTTGATGTGGACGTTCAATATCTGTTCCCTGCCTTTGACATCAGGCAAACCAACAGTCACTTGACGGTCAAAACGGCCAGGACGCAGCAACGCCTTGTCAAGTACGTCGGCCCTATTGGTTGCGGCGATAACAATAACGCCTTCATTACCGGTGAAACCGTCCATTTCCACCAACAAGGCGTTAAGGGTTTGCTCACGTTCGTCATTGCCGCCGCCCAAACCTGCACCGCCCCGTTGTCGGCCTACGGCATCAATTTCGTCGATAAAGATAATGCAAGGCGCATGTTCTTTCGCTTGGGTAAACATATCCCTGACCCTGGATGCGCCGACACCGACGAACATTTCCACAAAATCAGAGCCTGAGATGGTAAAAAATTTCACGCCTGCTTCACCGGCTATCGCCCGTGCCAGCAACGTCTTACCGGCACCGGGCGGGCCCACCATTAAGATACCTTTGGGAATCATGCCGCCCAATTTTTGGAACTTTTGCGGATCGCGCAGGAAATCGACCAGTTCGACAACTTCTTCCTTGGCTTCTTCGCAACCAGCAACATCGGCAAATTTGACCGTCATCTTGTTCTCTTCCAGCATTTTGGCTTTGCTCTTGCCAAACTGCCCTGCCCCGCCTACGCCACCTTGCGTCCGACGCATGTAGATGATCCACACGACAATTAGCAGCAGCATAGGAAACCAGGAGATGAATATATCCATCATCATGGACCGTTGCACCGGCGGGATGGTCCTGATTTGGACGTCCGCATTCAACAGGTCATCAATCAGGTGCTGGTCGCCGGGGTTGAAAGTTTGCAGGTTTTGACCATCAGAGGTACGGACTTTGATTGATTGCCCGCTAATCTCGACACGATCAACCTGGCCGCTTTTGACTTTACCGATAAATTCCGAATAGGCCAGCGAATCCTGCACGGGTGGCGTGGCGTTTATCCTGTTGTATATTAAAAACGCGCCGGTAAACACAACACTCCAGAGCAATGTGTTCAATATATATCTCTTCATGATTACTTTTCTCCCGGCTTCATTTTAGTGAGGCCTATAGTTTTGATTTTCGCCGTTCTTTTTTGCATTGCTTTCAGGTTTAATATAGCCACAAAAAATACAAAAAGCTTGGTATTTTATAGGGTTTTCCAGCCGCTTAGTGATATTTTCATATTCTTCGCGCTATTTCAATTTCATTATCCAAAAATAAACATTAAATAAATGCCGATTGCCTCACAAAAAGCTCAACAGCTGTTCGCCGTAACGCATCCTGATCTTGTCCAATGCCACTACCTGGATTTGTCGCACCCTTTCCCTGGTCAAGTTCAGTTCAACGCCAATTTCTTGTAGGGTCATTTGCTCGTCAGTGCCGACCCCAAAATGGGAACAGAGGATTTTCGCTTCCCTCGTATTGAGCGCCTTGACGGCCGTCTTCACGATACTTTGTAACTGCGCCTCCGCAATCATGTTGTAAGAATGGTTAAAAACCTTTTGTTCCAGGAAATCGATAGGTGCAAAAGCCTGTTCGCTTTCGTCATCCTCAAACGCCTCCAAAGCTACGGCAGATTGAGAAATTGATAAGAGGCCGTTAACTTCATCATGAGATAACTGCATATATTCCGCTAACTCTTGAATGCTGGGTTCTTTCCCTGTCTTAAGGCTCAGCTCTTCCTTGGCGCGGAATAGCTTATTGATGGTTGCGATTTGTCCGCAGGGTATGCGCACCACACGTTCCGAACGGGAGAGGGCTCGGGAAATGGCTTGCCTGATCCAATAGCCTGCATAAGTTGAGAATTGAAAGCCTAAACGGTACTTAAACCTGTCCACCGCCTTTAATAGGCCGGTATGGCCTTCTTGAACCAGATCTTCAAAATCAAGAAAACTACCTCTATATTGGTTGGCTATGAATAAAACCAGCTTGGAATTGACTGTGGCCAAATTCTGACGATAGGCTAGCCAATGATGCTCTGCCAATACCACATCAGCCATCAGCTCACTCATTTCAGTTATTGATAGGAACAGATATTCCTCTTCGTGCTGATGTAAATCCATCGTCTTAAACTGCTCTGACAGGCTTGTTTTACCGTGTCGAGCCACGCCTTCCAGTCGCTTTAAGATGATTTCGGCATGCCTCTTTGCCTGAGAATTGCCGGGAGAACTTGAAGGCAAACTATTCCGGTCAAAGGAAATTCCTCTGTACTTAAAGGCGTAAACAACAATATCCACCACCTTAACCAAATCTTCAAAAGCAAAAGGAAACTGTTGTACAACCGACATCAATCGCTGCCGATTACTGGCGTAAACCTCCTCATTTTGGGCTTTGTCAGCAAATGCGAGCTTGACAGTTTGATATTGCTTTTTAATGTCTTCCAAAAACTCGTTATATTCCGATGCCACACTGGCATCGTCTTCTTGTTCATCCTTGTTCGGTGCTTGTTCATATCTGCTTAACACCCACAATGCCGTCACGGGAAATTTTGATAGGCCATGTATTAATTGATTTTTATGCGCTTCTATTTGCCGTGCGAGCTTCAAATTGCGGCTTTCAATACTTTCCGGCTCATTACTTGCTGGTGCGGGCTTATTGTCATCGATGGCTTTATTTGCAACGATACCTCCGTTCGCTTCCGGTACAGACATGTATTCAGTTAATAATCTCATGACCCAAATCCTCGCACAGTGACTTATAACTAGTGTAAGCAAGCCAAATATTCGTCCGACAAATTTACAGCAACATCGGACAGCCGTTGCCAAAAGTAGGACAATCTATTGACTATATAGTTTTAAATTTTTTTACAACATCCCAAACACAGTAAAAATACGATTTAGGCGTTTAGCACCCGTATAACCGATGCCACATATTTTTATTATAAAATCAATATGATATGACTGCCTTACTGTAAATAACAAAAACCTCATGGAGCAACTTTGACCCAGCTTAATTCCCTAAATCTTGAATTGCGATTTAATTTATCAGCAGCATTCTCTATTGTCAAACTATATTTTGACAATACATGGACAATATAAATATTTTTGGCTTTTTGTCCAAGTCTATGCGTTTAACTACCCGCTTAGACAGGCGCGATCAGCCTGTTCAAGACTGTTTAGCCAAAGACCAAGGGACGCAGAATGCTGAAATCGTGATGGTAATACGGGCCATAATAAGATGGTATCCATTCTTAAATGGTTTCTTGCATAAGCCCGCTGTATTACAATGATGGAAACCTTTCCTGTTCGGACAACCTCCACCAATGGTGGCCAATTTTTTGGGGCGCCCGTTAAAACAAATGAACACCAACCCTATGAAAAAACTCAAGTGTGCCGTGATTGGCGCCGGTTATCTGGGCAAGTTTCACGCCCAAAAATATGCTGCGTTACCCGATTGCGAGCTAGTCGCAGTCGTTGATATTAACAAAACCATTGCCAACCAAATCGCCGCTGATAACGGCACTAAGGCCTATACAGACTACAAGCCAATTCTCGGTGAAGTTGATGCCGTCAGCATCGTCGTCCCAACCACTTACCATCATCAGGTTGCCAGGGATTTCTTGTTGGCGGGCGCTCATGTGTTGGTCGAAAAGCCGATTACCGTGACCGTCGCCGAAGCGGATGAACTGATTGCCCTTGCCAGGGAGAAAAATCTTGTTTTACAAGTCGGGCATCTGGAACGCTTTAATCCGGCGGTATTGGGCTTGGAAAGGGACGAAAAACCGTTGTTTATTGAATCCCACCGCCTGTCGCCGTTTAATCCGCGCGCCAACGATGTCAGTGTTGTGCTGGATTTGATGATCCATGACATCGACATTATCCTGGCCTTGGTGGATTCGGAACTGGAACGTATCGATGCCAGCGGCACGGCCGTCCTGACGCAAGGCACAGACATTGCCAATGCCCGGCTATTGTTTACCAACGGCTGTGTAGCAAACGTAACTGCCAGCCGGATCAGCATGAAAGTGGAACGCAAGATGCGGATGTTCAGGCCAAGCTCTTATGTGTCCGTGGATTTCCAGAACCGCGTATTGACCAAGCATAAGACCGGCACCAAGGAAATGTTCCCCGGCATTCCTGAAATCGTCACCGAAGAATCGGTTTTTGAAAGCGGCGATGCTTTACTGGAAGAAATCAAGCATTTCGTCAATTGCATTAATACGGGTGCTTATCCTCTGGTTTCTGGGGAAGCGGGGCGGAGGGCGTTGGAAACGGCGATTAAAATTACTGAGTTGCTGGGTGAAAAATAAGCAATTAGACCTGAAATTATTATATAGCCTCGATGCAACACAGGTTGAGTGTTATGGTAAACTATATATAGCCTCTTCAGAATAAAGTATTAATTCTGTATTTATTTTGTTAAAAATGCGATTAATTCAATAGGAAGCGGCAAAATCAACGAACAACTATTATGCAATGGCGCATAGTAACCTCCAAATAACTATGCAATGTTGCATAGTATCCGAACTGATATGCAGTGGCGCATAGAACCCAAGATTTCTTGGGATTGGCAATCAGCCAAAAAATAAAATAACTAGTATTGATTAATAGCTTAACTTTCCATGTCAGCAAT
>NZ_AYLO01000047.1 GCF_000496735.2 Methyloglobulus morosus KoM1
GCACCTTGCAGGCACCGCAGTCCTTGCAGCGGTACTGCTGCTTGCCGCTCGCATTGCGCCCGTTCTTGACGATGTTCTCGCTTTGGCAAACCCGGCATGTATACTTCATTGTCATTTGGATCATTATCTTATGGCAAATCTATAATGTAACTTATCAATTATTTGGCCACTACCAAAACGGCATCCAAGACAAGGCCGTCAAGAACAAGCCGCTCCGCCCACGCCAACTGGCCCGCAACTCGGCGATCAGCACAGTGCGCTTTGTGGTGGAGCGCACCTTGGGCAGCCAACAGCGTTGGTTCGGCGGCAAGACCCTGCGTTACCAAGGCTTGGCCAAGGCCCACGCTTGGCATGTTCTCCTAGCCGTCGCTTATAACTTGAAAAGGCTGCTACGGTTGTACGTTGAAAGCCCGTTGCCGCGGTTGCCACAGGCAAAGCCTGCCTAGCGGCCGGAAAACGGTGAAATAAGGCCGGTAATGACGAACTTTTGGCAAAGATTCGCCGAAATTACCCCCTATTTTTCAATAGTAATTTGGTTTTTACGGATGTTCTAACCAATAACGGTGGTTTTGCAAGGTCTCTGGATATATTTAGGTAGAAACCGTCGATAGGCAGTACGCCGACTCGTATGTCATCGTTAACCGGGTTCAAAGAACGAAAACAAATTCCTTAACTAAGGCGCCCGGCAGGCGCATGCTATTTATGCCACGTTGACCGTAGGATTCGCTGTTAATCAACAGTTCGCGCTCACAGGTCAATCCCGCCAATTTTTCTCCGAGCAGCTGGAATAAGGAATCATCGAAGCGCGTCGCATTTATAGGTGCCTTAATCTCACCGTTCTCAACCCAAAACGTAGCGAAACGTGTCATCCCGGTGATTCGGCAATTGGCACGGTCGGAGTAATTGAGATACCAAAGGTTGCTAATATAAACGCCGGTATCGAGTTCAGACAAAACTTGTGACAATGGTAATGCACCCGCTTGGACATCGACTGAAACCATCATTTCGCTGCCATCAGCACCATTGGTTGCAATGCCAAATTCTTTGGCAGTACGCGGCGATACCATGCTGTTTGAGAGATGCCCATGGTCAATCAATGTTATGGATCCGGGCTTGATAAAGCCTTCCCTTTGAAAACTTGGCGCTATGCCTTCGGCCACATTTTCGCATAGCGTTATCGCCGGGTTCAGTTGCAAGCCCCCATCGCGCATTTTGCGAAGTGCGCTTTGTCTTGTGCGCAAGGACTTTTCAGATAATCCGTCCCAATTGAGCATGCCGACCAATTCACCGAACGCGGTTGGCGACAAATAGGCGCGATGCCCCCCCAACTTCAAGGTAATCGGATCACGTTTAAGTATGTCTAATTGTGAAACTGCGGCATTAAACTTAACCTTAAACGCGGCACTATCCCAATCGAATCCGGCATAGGCGCTCTTCACGGCTTTATCATCGCTACAGTACAGGCTCCAATCGAGATTAAAACTCGAGGTTTCATGCCAATTGCGCTGGCCATAAGAATTGGCGAACCCGCGATACACTGGGCCAGCAGCCAGGATACCCACAAAGTCATACGATTTTGCAACCGCCAGGATTTCATCGACAACGACATGGGTCGCTGGTAAACGCGAGGCCACGATGTGCTCGGTCGAACATACCTCAGTTGAAATCAGTAAATGAGGGTCATCCGACAGGTCGGCCAATTGACTGCGCAAACCGCAGACCAAACGCTCAAGAATCTCATTGTCGGGATCAAGGCTTCCTCCAAGCGTGGCCGAACTACCGGCGTGACGCTGGCCACTGATTAATTGCAGATTCAGATAAATTTGGCTTACATGCCCAGGTTGGCGGATGGCACCGTGGTTAAAGCGGACAAAATCCGAATCCTCGGCAGAAAACCAGCAGGTGAAGCGTTCGTTACCCTTGACTTGGTTTTGTAGGAATGCGGCAAGCTCATAAAAATAGTTTTGCATTCAGCCTTGTCCCCCGAAAATTTCGACATTGCCGAACAGGCAAGCGGGTGAAGCATGTCCAACTCGGATGACTTGCGAAGGCTCGGCCTTACCGCAGAACGGCGTCCCCATCACCTCAAAAGTCGAGATATCCCCAACCGCTTTTAGGCTACGCCAGAACGTGGCGGAAACACCCCGATAATTCGGGTTTTTTAGCACCCCTTTTAGCTCCCCGTTTTCAATCAGTTGACCGTATTCACAGCCGAACTGGAACTTATTGCGTGAATCATCAATTGACCATGAAATGTTTGTGTCCATCAGCACGCCGCGCTCGACTAATCCGATCATTTCTTTCAAGGTACTAGTACCGGGCTCGATATTCAAATTGGCAATACGGTCTACCGGTGGCCGATTCCAATTGCAGGCGCGAGTCGCAGCGACACCGTCAATTCCGGCGCGGGCTTGGGATATGACACCACCCAGCGACCGTTCCAGCACACCATGGCGGATCACGAATTGTTTTTCAGCGAGACTACCGTCATCGTCCCATCGGTAGCTGGAAAATTCTTCATGCCGGGTAGGGTCAAAACTGACATTAAGCAATTCGGAACCATATAGGTAGTGGCCGAACATATCGAGGGTGACAAAACTGGTACCGGCAAAATTACGTTCATCACCCAATATGCGGTCAAGTTCGAGCGGATGGCCAATAGACTCATGAATTTGCAGCATCATCTGGGACGGCATAAGCAATAAATCCATATCGCCACTCGGGCAGTTGGGCGCAGCCAACAACTCCAGTGTCTCTTCAGCCAATCGTCTTCCACTGCCGTTCATACCGCTGTCAAGGAATATTGACAGGTCACCTTGCTGGCATAGGCAGCGACCACCGAATGATCGCGTCTGGGTGTCGGAACCGACGTTGGCAGACACGTAAAGGTTCGGTACTACGTAGCGGAACTCTTGCTCGATGTCACCGCCATCTGACGAAAGGTACAGTTGGCCTGTATCGGTTATCCATAGCGAGGCTTCCCAATCGACGATTCGGTCATCGATTCGGCAGATGGCTGATTCAGCTTGCAGGAGGTCGATAATTTCTCGCCGTGACGGTTGTGTTGATGTCACTGAGGATGGGCTCTGGTATTTTCCGATATAGCTTGGAAATACAATCTTTGAAAAATCAGTTATCGGTTGTTTCGCACAGGCTGCGGCCCAGGCTTTTGCCTGACCCAGTGCCACTTTCAAACCACCTGCACTCAAGTCGCTAGTCGCGGCATAGCCGTAGCCGCCACGGTGTATGACTGTCACCATTGCACCGCGATCGACGCGGCTGGATAGTGGTTGCAATACATCCTGCCTTACGGCGATATTTTCGCTGGTCTCATTAACCGCACGCAATGAACAAAAATCAACTGTCGGCGCGAGTTCTTTAAACAGTACTCGTATTGAATCAAACAAAGCCCACCTCGAAAGTGCTTATGAAATTTACTATTGATTTATAAACTCATATAACTCAGTTTATCCGCTCATAACAGTGAAGCAAAGCAAGTATTGTATCCTGCTTCAGTTTTCTAAAAAACTTAACAGGTCAACGCAAACTCTCTTTAAATCAT
>NZ_AYLO01000048.1 GCF_000496735.2 Methyloglobulus morosus KoM1
AAGTCGAAGTGCTACAGCAAAAGCAAAGACATGCTTAAATATTCCGTCATGCTTTTGATGCTCAAATGGAACGGCGAGCTAAAGCCTATACTTTATTAACAATGTCCTTATTTTTAGCTATCGAACGATTTAGGCACAATTGTTCCCTCCCGCAGGATCCTTGCATAAGCCTAAGTTAGTGAGGCAATTCAGGGCCAATTGCCGAGAGAGTTAGGGTAGGGAGAATCAAATAATTTACAATAATAATGTAATTGGCAAATTGGATACCCAAGCAATATTTGGCGAAAACTCAACCCAGCGCATTATCGACAACCATCATGACAATAAACCCAATCATCAATGAATAGGTTGCATAACGCGAACGCCCTTTGGCGTGGGTTTCGGGGATAATTTCTTCACTGATGACAAACAGCATCGCGCCTGCCGCAAAGCCCATCGCAATTGGCAACACCGATTGAAATAGCGTCACCATGGTAATCCCCAACAAACCACCGACGGGCTCCACCAAGCCAGTCATTGTGGCTATCCCTATTGCCCGCCAGCGGTTGTAACCCAAACTGACCAAGGGCAGCGCCACTGCCAATCCTTCGGGAATATTTTGCATGGCGATAGCAATAGCCAATACCAAGCCATTTTTCATTTCCCCCGAGCCGAAACTAACGCCAACCGACATCCCTTCAGGAAAATTATGGATAGTGATAGCAATCACGAACAGCCAGATTTTTCTAAATGAATTCACATGGGGATCAATGACCGCATCAAAGTGCGGATGCGGCAGTTGATGATCGGCATAATGCAGGAAAAACGCACCCAAGAGCATACCTGCCGAAACCATATAAATACCGTATCCAGGCCAGAGCACATTACCGAAGTGGATACCTGGCACCAGCAGGGAAAATGCCGTTGCCGCCAACATGACACCTGCCGCACCGCCTAATAGGCTACTGAACAGGTTATTCGAGATATTCTTAAAAAACAGCACAGGCAAAGCGCCCAAACCCGTCGCCAATCCCGCAAGGATACTGGCAACAAAGCCAATAACGACCACTTTACCGAAAAGTATGTACAAACAGCCGAATATGAACAACTGCGAAAGCAAGAACAATCCGGCAAAACTCAACCGGCGTTGGAGAGTTGGCAAAGCCATCAATGTAATGAAATGGCTATTGGCTTGAAGCCTTGCAATCTGCACTTCGTAGAAGCTTTGTAATTTTTCGAAGTTTTTGACTATCGCCGACATAGGATTTGCCTGTAAGAATGCACGGTTATATACGGTTACCAAAATAGGGTGTTAACGGCTAATATGCAACACCCTTTTGCCTGATTGCTTGATCTGGATCAATTAAGCGCTTCCAGAAAGGTTGCCATAGATTGGATGCACATTAATTTTAATTTTGTTTCAATGACTTGTTTTTAAAAGCACAACATAACCTTGGCATGACCAAGCGAATCATAAGTTTTTCAATCTCCACAAGAACGAACAAACTGGACGCCACGCCAACTATGTATTTCCAAGTATGAAGATCAAGGCTTACCGTACCAAACACAGACTGCATTGGCATCCAGTATGTCAAGGCAAGCTGTAAAATCATCAAAATGACAACCGCCAGCCAAATCAACCAGTTTCCGAATAGGCCATGTATGTTGACAACCGATTTCAACATATAGCGACTATTGAACACATAAAAAATCTCGAATACGACCAAGGTGTTCACGGCGACAGTGCGGGCCGCAGGAATTGAGTTGGACTGGGCTTGTTCCCAAAGGAAAAGACCGTACGTTCCACCCACCATAATGGCAGAAACAAACACGATACGCCAAACCAATAAACCTGAAATCAACGGCTCGTCAGGTTTTCTGGGGAGCCGGTGCATTACGTTACTTTCCGGCGCTTCAAAAGCCAGGCTCAATGATAATGTCGTTTCGGTAATCATGTTGATCCACAGGATTTGGATGGGCGTAATGGGCAGGATATTCCCCGAAAAAGTTGCCACCACAATCATCAAGGCTTCAGCAATGCTGGTAGGCAATATGTAGATGATAGCTTTCTTTAAATTATCGTAAGCACCCCGCCCGACTGCCACGGCATTTGCAATTGTCGCAAAATTATCGTCCGCCAATACCATTTCACTGGCTTCTTTCGCAACCTCCGTGCCTTTCTTGCCCATCGCAACCCCCACATCGGCGCATTTCAGTGCAGGGGCATCATTGACGCCGTCACCTGTCATCGCAACGATTTGATGTTGGGCTTGTAGCGCCATTACCAGGCGCAATTTGTTCTCAGGGCTGACACGGGCGAACACATCAATGGTGCGAACGGCATTTTGAAGCCCGTCGTGGGACATCCTATCCAACTCTTCGCCGCGTAGGACTGAGCCGTTGCCTATCCCCATTTGTTCCGCAATAGACAGTGCCGTCACGGCATGGTCGCCCGTCATCATCTTGACCTTAATCCCAGCTTTCTGACAAAGGTGAACAGCTTGGGTCGCTTCTGGCCTAGGTGGGTCAACCATGCCGATAATGCCGAGCAAGGTGAGCCCACTTTCCACGTCCCCAAAGTCTAGCTGTTTTTGAGTTAGGAACGTTGATTTATAGGCAACTGCAATGACACGTTGGCCACAGGTAGCCAATTGATTGGCTTGCGTATGGCTTTTTTCTATGTCAATCGGTATGTTCATGCCACGCTCAAGCTGGTGGCTGCATCGGCTCAATACACTCTCCGGCGCACCTTTAACAAACACCAGGCCTGTCGTTTGATTATGGTGCAACGTCGCCATAAAACAATACGCTGATTCAAAGGGGATTGTGTCCAGGCGCGGCAATTCAAGCCTCAACGCATTCATTGAGATATTGGCGTTTAAAGCCAGAGTAATAAGTGCCGTTTCGGTAGGATCGCCTTGGCTATGCCAGATACCCCCATTTTGTATCACTGATGCGTTATTACAAAGGGCGGCGGCTTTAACAAGCATCTGCAAATCAGGGTAGTTAATCAACTTGATTGCGGCATCGCCTAATTTGATTGCATCGGCATCTTGACCATCTCCTTCGTTTTCAACAGTAAAAAGCGTATTGGCTGCGAAAATCGATTTGACTGTCATTTCGTTGGAGGTAAGCGTTCCGGTTTTGTCTGTGCAAATGACAGTTACAGAACCCAAAGTCTCAATCGCGGGTAAACGTCTAATGATGGCGTTTTGTTTAGCCATTTGTCGGGCCCCAATTGCCAGGATGATAGTCAGGATGGTGGGCAAGCCTTCTGGTATTGCCGCCACCGCCAAACTGACCACTGCCATAAATAATTCGGCTGGCGCAGTGTGCTCAATAGTCCAACCGTATAGATAAGTAACCGTAGCGACCGTTAAGATGGCGACTGTCAGCCAACGGCTAAATTGGGCAATTTGTTTTAGCAATGGCGTAGTTAATGGCGAAACGGCTTTTAACATTTTGTTCACCCGACCAATCTCAGTCGCATCACCTGTACCCACTACCACACCAAAGCCCGTGCCATAGGCCACTAACGTACCTGAATAAGCCATACAAAGCCGATCCCCCAACACGGCGTTAGGCTCTACTGCTTGGCTATTTTTTTCAGCAGGGACAGATTCGCCTGTCAACATGGATTCGTCAATCCGTAAACTTTTGGTTTGCAACAAACGCGTATCGGCGGGGRCTTTATCGCCACTTTCGAGGCTTACGATGTCCCCTGGCACCAACTGTTTGGCGTTAACCAGAAAATCCTTGCCTTCCCGACGCACCATAGCCTCTTGGGTCAATAGGTTACGGATGCCGTCCAAGGCTTTTTCCGCTTTGCCTTCCTGGATGTATCCTATTATTGCGTTGATAAAAACAACCCCAAGGATAACAACGCTATCTACCTGCTCACCAATTAAATAGGTAATGCAGGCCGCACCCAGCAGCAGGTAAATCAAGACATTGTGGAATTGGCTTAAAAATCGTTTGAACGGGCTAAGCCTGTCGAAAGGGGTAAATTCATTGGTTCCGTATTTGATTAACCTTCGCCCTGCTTCCGCATGGCTTAGTCCTGATACGTCGCTCACAAAAGCCTTACAGACTTCGTTTGCAGGCATTGAATGCCACAGGGGTAATTGATGTTTCTGCTGTTTATCCATTTTGATCCTGTTCACCCAAATAAAACAGCACGTTCAAAATATACGGGAGCTAGTTTCCTCGTTTTTACCTTAAAATACAATCCTCTCTTCAGCGCTGGGTTTCTGAGCTTGGTAAGCCGTGATGATGACATGGACCTTTCGCTGCCGTAGACTGTACTTGGGATGATGGCGGATTCATCAACCTTTCCATGTCACTTCGGCGATAATGATCGCACCACAGGAGATGCAGTTGATTTCTATGGCTTGCTCGGCAGTTTCCGAATAAATCAAATATTTTAGCCGATGTTGCCAACCCTTTGAGATTAAGTAGGTCGGCATTTTAAGAAAATATTTCTCACACTGATTCAGTACGAGAATGCGCTGGCAATGGGTAAATCGCCGGAACGCATAAATTGAAAACTAATGGGTTAAAGCGTATAGTTGAAAGATAACCCTTTATTTTGGATAGACCTATGCCGATATCCGATAATTCAAACCCCGTACTTCCTGAACCCGCTCGGCTATCAAAAAACAACCTAGACCAGATTAACGCCTACTGGCGAGCGTGTACATACCTCGCCGCTGGCATGATTTACCTTCAAGATAATCCCCTACTGAAAGAACCGCTCAAACCGGAACATATCAAAAATAGGCTGTTAGGGCATTGGGGATCGAGCCCTGGCCTCAGCTTTATCTACGTCCATATCAATCGGCTGATTATCAAGTACGATCTCAATGCCATTTTCCTGGCAGGCCCTGGCCACGGCGCACCGGGCGTGTTGGCTCCAGTATACCTTGAGGGGACTTATACGGAAAATTACCCCAATAAAAGTGAAGACGAGGAAGGCTTGCTGCAGTTCTTCAAGGAATTTTCTTTCCCCGGCGGCATAGGAAGCCACTGCACCCCTGAAATGCCAGGTTCTATACATGAAGGCGGTGAGCTAGGCTACAGCATTTCCCATGCGTACGGCGCCGCATTCGACAACCCCGACTTAATCGTGACAGTGGCCGTAGGCGATGGCGAAGCGGAAACGGGGCCACTTGCCACGTCATGGCATTCCAATAAATTCCTCAATCCTATCCGTGACGGTGCCGTATTGCCTATACTGCACCTGAACGGTTACAAGATCAACAACCCCACGCTGTTGTCCCGCATTTCCCATGAAGAACTCGAGCATTTATTTCAAGGCTATGGCTACATGCCATACTTCGTAGAAGGCAACGATCCTGAAATAATGCACCAACAGATGGCGGACGTACTCGAACACTGCGTGCTTGAAATTCAACGGATTCAGAGAGAAGCCAGGTGCAGCGGAATCCCGATGCGACCGCGTTGGCCAATGATAGTCTTACGCAGCCCAAAAGGTTGGACTGGCCCCAAAGAAGTGGACGGACACAAAGTGGAAGGTTTCTGGCGTTCACATCAAGTCCCTTTGACAACGATCAAGGAAAATCCGGCCCACCTTGAGCTGTTGGAAACATGGTTACGCAGTTACAAACCCGAAGAATTATTCGATACTACAGGCAAGCTAATCCCTGAGCTTAAGGCGCTTGCACCTAAAGGAACACGGCGCATGAGCGCCAATCCTCACGCCAACGGCGGCTTGTTACGAAAGGCCTTGCGAATGCCGGATTACCGGGATTATGCGCTGGCGTTGGAAAGTCCCGGTAAAGTGGCGGCAGAAAATACGCGACCCTTGGGCAAGTTCCTGCGCGACATTATGCGCGACAACATGGCCAATTTCCGCGTCTTCGGGCCGGATGAAAATGCCTCTAACAAGCTGGACGACATCTACGAGGCCAGTAAGAAAACGTGGTTGGCGGACACGTTGCCGGAAGATGCCGACGGCGGTGAATTGTCGCCAGACGGCCGGGTAATGGAAATGCTGTCCGAACATACGCTGGAAGGCTGGTTGGAGGGCTATTTGCTGACGGGTCGTCACGGTTTCTTTTCGACCTACGAAGCCTTTGTCCATCTCATAGATTCCATGTTTAACCAACATGCCAAATGGTTGGCGATGTCGAAAAAAGTGCCTTGGCGAGCGAGAGTGTCATCGCTGAACCTGCTGATTACCTCCACCGTCTGGCGGCAAGATCACAATGGGTTTACCCATCAGGATCCGGGTTTCCTGGATATCGTCGTGAACAAAAGCCCGTCGGTGACAAGAATCTATTTGCCACCGGACGTGAACTGCCTACTTTCAATCGCCAACCATTGCCTGAATAGCACCGACTATATTAACGTGATAGTGTGCGATAAGCAGAAACACCTGCAATACCTGGATATGGATTCGGCGGTCAAACATTGCACCAAGGGCATCGGTATATGGGAATGGGCAAGTAACGACGACGGGGCCGAACCCGATCTCGTGATGGCGAGTGCGGGCGATATTCCCACTAAGGAAGCGCTGGCAGCTGTGGTCTTGTTGCGCGAACACTTTCCGCAACTCAAAATTCGCTTTATTAACGTCGTCGATCTCTACAAATTAGTGCCCAACACCGAACATCCTCACGGCCTTTCGGATCGTGATTTTGACAGCCTGTTTACCCTGGACAAACCCATTATATTCAATTTCCACGGTTATCCCTGGCTAATACATCGACTCACCTATCGGCGCAATAACCACCATAATCTTCATGTACGTGGTTACAAGGAAAAAGGCAGCATCAACACGCCGCTGGAACTGGCGATCCAGAACGAAACCGACCGTTTCAGCCTAGTAATTGATGCCATCAATCGCATACCTGGGTTGCAGGTATCGGGCGCACACGTAAAAGAAAAGCTACGCGACCTGCAAATCGAATGCTGCAATCATGCTTACGAACATGGCATAGACAGGCCAGAAGACGAACAGTGGCACTGGCCTTATTAAGGCGCCAATCGATAGGAAAGTTCAAATGGGCCTGAAAATATACTTGTTAAGGCATGGCGAGACGGAATACAGCCAACGAGATGCCTTTTGCGGGACGCTCGATCCCGACTTGACACCGGAAGGCAAACAAATGGCACAGGCTTTCGCCGAAGCCTATAGCTCGGTTTCTTGGACGGATGTCTATGTCAGCCCGATGAAACGAACTATCGCAACCGCACAACCCTTATGCACTGCGTTAGGCCTGCCCATGCAAGTTAGGGATGCCCTTCGGGAAATTGATTATGGGGCATGGGAAGATAAGGAAAAAGAGGATGTTCGCATTCGTTATGAACAAGATTATATCCACTGGCTGACAGAACCGGCTTGGAATCCGCCGACTGGCGGTGAAACAGCCGTTCAAGTGGCTAGCCGCGCCCTTACGGTCATCAGCGAAATTGAAGCCAAATACGTCTCTGGCAACGTATTGGTTGTCTCCCACAAGGCCACGATACGCATTATCCTTTGCAGCTTGTTGGGCATCGATCTTGGCCGTTATCGGGATCGTATCGATGCACCTGCAGCTTCCGTCAGCATTGTAAAGATGGCTACCCACGGGCCGATGCTCGAAATCTTGGGCGACCGCAGTTATATGCCCAAACACCTGCTTGAACGTCCCGGCTCTTGATTTGGCAGTCGAATTAATTTTGAACGACCATGTGCGATCAAGCGCCTAAAAAAGCATGTGGATATAGTGGGCGCGTTACCCGAATCCAATGAAAGATCGTGAATAAATACTTGCTTGTCATCAACGCAGGTTCATCAAGCATCAAATTCGCCGTTTACCGATGGGCCCCGTCCTCCCAGCTTATTGTTGACGCAAACGGACAAATTGACGGCATCGAAAACCAACCAAACTTCACCATAAAAAATTCCTATGGCGTCGTTTTAGTCGAACGTACACTTTCTGTTGATGAGGTTCACGACCATAAGAGTGCTATTGCCGTTATCCGGGCGTGGCTGGAAGAGTATTTAACGGATGGATCACTGATAGCCGTGGGGCATCGTGTTGTCCACGGTGGACAACACTACTCAACACCCGTCCTGATCGACGCAAAAATCTTCACCGACCTGGAAAACCTTATCCCCTTAGCGCCGCTGCATCAGCCACATAATCTCGCCGCTATCCACGCGTTCCAGAAAATCTTACCTAACTTGCCGCATGTGGCCTGTTTTGATACCGCATTCCATCGCTCACAGCACGAAATAGCGCAACGCTTTGCGTTGCCAAGGCATTTTTTTGATGAAGGTGTGCTTCGTTACGGATTTCATGGCTTATCCTATGAATACATTGTTTCCGTGCTGCCTACGCTCGATCCCATATTAGCGAGTGCGCGAATCATCGTCGCCCACCTAGGCAGTGGCGCCAGTTTGTGCGCCATCCAAAACGGCCGCAGCATCGCCACCACGATGGGATTTTCCCCATTAGACGGGTTGGTAATGGGCACCCGCTGCGGCAGCCTCGATCCAGGCGTGTTGCTTTACCTTATGGCCCATCACGGCATGAAACCGAGCGCATTGGAGCAACTGCTCTACCACGAATCCGGCCTACTGGGTGTGTCCGGTATTTCCAGCGATATGCGTACGTTGCTTGCCAGTGACAATCCAAAAGCAAAGGAAGCGGTTGAGTTGTTCGTCTATCGCGTTGGGCTTGAAATAGGCTCACTGACCGCAGCTCTCGGAGGGCTTGATGCCTTGGTGTTCACCGCCGGCATCGGCGAACATTCTGCCATTATTCGCGATAAAATTTGCGGGCAGGCGGTATGGCTGGGACTCGAACTTGACAGCTCCGCCAATGCGGCCGGCCAAACACGAATCTCAACCCCAAATTCCATGGTTACCGCGTGGGTTGTGCCTACCGATGAAAACCGGATGATTGCATCACATACGCTCGCTATGCTACGGAGCTTGGACGAATCCCAACCGAAAGGCGGCTGTTGCTGAATTGAAGACAATCAACGTGCCAATCCGGCCAGTTTTTCGCACTTGAAGGTAGCATCAAAATCTACATGGCCTTGATAATGCGCCCGTTGCCACATTGGCAGTTTGTGCTTTTTAGCGGAGTGACCGCATTGGCGTTTGCAATTATCATCCTGGCATTCTGGGCTGAAACCGCGCATTGGTTGTTAGGTCTGTTTTTGGGCATTAATATGATCATGCTGGGCGTGGCGATGGCGAAAGTCAGCCTACCGCATAAAGAAAGCGCTGGTCCGGTGTGATTTCATGAAAAACAAGTCCAAGTAAGTCGGGGTCGCCATTATGCAAAATAAAGGTAGTGCAAAGCTGATTTCCAAAGTCTTCATCGTTGGCACAGTTATCGCGATACTCGGTTACTTATTCCACCCTGAAGTCGGGCAGTTAAGCATTATGGTCAATGGCGAACCCGTTGCTGAGCCATTCATCCGTTTTGCCGCCATCCCGACCTTTCTGGTGATAATGGGACTTGCCATTGTCCTCACGATGTTGCTGTTTATGGGGATTGGCGTGTTCATGTTTTTCGGTGCCGTGTTTTTTGCCTTTATGGTTTGCCTTATCTTTGCGCCTTATTTTTGGCCGATATTAGTCATTATTTTCCTCATCATCATGGCGATGTCTTTTAATCACAAATAAAAAGTGACTCATCACGGCGCTATCATGCCATTTTGCAGATAACTTTCTTCATAGTTGAAAACAATATTTGCATCAGACAGGATGAGGGCTTCATCCTTATCCTTATAGCTAAGCCGGAACAGCATGTCTTTGATGACATTGACACGCGCCACTTGTTTGTTGTCCGCCTTGACGATCGTCCAGGGCGCGGATAAATGGTGCGTCCTGGCAAACATCGTGTTTCGGGCTAGGCTGTAATCATCCCAGTGCTTTTGGGCGGCTTTATCGATGGGGCTGATTTTCCATTGTTTAAGCGGATTTTGTTGGCGGTCTTTCAGGCGTTTTTTTTGCTCGTCCCGACTAATATCCAGGTAATATTTCAATAATTTGATACCGGACCGGACCAACATTTGCTCGAAGTCGGGCACGGTTTCCAGAAATTCATGATATTCCTGGTCGGTACAAAACCCCATGACCCGCTCCACGCCTGCGCGGTTGTACCAGCTACGGTTGAAAAACACCATCTCGTCATCGGCAGGCAAATGAGGTACATAGCGTTGAAAATACCAACTGCTATTTTCCCGGTCTGACGGCTTGCCGAGCGCAACCATACGGGTTTCGCGCGGACTTAAATACTCGGTGATACGCTTAATTGTGCCGTCCTTGCCGCCCGCATCGCGGCCTTCAAAAATTATCAAGACCCTGTCATTCTTCTTGATGATGTGTTTTTGTAACTTGACCAATTCAATTTGCAATAACCGCAGCGTTTCTTTATAGGTGTCTGTTTTAATTTTCTTTGCTTGTTTTTTTGTCATAGCAATTTCTCCCTCGGGTATTTTTGATTGAGTTCGTTACGTTTTTACTATTCGGCAATAAGCAAGTTTAGCAAGCCCTGTGCTTGCGTTATAGGGCATCTTACACCGGTAAAAAAGGCAATCCGACTGCCGACTGAAACTAATTGTGTGATAGGACAGAATGGCAGTTGGTTATCTAGAGCCTATGTGTAGTTTCTTGATTGTAAGAGTTAGCGATTGGGCTAGAATCCAGCACCAGTTTATTGAAACTAGTCAAGTATGGCGTTTAAGAAGTGAAATACACAATTTTATGCTATCCATTACCAATTTGATTCAACAATGGCTTTCGGGATACGATCTTTTTAGCGGCAATACCCATTAAATTACGCTATCGAAAAACATCGGAAGGTATCAGCATTCTCGACCTTGCTGTATATTATTTTTGAAAGTTACCCTTTAAAGCATAAAATTAAATCAATATCCTTTAAATATATGTAACATATTGATATTAATGGTGCCTCGGGCCGGAGTCGAACCGGCACGGTGTTACCACCGAGGGATTTTAAGTCCCTTGCGTCTACCAATTTCGCCACCGAGGCATCGATAACATTGATGAGGACGGCATTATATAACATCGATAAAAATAAACTAGGCTAATCCAGGTATTTATTTAGCCAATTGATATTCTCAAGCTACTCCTGGAAATCCGTAACCGCCGTTCTACAAGGCTTATGCCATGCTTTTAAACTCTTAAATAAGGTCGTCGTCATGTTTGTAAAACGCTTTAATCATTTTCACATCTATTATCTGTGGTTTTTTATCGGGTTCATGCCTGTTAGTGCAGGTGAGCACCCGATTGGTAAATTTATGGTTGGCAGTTTCTCCACAGGCTCATTAACTGGCTGGAAAACTAAGGAATTTAAAGGACGGACCCAATACCAAATAACCCAAATAGACGGCATAAACGCCCTAAAGGCCGACAGTAATGCGGCTGCCTCAGGCCTGTTCTTCGAACAGCGCATAGACCTTCAAAAAACACCATACCTGAACTGGCGATGGCGCATCGAAAATCGTTTAGGGAGCATAGATGAGCAAAGCAAATTGGGTGATGACTTTGCAGCTCGTGTTTATGTGGTTGTGAGTGGCGGACTCATATTCTGGAATACCAAAGCCATCAATTATGTTTGGGCGAGCACCTCGCCCAAGGATAAAGTCTGGCCTAATCCCTTTGCTGGCGACCATGCCATGATGGTTGCCGTTCGGTCATCAGCCGACAAGACTGGAACTTGGGCTACCGAAAAGCGCAATATCCGTGCAGATTATAAGCAGTTAACAGGCGAAGACATAGCCTACATAGACGCTGTTGCCATTATGACCGACACCGACAATGCCGAAGGCAAAGCAACAGCTTATTATGGCGATATTTACTTCACGGCGAAATAAATGTCCCTTACTTGGATTACCACACTGAATTTTTTAGGTGTTGACGTCGACAAAACTTATTGCCTTATGTCGGCGCACGGCTCAACGATTTCGATGGAAATAGTAGGGGCGGTAATAGCCACCCCAGTAGTAGGGACTATAACCGTAAAATCCACCATAAGGATAATAGCTCAGCCCTCCTCCGTAACCAAAACCTCCATAGTAGGGATAATAATCGACTTCTTGCCAGATATGGATCTGTTTCGCCGTCACCAAAGGCAATCGCAACGATTTGTTTCCTATAGTGCGTTCAGTATCGCCTTCCAACATCCCTGCCACCGTAATGGCTGTATCTTTTTTGTAGACGGCGGGGTCAAGAAATTCTGGGTGTTTAATAACAAAACGGCCTTGGTTCGGCTCGTCCAAATCCGGACGACCATAACTTCCTAATGGATGCCATAACACTTGGATCGCGCTATAACTGGGTTCATTTTCTACTTCGACTATCTTGCCGCCCCAGCGTACGGGCGCATTTTTGTACTTGGCTATGTTTGTGGCAACTTCCTGGTAACTGAGATCCAATGCGGGGGGATCTTGAATTTCGGGCGGGAGGTTAGAGCAAGCGGACAATAATAAGCAAACTATGAACACATGGTTTTTCATGGATTAGTTCCAGCGTAAATTATTTATTAGCCTCGGTATTCAGATAAAGCAAACCTTAGAATAACGAAAATACTCATCTGGTCAAACCCTTTGATACGACAAGAAAATTATCTCATAATTTGCTAAAACAAGGGCTTTGAAGTCGCCCCGTGATTGTGGACACAGGATTGCATCACATCGTCCCAGATTATGGTTCGGCATACTCACACAATCATCCAACCTTATCCGTTAAGCTTCAGCGCTTAGCGGACCTGAATCTCTTTTTTAAATTTCGCCCAGGGTTGTTAAACCGCCGGGACACAATTACAAGTTATGCGTTCACCATGATGCGGTAGATTACCGAGTAATCCCTATTCCTCTTTGTATTCACGTCGTCCAAATCGGTAAACTGTCCCCCCCAACTGTATATTGTGCCATCCGCACTCTGGTACACATAGTGTGCAAGGTTTTTCCATCGATTTATTGGGGCACCTGTTCGGGTTAGCCCTAAGATGACATCGCCCGGTAGGACATCGTCCGTCAAAAACGGTTTCAAGCCCCAAGCGGTGCGCATATATTCCATGGTAGAATCCGGTGGCATCGCTATAGAAAAATCATCGATTATGATCTCATCAGTTTCCTTGTTATCGACGCCGAGCTGATTTATTTTATCGATATAGGAATCTACCGTCCATGTATCGTAGCCATCAAATGAACTGGTGAGTTCGGTAATTTCGTCCAATACAGCATTATTTCCATCGGCTTTCATCATTTGCAAGAAAGTCTTGATCTCCGCCATCATACGTAGACTTCGTACAGTCTCATCATTACCTAAAGCGTCCCCCAATTTTTGTCGTAACTGCGGTTGATTCATATAAACCGCATACAAGGTGCTGGTGAAACCACAAATCCCCTGCGTATCGTTTTCAACGCCCATGTCGTCTATGCCCGGCATAAATCACTCCCCTTATTAAGATTGGTAATATAAAACAGGTAAAATCGTGCTGAATCTTGCGGTAATGAATTTTTCGCAAAACATACTTTAAGTACTTAATCTTTAAGTCAACTTACCATATTTCAAATTGACCTGCAATAAGATTTTGATTTTAATGGATTCGGCATTTCTGTTTATCGTCTTAGTGTTAGCCAACTATCAATTTTTAGAAATTTGTTGTGCATCGTTACTTGACATGGTTTAGGACAGCTCCCTATGCATAGGTGCTTTGACTACGCGAGGTTTTGGGTTCTCTTGCATTAGAAAAAACAATGCTGATTGGTTACACTAGCAGCTCGATAACCACACGCCCATCGAACACGATGATCGGCTTCAAAGGACGCTAATTTGAAAAAGCCATTGTCCTAACCTCTGCCCACTGGTATCTAACTTATCTACTCAGCTACCGCCATTGGGTTGAAATGGCAGCAAATCGGAATATGGCAATTAGCTCTCCTGCCATTTATCGGTGGCTACAGAAGTTTGCACTGAAGCTAGAACCCATTTTCCGCAAATGATTCAAAATTGGCGTTTGCTTTGACATTCAATAAACATTCAGCGCATTCTATAAAACACTTCATAAAATTCATGAATGCCACCATGAATAAAGATCATTTAACAGTTCCCATAGGATAACGTAGTGTGTTGCTTGATTCATTTTCTATTTGGAGATATTCATGGCGACATTACCAAAATTAGCAGTCGTTAGCTTTCTGATCTTGTTTGCGATTGGAGCTAAAGCAGGGCCAAACTTCGACATCATAGCCGAACTCGAAAACGGCCCTGGCAATGTGACGGTGACGGACAATGGCCGGATCATTATGAGTATGCATCAGTTTTACCAGCCGAAATATACGGTGGTTGAATATAAGGACAAGAAACTAGTACCGTTTCCGAATAAGGAGTTGGCGGATGTAGATTCAAAAGCGGTGTTAAAACTCGATTCTGTGCTAGGAATTCGATCAGCAAACGGGATCGTATGGATGCTCGATAACGGGATGCGTAGCGGGGTTATGCCAAAACTGGTGGGTTGGGATATTAAGGCGGATAGGCTGCATCAAGTCATCAACTTGCCACCACCCATTGCACCCAAGGATGAATTTGTAAACGATTTTGCCGTCGATACCCGTCGTAACCATATTTTTATCAGCGACCCAGCCGGCGGCACAAATGCCGGTTTGATTGTGGTCAATCTGAATACTGGAACGGTACGGCGTGTGCTTGAAGGCCATAGCAGCGTGATTCCTGAAAATATCGATTTGATTATTAATAAGGTGCCGATTCAAGTGAAGGACAAATCGGGAAAACTTGTCCGCCCTCATATCGGTGTCAATCCGATTACCGAAGACTTGAATAATGAGTGGGTCTATTTCGGGCCTATGCACGGACATAGCCTGTATCGGATAAAGGCGGATGACCTGGCTAACGAAACCCTGGATGATAAGGCTTTAGCAAGCCGCGTTGAACGCTATAGCGACAAGCCGATTTCGGATGGGATTACCGTAGACAAGGACAACAATATCTATTTGGGCGAATTAGCAGAAAATGCCATCGGCATTATTTCATCCGACCGGAAGTATCGTAGGCTTTCTCAATGCCCAAGGCTCTCTTGGGTGGACTCATTTAGCTTTGGGCCGAATGGAAATTTGTATGCTGTCGTCAACCGGTTGCATCAATCGGCGACCCTGAATGGCGGGGCATTGGAAGCGAAACCGCCGTTTTATTTGCTTCAGGTGAAAGCTCTGGCTACCGGGCTGCCGGGGCGGTAACTTATCTAAGAGGCTTTGTAGTTAAAAAACCAATCGTATTTTGTATCTGGCTGTCGGTAACGATTCCATGCAATAAACAATAAGGCATTGAAATCGCAATAGGTTATTATTCAATAATTGTTCACACACCCCGTCATTCCGGCATGGACTGCCGGAATCCAGAAGCCAGGGATGGCTTCCATGCCGACTGGATGCCGTCATTCCCTGACGGCATGACGCTCACTACTGCTTTAAAGGTTGATAGATCGCCGAACCAAGACACTTTTTTAACCAAACAGCTTCTTAGTCACCTTAGCCGGACTGGGCATGTTGCCCTGTTCAGAGAGGTATTCGAACACCGAACTCACGTGGCTTGTGGAAACCAACCATTCAATATCGTCTTAAGTGAAACCCTGCAAAAAATTTAATTGACAACGTAACATACGGCCACTATTCTTTACTTATTTAATAATGTAAAGATTTTTATGCCTAAAATTAGCTTAAAACGACAGATTACCTTGCCTGTTGACCAATGCCAGCAGTTAGATATTCACCCAGGTGACGAGGTGGAGTGCTTTATTTATAAAGGCCATTTAACGCTGATTAAAAAAGTGCCGGGCGCCGCCAAAGGTTTGCTAAAGCATGTTAAACCCTTAGCTGACATGACCGACGACGAATCACTGCAAGCCGAATTCAATTGATTGCCCTTGATACCAATGTTTTACTGCGCTATTTATTGCAAGACGACTTGATACAGTCAGAAAAAGCGACGCGCCTGATTGAAAATAACCCAAAGGCATTGCTGACGGATGTGGTCTTGGTTGAAACAGTCTGGACATTGAAAAACAAAAAATACAACTTAGACAAACTGGCTTTGCTTGCGGTGATCGAAGCGTTGATTCAGGAATTTTGTTTTGAAGATAACTTAACCGTCTGGACGGCGTTTAATGATTACCGGGACAGCAATGCAGGATTTGCCGATGCTTTAATTGCCAACAAAGCCAAGTTTATAGCCAAACAAAAAGCCATTAAACTGCGCGGCGTTTACACCTTTGACACTGCCGCACAACCATTAGAAGGCATGTTAGCGATTGAATAATCTACGTTCGGGACAGAGTCCTGTTCCTAACATTTCTGCAAACCTTAATAATGCCGCTTCGATTAATCAATGTAAAACCATACGGACGGGGCAGCATGCCCCGTCACGCGAATGGGCCCGCATAAACCCGAAATCTTTGCATTCCCGTGTTTGGGCAGGATATAGAAGCATGGATTGGTTATTCATTTTAGCTTTGTCCGGGCATTAAAGCTTAGATAGAACGTCTTCGAATAAAATTGCAATCAGCTTGGAACCGTTTGCAGAACTCCAATTTTGGCCAAGTTCGGCAATAAGTTGATTGGTTGTGGTTAATATCACGCCCGCTTTTTCCATACGCCGTAAGGCGATCTCATCACCCAATTTTGTGGGTGAGCCACAAGCATCCACAACTACCTGTACTTGATAGCCTGCTTCAACCGCCGTTATGGCTGGATAAACAATACAAACATCGGTAGTAATACCTGCCATCACTGGTGTCCGGAGATTATCGGAATAGTACAGCTTAACTGATTGATAAAAAGTAAGTAAATGCCATTTATAGGTGTCACCGATTTCAATGTGTTGGAAACTAC